>NZ_AUIZ01000012.1:0-130641 GCF_000423965.1 Butyrivibrio sp. VCB2001 | reverse complement strand
TCCATATGTGCAGACTATATTACCGCAGAAAAACAACGCTACAAGTTTTGGAAGCCGTTATTTCGAAGAACCTCTTGCCAATTCGGCCAGATAGGAACTGGGAGCGAAATTTCGCGCCAAGAGTTTTCCGTGGCTTCTTATATAGAGTAGCATAACTGTGCTTGAATTCATAATTATGATTAGGCAGATTAGCGTCTGCCTATTAGGCATACCATAAAAAGCAAAAGAGAGACTGAAATAATGCTATCAGTCTCTCTTTATTATATCTTTGATTGATTCGCGACCCTTAACTTAATGACATTGGCCATCAGGCCGCGCCTTTTTTTATTATCACGCTGTTCTAAGAAGTCCGACAACTCCGATGATCAGCAGAATCGGAAGAGCTATAAAAGCAAATCCGTAAGCAACCATTCCAACAAGAATAAATGGAAGGAACACAATGTAGAACAAGAATTTCATTATGCCCCAGGTTGCTTTGAATGCGAATTTAAGCAGTCCGCCGAAGATCATGAAGAACAAAACAAAGAATATGATTGTCATCATATGCGTTCACCTCCTTTTGATATGAGTTTACTTCTGAAGAGCACCAATAAAAATGGTCTTTTCAGTGAATAACAGGAGGCTATTTTTCTAATTAAGAAAAAGACATCTCAGTTTGTCCTTTACTCAGGCAACACTTTGTCATCAATAACAACAAATCTGTTCCCCTCATTATCAGTATATTCAACGGCTTCATATCCGGAAGGGTAAAGAGTAGATGCCGCAACATCTTCGGCTATTATCTTCTCTTCAAAGTCATCATCGCTGATTCTGACCAGCTTTCCATCCGCTATGAAGTAGCATTTTCGGAAAACCTCATTCCATTGCAGGGTACCATCGCTTCCACTTCCGCAATTAGTAATGAATTGTCTTTCTTCGCCTGCACGAAAATAGTAGAGCTTATAAACAGAACCCTTTGCGCTATAATCAAATTTTTTTACAAATCCATCAGAGAACTTATGCAGGTAAATCCTTGTATCTAAACCTGAAGCATCCTCAAAAAGTAGTGTTTTATCTATGCTTCCGTTTTCATAGCGCGATATGTAAACGCAATCATCCAGCTTATATGCACATGCGATGCCATCTTCTGTTACAGCACACTCGTCCAGAGTTCCTTCCTCCATGAGCTGCACGGTTGATAAGCAATCATCACTCAGGCAATATACTCCTGACATAGTCTCAATGGCCGTCACATCTGACAGGTTGTAGGTATCAACAATGCTGCCTCTCCATATAGAACCTGTATAGGATACTGCGGTATCAATGATAATTGTATTGGAAAATTCATTGACAGCCACAAGCTGTACAGGCTCTTCCCAATCCGTATCAAAGTAGTAAACTCCGTGTCTGCCTTTATAGATCACTTTCTTGCAGGACCTGTCAAAATACATGTCACGTCCTTCTTTCGTGGCAAGTTTGATTTCCTTGCCTCCGATGTGGCACATAAAGCTGTTTTCAGTTCCTACTGTCATTTGATAGAACATTACCTTTCCATCATCGGAAATTGCCACAGGGTAAAATATCCCGGTTTCACTTTGGAGTGCAGATATTTTCTTTTTCTTCTCCGCTCCGGCAATTATAGTTATCTCGTGACGGTCTGAATCATTGCAATAGGCAACTGATTTGCCTCCTGGAGAAATGCAGAGGTTATTTCCTGTTTTCGAAATCTGTGTTTTCTTACCGGTTTGGGTATTATAAAGCCAGATCCCATCAGAAGCTGTACCGTAAAAAACCTGAGTGCCGTCAAAGCTTATGGTCGCAGTCGAGCACTTGTCTGCCAACTGTTCATACTTGAGATCCGCACCGATCAGATAGCACTTTTTATTATTGATAAGTACACCATATTTCCTGTCAGCATCAAACACGATATCAAGTCCGTTACTTCTGATCACATGGAAATCAGACAGAATATCTCCTGCATCATTAAAAATATATCCCCTGTTTTCATAGAGCCTCGGTCCTGAATACGGAGGTGTAGCAAGAGTCTCTTCAGCCATGTCTTTTGCATTCTGCACAGTATCATCGATCTTTTCGGCAGCATCCTTATTAACAGTCTTTAAAAACCTGTAGCCCAAAACCAGCGATACCACCATGATGATTGCCACAAATACCGCTATCAAAATACCTGTCAGAACATTGTTACCTTTTTTCATATCAATCTAAAACCTTCATTCCCGTTGTAAATGCAAACGGATACATAAATATCCTCTCCGTTCCGGAGTCAAACTGAAACGTCCCCGGGGACTCATTAAGAAAATGAGTCATTTTTTACTTCTCGAATACATTGTTGTTGATGACAATAAAATACTTACCGTTGTTGTCTTCATAGCCCGCAACTTCTTCACTGTTTACATAATTTATCAGATAGTCCACATCAGTAGCAACCGTTGTCTTTTGTGATCCGTCCTTATTAATGCTTCTGAGTTCTCCATCACATGTGTAGTAGCATTTTCCGAACAGCTCATCCCAGATCACTCCGTTAATGTTTTCCTCACCGCAATTATCAAGAAGTACATCTTCCTCACCCTCTTTGAAATAATAGAGCTTGAAATCATCACCGTGTTCGTCATATTCAAATTTTAGAATAAAGCCCTCAGAAAAACCATCTACATATTCTATGCGCTCCAAAATCCTGTCTTTCTCGGATATGATCGTCTCGTCAACATCACCGGATTTATATACCGCTTTATAGGTAGCGCCATCCTGTTTATATAGACAGGTCGGTCCCTCTGAAGTCATGGCATACTTATACGCATATCCGCCATCTCTGAGCTGCACAGCCGATGTGCAGTCCTTACTCAGGCAATAAGTCTTATCTCCGCAATCCAGTATCACAGCATCCGCCAGGTTATCCACACCAACAATAGCATCGTTCCACATGTCACCTGTATGATTTACATCAGCATCTACTATCTCGATCTCACGCATGTCATCTGCAAGCTCTACCGGCACATCCAGCCCACTCTCAAAGTACCATACCTTTTCGTTATCTGTATAAAGCACCTTCTCACAGGATTTGTCAAAGTAAGAATGGTATGCATATTCCTTGTTGATTCTCCTTGACTCACCATTTTCATAACAGTAAAAACCATTGTCGTTTCCCGAGTACAGCTCATAAAATACAATATTACCGCCGTTGTTAACCGCCAAAGGAGTAAACATACCTGTTTTAGCCTCATCAATGACAACCGGCTCTTTTCCGATTCCTCCGATAACAACGCCGTATTTACTGTCAGGTAGGTAATCATTATAGACAATTGTTTTACCATCCGGAGAAATACGTGGTCTGCTACCGTTATCTGAAAGAAACGTCTCCTCCCCGGTCTCAGTATTATACAGCCACAGTCCTGCCGAAGAAGAACTGTAATAGACCGTCGTACCATCATAGCTGATACCGGCATAAGAGCAGCCACTTGCTATCTGCTTAAATGTAAGGTCTGCTTCCACCAGGTAGCAATTCCTGTTCTTTAGGATTACTCCGTATTTTCTGTCTGCATCGAAATAGACATACATCCCAAATGGATCGTTGTCATGAAAATTAGTCAGCACCTCTCCGTTGTCATTAAAAAAATATCCGTCAGTCTCGTAAAGTTTTATACCGGTATATGGCTTCTTCTCGGGCGTAATATCTACAACTTTTACCCCGCTCTCTTTTTCCGTCTCGTCCACCGGCGTCACTTCCGGAATTTCTTCAGGTTGCCCCGAAGGCGTCAGCTCAATCCCTAGTTTTTCCTCTGTCTTGTCCTTTGCTGTCTGCGCAGCATCTCCGATCTTCTCCGCAGCCACAGGGTTAAACGCCTTAAGGAATCTGTATCCCAGGAACATGGAACCTGCCATGACCGAGAGCATTACTATTGTTGTTAAAAGACCTCTAAGAAAATTACTACCTTTTTTCATCCTAATCTATCACTTTCATCCCCGTAGTGAACGCGAACGGATACATGAATATCCTCTCGTCTCCGGAGTCAAATTGTACTGTAAATTTTGTGGGTATATCATCGTCATCCCACCTGACATCTATTATTGTGCCTTCGCCATATTTGCTCTGGCTTATTCTCTCCCCGATCACAAGATTATCGGGTACATCCTTTTCCTCCTTCACCGCCCTCTTTTTCTTAAGAAGCGGAGTTGGCTTAAGGAGGACACTTGCTGCCTTTTTCTTTGGTTTCTTTTTTTCGGTTTCGGGCACTTCTTTCATCTTGCTCATCTCTGACACGAATATAGATGGAGCATCTGAATACTTCAGGATATTGAGGTTATCCTTGGCCCTGGTCATTCCGACGTAAAAGATCCTTCGCTCCTCCTCATAGTCCTGCTTCTCCTTGGGTGTTGCCTTCTTGAAGTTTATTACCTTGCCGGGAAGAACGCCGTTTATGACATCCATCAGATAGACGGTGTCATACTCAAGACCTTTACTTGAATGGATTGTGGACAAAATGAACCTACTCTTAAAGTTTGGCTTCTCCTCAGTAATAGTCTGCCTGAGCAAATCCAGCCTCTCAATAAAGCCTTCGATTGTCGGCTCGTTCTTTGCAAGGCACTCCAGTATAAAGAGCTTACCCACATCCATGTTGTTGTCGCTTAAATACTCGCCGTATCCCATGAATTTATCAAGCCTGCTTATGGCCTTATAAGAACTCTCGCCTGCCATATTTCTGAAGTGCGTTCTGAGAGCCCTGACGTTGCCGAGGACTCTTTTACCAAGATCTGCATACTCAGCGGCATCCAGAATTCCTATATGCCTCTCATCCGCAATCCTGCACATATTCTCTGCATCAGGCTTTCTGAGGAACGTCTGAAACTTGAAGTATATCTTCATGAAAAGCTCCGGATCGTATGGGTTTTGGCAGAACCTGAGCATGTTGACCACATCCACCACAACGCGATGCGTAAAGAATGCCATGTCGGCGCTCTTAATCCTGTACGGCACGTTCTCTCTAAGGCAGAGATCCACCAGCGGAAGTACGCTCTCGTTATCGCGATACAAAACCGCCGTCTGAGACGATGCATCCCTGGCCACCTCAAGCAGATACTTGTACTGAGACTCTCTCTTTCCCAGCGTGATAAAGTTTATTTCAGACTGCGCATCCCTGGTGGCGCGCATGTGCTTCTCATGGCGGCTGAAGTTCTTTTGAATAAAGATATCTGCTGCCTCAACTATCGTGGCGCTGGATCTGTAATTCCTGTTCATCACAAGAACTTTGGCCCCGGGATGTTCTTTTTCAAAGTGCAAAAGAGCTTCCGGATACGCAGCTCTAAACCCGTAAATGCTCTGGTCTTCGTCTCCGACCATAAAGAGATTTCCCTGCTCTCCGGATAAAAGAGCTATGATCATATGCTGCACCTTCGAGGTGTCCTGGGCTTCATCGACACAGATATATCTGTACTTGTCCCTGTAGAACTCCAAAAGGTCTTTTGACCCCTTGAGCATCCTGTAGGCATAGATCATCTGATCGTCGTAGTCCATAAGACTTCTGGCCTTGAGCTCTTTGTTGTAGCTCTCGTAAATCTGAAGGAGTTCCAGCCCTTCATCCTCGCCAAGGCGCCTGATCTCATCTTCGCCCAGCATCATGTTCTTGCAGTAGGTGATCAGTGTCCTGACCATCTTGATATCGCTCTCTGTGGGATATTCCTTCATCACCTTCACAAAGATGTCAGTAAGGATCTTGCCTGAGAGCTTCTCGTCTGTGATCAGGTCAAAAGAGGTTTTTCCGATCAGCCTGCCATAGTGAGCTATTATCTTGGCGCAGATTCCGTTGATGGTCCTGAATTCCAGTCTCTCGGATACATCCTCGCCAAAGATGCTCTTAAATCTCTCAGCCATGTCTCTTGTTGCAGCAACGGTATAGGTCAGCGTCAGTATGCATGCCGGGTCAATTTCTTTTACATAAAGCATGTACCCCAGCCTGTTCACAAGCACCGTCGTCTTGCCGCTTCCGGGCACTGCCAGAAGAAGCACCGGACCTTCTACAGTCCTTACAGCCGTCAGCTGTTCATCATTTAGTTTTGATCCGTATTTATCTAAAAATTCCTGTTCTGTCATTTTCTGTTTCTAAATCTCTTTTCCTATGTCAAAACACCTAAAGAGTATACCTTATAGCCAACGAGAAATCCAATTAAAAAACCGGCGGAGACTTTCTCTGGCCTCCACCGGCTTCTTAAAATAAAAACATGGCTTTTTAATTATTTGTTAGCCTGATATGTGTTGTAAGCATCCTGCTGGATCTGGATGAAATCGTTGTATCCCATGGTCTCAAGAGTAGAGATGTATCCATCCCACTGCTCGTTTACACCACCCTCTGTTACCCATGTAGCCTGTGATGCTGTTACATAAGCATCAAGGTCAGTGAACAGAGTTGCAAGAGTTGTAAGCTGATCTGTTGTGTAACTTACGTTAGGATATGCCTCTTTTGCGTACTTGCTCATTTCCTTATCAAGGGCAAGCTTACTTGCATCGCCGTTTGCTCCTGCGTACTTAACCTTGTCGTTGAAGCCGTCAGCTACATACTTAGGACCGAAATCACGAAGTGACTGGATCCATGCAAATGTATCTGCAGAGTTGCCATCATCGGGCTCAAGAACTGTGTATGTTCCGTCATCAGCCTTAGAGATTGCTTTGTCAAAAGAGCCATAGAAGTTCTGGATTGATGCATCATCAGTGTAGAACTTGTCTGCCCATGCAAGAAGTGGACCTGGGTTTGCACATTTATTTGTTACTACAAACTCGTATCTTGAGTAGTTCCAGTGCTCAGGGTCTGATGAGATGTACTGCTTGCCGTCAGGACCTGCAAGTGCAGGAAGTGCAACGTACTGGCCTGCGTTTGCGCCAAAGGTTGAATCAGCTGTCCAGCCGGGAGCTGCACCAATGATAGGTGTCTCGTTCATGAGCTTTGCATCACGCATTGAAGAATCCTCTGTGAAGAGCTCAGGATCGATAAGTCCCTTAGCGTAGCAGTTGTGCATCCACTCGATACCTGCTTTGTAGCCATCTGTTACAGGAAGGTAAACAGGCTTTCCGTCCTGAACTGCCATCATGTATGTTCCGTCAGCACCGATTGTTGTTCCGAAAGGAAGGCAGAAGAACATAACTGAATCAGCATAGCCCTGTCCGAAAGGAATCTCATCGTTAGGATCACCGTTTCCGTTTGCATCCTGCTCCTTGAATGCAGTAAGAACTTCTTCGAATTCCTGGTATGTTGTAGGTACTTCAAGTCCGAGATTATCAAGCCACTGCTTGTTTATGAACATCTGGTTTGCAACGATAGGTCTGCAAGGCTTCTTGGAAGGAAGTCCGTAGATGTGTCCGTCAGCTGATGTAGCAAGAGCCTTCATTGTAGGATCTGCTTCCATGATTGCCTTGAAGTTAGGCATGTACTCGTCAATATAATCGTCAAGGGCGATGAATGATCCTGTGTTTGTGAGAACATCTGACTCTGAGAAACAGATTGATCCCATGAAAGCATCGGGAAGATCTCCACCTGCAAGAAGAACTGCCTTCTTGTCAGCCCAGTCTGAATTAAGGATTGTGTCCCATGTCAGGCTGATTCCTGCTTCCTCTGCAGCCTTGTCAGGGAATCCAAGATGATAATCCTCACCCCAATCAGCCCATCTTACAGTTGCAACTGTGTAGGCGTTATCACCACCTGCGCTCTCTGTCTGAGCAGCAGCTGTAGTAGCAGCCTGTGTTGCATCTGTACCTGTTGTCTGAGCCTGAGCATTACCTGCTGCGCTTCCGCAAGCGGTCAGTGCAAAACTCAGTGCCAGTGCGCCAGCCAATAAACCATACTTTTTCTGCATTTTCTCTCTCCTTCTCATAACTATAATTGTATACTATTTATCCCTTCACCGCTCCTATCATGACGCCCTGGTTGAAATATTTCTGTAAGAATGGATAGAGCATCATAATGGGGAGTGTAGAAATCACAATTGATCCGTACTTCATCATGTCTGAGAGCTGTCTGAGCTCCTGTGCCATGGTGCCTGTTGCTGCTCCGAGAAGTGACTCGTTTGCAATAAGTATTCTTCTAAGCAGAAGCTGCAAAGGTATCAGGTCTTCATTCTGAAGATATATAAGAGCGTTAAACCATGAATTCCAGTGTCCAACCGCTGTCCAAAGACCCACAACCGCGATGACTGCTTTTGAGAGCGGAACTGCGAACTGAACGAAGTACCTCATTGTGGAGCAGCCGTCAATCTGGGCTGCCTCCCACAATGATTCCGGTAGGGAATTTTGAAAAAACGTTCTTGCCACAATAATGTTGTAAGTGGATACCGCAAAGGGCAGAACCATAACCAGAAAAGTATCAAGGAGGCCAAACTGCTTGACAACCAGGTAGATCGGGATCAGTCCACCGCTGACAAACATCGGGATTATGTAGAAAACATTTATCCACTTTCTTCCGGGTAAATCTTTTCTGGACATTGCATAGCCGGCAGTTATATTAACAAGCAGAGCAACCGCAGTGCCGACTATGGTATAAAGGATAGTGTTCAAGTAGCTTTTCCAGATCTGTCTCTGCTCAAAAAGCTTTTGGTATCCCCTTACATCAAATTGTTTAGGCCAAAACCATACTTTACCGCTGGCAACATCCGCAGGATTACTGAAGGATGCTATGATAACGAACCAGAGCGGATAAATGACTCCTATGATCATCAGGATCGCGATGGCGTGGAATATGATATTGACCACGGCGTCCTGGGAAAATTTCTTTTTACCGATCATCTCTTTTCCCCTTTTATCAGAACAGACTGTTATCTGTGAATTTCTTGGATATCAGGTTAACCAGCAAAAGAACTATCACGTTAACCACTGTATTGAACAGGCCGATAGCTGTTGATAAGCTGTACTGCATGCTCTGCATACCCATCTTGTAAACATAGGTTGATATGATCTCGCTGCTCATGATGTTCTGTACGTTCTGCAGCAAAAAGACCTTTTCAAAGCCTATACCAAGAATGCTTCCGGCTCTTAATATCAGAAGAACCATTGCTGTCGGAAGAATCATCGGTATGTCGATGTATCTTATCTTCTGAAGAGTTGTTGCTCCGTCAACGGTTGCTGCCTCGTAATATGTTGGATCGATTCCTGCAAGTGCTGCCAGATAGATGATTGAATCCCATCCAAGGTGCTGCCAGATATCGCTCCATACATATACGTGCTTGAAGTTTGCTGCGCTGGCCATGAGGTTCGGGAACTGTGCTCCAAAGAGCTTAAAGAGGTTTGCAAACAGTCCGCTTGAGGGTGAGAGGAAGATGAGTATCAGACCACACATGACCATTGTTGATATAAAGTGCGGAAGGTAAGTCACAACCTGGAACACCTTCTTAAACATCTTGGTCTTCATCTGGTTGCACATCAGCGCCAGAAGGATCGGAAGCGGGAAGCCAACCAGTATGCTGTAAATACTCAGTACCAACGTGTTCTTGATTGTAACTGCGAACTGATATGATCTGAAGTACTGCATGAAGTTCTTCATGCCCACAAACTTACTGCCCAGTATTCCAAGCGCCGGTGAGTAACTCTGAAAAGCAATCACTATTCCCACCATGGGAAGGTAGGCAAAGCAGAACAGCAGTATTGCTGAAGGTGCAAGAAGCAGATACAGCTGATAATTCTTTTTTATAAATCTAAGGAACCTGTTATTCATCGCTCACTCCTTTTGTTTATGAATCGATAATAATTTTTTTAGATTTTTTTAAATAGCACTTTTTCGTTCACCCCATAGCACTTTTTGGACAAAGTATCTAAAAGCTATAGCCTGCCAAATCTCTTTTCTATATAATGAAGTCATGAAAAATACAGGAAGAACGCGCTCTTATCCGGTTGTCCAGATGCTGACCAAAACACTTTATCTCGCCATTCCGGTGGTGATACTTTTTGTGGTGGTCAGCTGGTTTTCTTTTTCCGAGATCAGGAAGCAGAACAATCTGGCACTTAAGAGCAGCGTAAACATTTATCAAAATGAATTAGAGCACAAGCTCTCTGCCATAGAGCACTTCGTTCAGTGGACCGTGGTTCACGACCCGATCCTTGATGCCTTTGATGAGTCAGGGCACATGGGTGACTTCAGGGACGCCAGTAACGAGCTGCGCCTTCGCGTAAGTGACATGCAGTACTCGACAGGTTCCGAGTATATGTATTTCTTTTACTGGGATGAGAAGGATATCTTTTTTAATGCCTCTGACCTGAAGGTAAACTATGAGACTTATAAAAAGATAAAAGAGCGTATCAAGTCCGATGTAGGAACCAACTATACCTGGGAGCCATGCATGATCGGTGACAATGCCTTTTTGTACTACAGCATCACTTACGAGCATCGCATTTTCTCATGTGTTGTTTCCATGGAGGATATCTTATCTCCCCTCTCTTCAATAAATCTGGGAGAGCAGGGCTCCATTCAGGCACTCAGTGCAGACGGAGATGTCTTTTACAGGACAGGTGAAGGCCCCGGCGGCTTTAGAGGAAACTTCTATAACAGGCTTATCTTCCCCGGCGCCGAGGCAGATCTTCCCTTCACTCTGGCTATAGATTCTCTTGCGCTTGGTAATTACGGAAGGCTGTTCTTCTTGCAGTTCATCGTCTTTTTAGCGGCGCTGATGCTGTGCTTTATCATGGGTGGATACGTTCTGGTCAGCTACAGGAAGGTGATTCTTCCAATAAAGATCTTTTCCAAGAGTCTCTCAGAGATCGATTCGCTAAAGGATACCGAGGGACTGGTCCTCACAGACAGCCGTGTACAGGAGCTCAATCAGATCAACGATCAGTTCAAAAATCTCATTCATGAGATAACAAGGCTGCGAATTGATGTTTACGAGGCGGAGCTGGACAACAACAAATTCATGATCCACTTCCTGCAGCAGCAGATAAAACCGCACTTTTACCTCAACTGCCTCACCACGATTGACAGCATGGTGAGCCTTGGGGACATGGATGCAGCAAAGAAGATGCTTATGTTCACCTCACGGTATTTCAGATATCTTTTCCAGGTGAATAATAACTTTGTGCCGCTGATCAACGAGCTGGCCCATGTGGAGGACTATCTCTCGATTCAGAATATGCGGCTCTCACGCCCCACGCAATATGAGACGGATCTTCCCAAGGACTGCAATCAGCTGAGCATCCCTCCGCTTCTTCTTATCACCTTTGTGGAGAACAGCGTGAAGCACGCGACTCCGCCTGAAGGCGAGAGTCTTAAGATCTCCATCAGGGCAAAAAAGCTTTTGGATGCTGAGGACGGTGCAGGCGATATCCTGGAGATTGTCATCAGCGACAACGGACAGGGCTTTGACCCGCAGATCCTTAATAAGATAAAAAACGGCGAGGATATTGTATCAGAAGACGGAAGCCATATCGGAATCACGAACTGTATAAAGAGGCTCAGCCTTCTTTACAACAATTCCTTTGAGCTCATCGCTGATAATACAGAGGAGCACGGTGCAAGGATCACTCTTCGCATCCCCGTCAAAGTTTGAATGAGGAAATAGATGAACATTTTACTGGTAGATGACGACCGCTTTGTTATTGCGGCACTTGAAAAGAATATAGACTGGGAGAGCCTTGGGATCACCACGGTCTTCACCGCTAATGACATCGGCAAGGCACAGGAGATCCTGTCCAACCAGACTGTGGATCTTCTGCTCAGCGACATCGACATGCCCCATGGGAGCGGTCTTGATCTTCTGGGAATCCTGCGTGAACAGGGCAACACCATTCCGGCGATCTTCCTGACCAATTACGCTGATTTTTCTTATGCGAAAAGAGCTTTGGAGCTCAGGAGTTTTCACTACTTCCTTAAGCCCATCGACTACCCGGAGCTGACCAATATCATCAGGCAGGCTCTTGCAGAGGTTTCATCCGATGAGCCCGATACCGGAAGTACGCTCTCAAAGCTCTGGTATGACTATCTCATTGACAGGCGCATTACTTATAAGGCATTTCTTGCAGATATGGGAAGGATTCGACGATTCGATGAGGATATGTCTTCATTTGTGGCATGCCTTATCCAGTTCAGCAGCAAGAACCTTTCGCATGACAGAGGTAAGATGGCCATCAGGATCAGAGCAATCATGGAGTCGATCTTTGGAAGCAGCTTCATTTCTCACGGTGTGCTCCTTCCTTACCAAGCTGAGGATTACGTGCTCTTCGGCCTAATACCCGTGGAGGACGAGTCCTATCAGGCAGGCCTTCGTCCGCTTGTAAGCGAGCTCTACTACTCACTTTCCGAGGAATTTTCTGCAAAGCCCAGGTTCTTTATCAGTTCTGACAAAAAACCTATAGACATTCCGGATGTTTTGGACAGCCTTGTAAACATGGCTTCCATGCCCTTTGACGAGAGCCAGGACATCATCTACATCGATGAAACCTCTGTGACATCACTTCTTCAGTACGTTGATGCCCACTTCACAGAGGACATGAGCAGAGAGCATTTATCAGAGCTCTTCTACTTCGCCCCTGACTACATCACTAAGATATTCAAAAAAGAAACTGGAATGAGCTTTAAGAATTACATCATAGAAAAGCGCCTTGACCTTGCGCGCAAGCTCCTTTTAAAGACCGACGACTCTATCCGCGACATATCGCTGAAGGTCGGCTACGACAATTATTCCTACTTCACCAGGCTCTTCAAAAAGAGCTTCGGCGTCACCCCCGTCGAATTCCGCGAGGGAGTCACCGGGGACGGTTCTCTTTGACTCCCTTTTTTGAGTCACCGGGGACGTTTCACTTTGTCTCATTTTTGTGCCACAGTCATGCGCTGTAGGAAAATATCGCATGCGCATGACTCGCTAATCCGGCCAAGTCATGTTTTTCTGACTTTTTGAAAATTAGCATGAATAAAATTGCTGAAAAAGTCATGCGCTGAGCGATTTTCTGATATAAGCATGACCTGAGAGTCATGCTAATTTTGAAATTCTTTCTACAGCATGACATTTCAAAGCTTTTTTGTCATGCTCACAAAAAATATTGTATTTTAGCATGACTTTGCCAATTTCACGAGTCATGCGCAAAACAGATTTTCACTAGAAGCATGACTTTCAAGCTGGAAGGAGCCCCTTGTGCTCGATTTTTTCATGTCCCGGCAGCTATATATCCTGGGCATCTGCCACTGTTCACGGCAAGAGCCACACTCCCTTATGCAAGCCCCGCTTAATGACCATAATGCACATAACAATACCGGAGTCAAAGGACAGTACGCTGGGCGCCGCTTTTTGGCGCCCGGGCAGCCTTTGGCTCCGGTATTATTATGTGCTAAAATTCTCAGGCAGCGGGGCATTCATAGCCTCTGCAATGAGTCAAAGAGAACCGTCCCCATTGACTCACGTCCCCGGTGACTCATTTTGTTATGGTATGCAGGGGAAGATCGTGGTATTCGGATGTTAGAGAAAACTTATCGGCAAGACCTTCCGTTACATATACTTCCCTGTTCTCAGTTACAAATATTGCTTCGAAATCATCTGACTGCCTGTACTGCTCTATCGCCTCATCAAGCCCCTTAACAAAAAGAGCTGTAGATAAGCCGTCGCACAACAGACCATCCTTACCAACAATCGTCACGGACACAAGGCCGTTTTCGGCAGGCCTTCCGGTTGCAGGGTCTAAGATGTGCCAGTATCTCTTTCCATCTTCCTCAAAGTATCTCTCATATCCGCCGGAGGTTATGATCGCAACATCATCAGCTTCCACGACGCCTATCATCCCGGAAGCAGAATCAGGGAATGGACTCTTTATGGCAACCTTCCAGGGATCGCCGTTTAGCTTACTTCCTATGCACTGCACATTTCCGCCGAGATTTAACAGCGCATGAGTCACGCCCTTACTCCTAAGCATGTCCGCTACTGCAGTTCCCGTATATCCCTTTGCAACGCTCCCAAGATCAACCTGCATTCCTTCTGAAAGCCCGACCTTAACAGTACTTTCAGCTGCATTCTCCTCAACCTCTATATCAATTCCCTTATAGTCAACATTGCGCAAAAGCTCTGCAATCTCCTCATCAGAAGGAACCCTGTACTCTCCGGTTGTAAATCCCCAGGCCTTGAGCACAGGATAAATAGTGATGTCCAGAGCCCCGCCTGTTCTGTCGCACACGTCTTTTGCCTGCAAAAGAATGCTTCCGACTTCCTCAGTAAGCTCGCCCTCTCCGTCAGCATTAAGCCCCGCAATTTCGCTTGAAGCATCCGTAACCGACAGCTCTTTCTCAAGGCGCCTTATGTACTCCTCAGCCTCCGGCGTAAAATCTCTACCCCCTGCAATCTGCAGCTCCATGACAGTGTCCATGGCAAATATCGTCGAGGTATATATCTTCTCCCCGAAAAAAGCGCAACCCCAGGCAAGTGCAGACACCATGCCTGTCACAGCAAGTGCCGAAACCGCCCGGGGATTTATTATCTTTTTAAGTCCTTTATTCAGAAAAAGTCCCATAACAACTCATTTCAAAACTTCATTGAGACTTCCGGTGCGATAGCCCTTAAGGTCCAGTGCAACATACGCAAATCCCATTCCATGAAGCTTATCATTTATCTCCTCTCGAACAGAAAGGTCCATAGCCCTGTCAATATCCTCCGGCAAGAGCTCTATCCTGGCCAGCGGCGCTCCATCTCCGTGGACTCTGACCCTGAACTGCTTAAAGCCCTTATTCAAAAGATATTCTTCCGCCTCTTCAACCATGCGAAGCTTCTCATTTGTAAGAATCTCTCCATAAGGAATCCTGCTGGCAAGACATGCAAACGACGGCTTGTTCCAGGTAGGAAGCTCAAACTCCTTGGAAAGATCCCTTATTTCCTGCTTCTTAAGCCCTGCTTCCCGCAGCGGACTTTTAACCCCAAGCTCGGCGATAGCCTTCATTCCCGGCCTGTAGTCGCCCTCGTCATCTACGTTGGATCCTTCGGCCACAGCCGAAAGGCCCTCTCTTTCAGCCGTATCAAGAAATCCCTGAAACAGTGCCTTCTTACAAAGATAGCACCTATCCTTTGGATTCTCCGCAACTCCGTCAATAGCAAGAACATCCACATCAGCCACAAGATGCTTTACGCCTATCTTCTCACAGAACTCCCTGGCCTCCAGGACCTCTCTTTTTGGCACAAAGCAGGAACTGGCAGTAAGCGCCACTGCCTTCTCCCCAAGCGCCTCTTTGGCAGCATGCAAAAGAAATGTCGAATCCACTCCACTTGAAAAGGCAACTGCCACACTTCCGTATCCCTTAAGAATATCCAAAAGTCTTTCGTACTTACTTCTTAATCCATCATCCATAAGCTTCACCATTATTCGCCCTTTAGATACTCAATCACATCTAAAAGACTCTCCTGAACGCTCTCCGTAAGCTTTTTCATCTCATCATTTGCAGGAAGAAGATCCGGCACCATGATAGCCTTAAGTCCGCCTCCGCTTGCAGACCTGACCCCGTTATAGGAATCCTCAATGGCGTAGCACCTCTCTGGCGCAACACCTATCTTCTCACATGCCAAAAGATATATCTCAGGGTCCGGCTTACTTCTCTTAACCACGTCCCCGGTTACAAGCTCATCAAAAAACTCAAGAACTCCTGCATCCCTCAGCTCAGCCTCAACAACCGGCCTTCTTGTGGAAGACGCCAGAGCTATCTTTTTGCCACTATCCTTAAGGAAGGTCAGGATCTCTTTTACCCCGATCTTCATTGGAAGCTTGCCACCGTCGTACTTCTCATGGAAGATAACGGACGCCTCCTTGGAATATTCATCATAAGGAAAATCTTCTCCGAAACGGCGGAGCATTATCTCCTTAGTCTCTTTATCATTTACACCGGTACAGGCCAAAAACGCCTCTGTGATATCCCCCAGATCATGCCTGTCAGCAACCACGTACCAGCTCTCAAGCACGGCTCTCTCGGAATCAAAGATGATCCCGTCCATGTCGAAAACCACTGCGTCAAAATCTCTCATCAAAATCCTCCAACTTAGCTCTCGTCAAGGTCATGTGTGCCCCGGCCAAATGCGCCACGGCCTTCATTATCCGAGCGCAACATCCAGCGCCATCATAAGCGTAAATCCAAGCGCAAACATAAGAACTCCGATGTTTGAATGCTCACCCTCGGACATCTCGGGAATCAGCTCCTCAACTACAACGTACATCATGGCACCTGCTGCAAAACTCAGAAGATACGGCATCGCAGGTACAATCAGCCTTGCTGCAAATATTGTGAGCAAAGCCCCGATAGGCTCAACTGCGCCTGATAGAGCACCGTCCATAAACGCTCCGAACTTGGTCTTTCCCTTTGAATGAAGCGGCATTGAGATAATGGCTCCCTCCGGGAAGTTCTGAATTGCTATACCAAGAGCAAGCGCCATCGCTCCACCTGCAGTAACAGGTGCGCTTCCTGAGAGAAGCCCGGCAAATACAACGCCCACAGCCATTCCTTCGGGAATGTTATGAAGAGTAACTGCCAAAACCATCATGGTTGTTTTCTGAAGCTTGGACTTAGGACCCTCAGCCTCTTCTGCATTCATGTGCAGATGCGGAATCACACTGTCCAAAAAGAGCAGGAACAGTATTCCGATCCAGAAGCCTACTGCAGCAGGGACAAAAGACAAAGCCCCCATCCCCTCAGCCTGTTCAAGCGCCGGCACAATAAGACTCCATATGGATGCTGCCACCATGACTCCGCTGGCAAAGCCCGTAAGAGCTCTCTGCACCTGACCACCAAGCTCTTTTTTCATGAAAAAGACCATGCCCGAGCCCAGTACTGTTCCAACAAAAGGAATCAAAATACCAATCCAGATATTAGCGTTCATAAAGTTCACCTCCATTGAAAAGTCAAAAGAAGCAACTACCTAAAAATCCTATCAGCTCATCTTCTTGTACATCAGATTTCCAAGCGCCTGCACAGCCTGTACAAATATGATAAGTATCAGTGAGCACACAATCAGGTACTCAGTCTTGTACTGCTGATAACCGTAACGGATCGCGATATCACCGACACCACCGCCTCCGACAGTTCCTGCCATAGCTGAGTAGCCGACAAGTGAGATCACAAGGAGCACGATTCCATTGAGCATTCTCGGAATAGACTCTTTTACATAAACTCTCATAAGTATCTGGAAGTTTGAAGCCCCAAAGGATCTTGCAGCCTCGATAACTCCGGGGTTGGTCTCACGAAGAGACGTCTCAAACACCCTTGCGATAAAAGGAATCGCTGAAACGGTAAGCGGTACGATCGCAGCCGTTGTACCGATGGACTTTCCAACCAGTGCCCTTGTGAAGGGAATAAGGATAACCAGCAGGATGATGAAAGGAAAGCTTCTGAACACATTTACAATAAAGCTCAGGATTCCATACACGATCTTGTTTGGCTTAAGTCCGCCGGGTGCTGTAAGTGTAAGTATTACCGCCGGAATAAATCCAAGTATCACAGAAAAGAGCGTTGACCAGAAAACCATGACAAGGGTCTTCCAAAACGCCTGCAGAATAATTGGATAAATGGCGGGATTAAGTATTTGCTCTAACATCTATTTTTCCTCCGAATGAGTTACTTTCTTATTTGATCACTTCCCAGGTAACGCCCTTGGAATCCAGGAAAGCGCATGCTCTCTCAAGGTCTTTTTCCTCCATGTTGAGAACCAGGCTTCCGTAAACATCCTCTCTGAAGTCCTCAAGCTTAGCCCAGCAGATGTTGAAATCTGTCTGAAGCTCCTGAGACATCTGCGTAACGATAGGCCTCTGGTTGCCCTCTCCGAAGAAAAAGAGCTTTAGATTGATTCCGGTTGCAGGAAGCTTGTCAGACTCTTCACGCAGGAAGTCTCTGATCTCCCTCTCCTTGGGCCATACGAAGAGCTGCTCGGGCTTGCCGATGGCCAGCATCTGTCCGTGACTAAGGAAAGCAACTCTCTGGCAGATCTGCTTAACAACTTCCATCTGATGAGTAACCACCACGATGGTGATGCCCATTTCTTTATTGATCCTCTGCAAAAGAGCTAATATACCCTTTGTAATCTCCGGATCCAGCGCACTTGTTGCCTCATCGCAAAGAAGAATCTCCGGATCAAGTACCAGCGCTCTTGCAATGGCAACTCTCTGCTTCTGACCGCCGGAAAGCTCCCTGGGCTTAGCGTGGACCTTCTCCTCAAGGCCTACAAGACGTATGAGGTTCATGATCTTCTCTTTTGCCTCCGGAGTATTGGTGGGAATTCCCCAGAACTTCATGGGCAGTGCCACGTTGTGGTAAACATCCAGTCTCTCAAGCAGATTAAAGCCCTGGAAGATCATACCCATTCTCTTCTGAAGAAGGCGCAGCTCTTTTTTGTTCTTAACGTCAACGAGCTTGCCGTCTACCCTGATTTCTCCTCTGTCATAGGTCTCGAGTCCGTTGATACAGCGCAGCAGTGTTGATTTTCCTGCTCCGGACTGACCGATTATTCCGAATATCTCTCCATTCTCAATTTCCATGGAGACGTTTTTAAGTACCTCTGTTCTGTCGAAGGTTTTCTTAACATTACTGATAGTTATCATTTCTTCTCGTTCCAATCTGATTTGATAAGAGCTCTTTTGCCCTAAACATGCTCTATTGTACCACAATGCGGACTGCTTCGCATTATATGGAAAAAGACACGTCTGCAAATGGGCAGCGTGTCTTTTCTCATTGGTAGGATTATTATGTTATGGCTAATGGCTAAAATTACTGTGCATCAATGAAAGATGTGATAACTGCACCCTTGTATGTGTCGTCAATGTACTTCTGAACCTTGTCAGACTGAAGAGCCTTGATAAGAGCCTGTGTCTTCTCTGAAGACTCGTTGCCCTCTTTAACAACAAGGAAGTTGGTTCTCTTTACAGTTGTCTCATCATCAAATGTCTCGATGTCGAGTGCAGGGTACTCAGCAGGAAGTCCAGCCTCAAGTGCGTAGTTTCCGTTGATTGTTGCTGCATCGAGATCAGGAAGTGAAAGTGGAAGGTTTGCTGCCTCAAGAGGTGTGATCACATATCCGTGAGGGTTAGCGTCCTTATCCTTTGTAAGTGTATCCTCTGTGTAGCTTGGATCTGTACCGAAGTCACCCTTTGAAACAAGAAGTCCCTTCTGAACAAGAAGGTCAAGTCCTCTTGCGCCGTTGTCAGGATCATTAGGAATACCGATTGTAGCGCCATCAGGAAGCTCTGAAAGAGCCTTATATTTCTGTGAGTAGATACCCATTGGCTCGATGTGGATGCCTGCTACTGCTGTAAGGTGAAGGCCTGCATCCTGGTTCTGCTGGTTCATGTAACCAAGAGTCTGGAAGTAGTTTGCATCAAGCTCTCCCTGCTCAAGTGATGTGTTGGGAAGCACGTAATCTGAGAAAACTACAGTCTCAAGTTCCCATCCGTCCTCTGCAAGAACCTCTTTTACAATATTGTCGAGGATCTCAGCGTGAGGTACAGGTGTTGCACCAACGGTGATCTTCTTATCACCTGACTCTGTGGCAGGTGCCTCAGCTGCTGTCTCTGCAGGAGCTTCAGCCTGAGCCTCAGGAGCTGCCTCTGCTGTCTCTGTTGTCTGTGCAGGTGCTGCGTCTCCGCAGCCTGTTAAAGCGCCAAGAGTTAATGTTGTTGCAAGTACAAGGCTTGCCAATACGTTCTTTTTCATAATTGTCCTCCTCAGTTATTAACTATTTTCTATAATATACTCCCCGTTTTGCACCCGTGCAATAACAAGGGGTTTATAGACGCCGATAAATATAGCTTATAGGGCGATCAGTTTTCCTTATGCCTCTCGAGCTTCTCAACGAAGGTCTTGCCCATGTCGCTGAGCTCCTGACCTTTTCTGGTGATGTAGCCAAAGGTCAGCATCTCATCTTCCTTAAGCTTGATAACATGGATATCAGATGAAGTCTTGCCCTCACCAAGCATCGCTGCGCCGACAGCATATCCGTCAAGCCCCAGCATGAGCTCGATCGATGTAGCTCTTTCGTTGGTTGAAATCACCTTCTTGTAATCGTAGGTAGCAAGGGCCTCTTCTCTATAGTAGAAAGAGGTATTGTCGCCCTGATCGAATACCATGCAGGGATAGTCCTGAAGGTCCTCAAGCGATAGCTCTTTTGCGTTAGCCAATGGATGGTCCTTGCTAAGGTAAACGTAGGTATCACGGGAAAAGAGCTCATGGAACTCCAGAGCTGCATCCACAAATATCTTCTTGAATGTCGCCTTGTTAAAATCGGAAAGGGCAATAACGCCGACTTCGCTCTTCAGGGTCTTAACATCCTCAATTACTTCGCTGGTCTGTGTTTCACGGATTGAGAACTGATACTCGGGGAGATCATACTCTTTTACCGTATCGATAAATGCATCCACGGCTATGGTGTAATGCTGCATGGATACTGAGAATGTAGGCCTTTCGTTCTTTGCGTTAAGGTACTTGTCCTCAACCTTCTCAAACTGCTCCACTGCATTTCTTGCATAGGCAATAAAAGAAGCTCCGGCAGCTGTTGTTACTACACCGTTGTGGACTCTCTCAAAAATCTGGATTCCAAGCTCACTCTCAAGATCCCTGACGGCACTTGAAAGACCGGGCTGTGAAACATAGAGCCTGTCGGCAGCCTTTCTCATGGAGCACTCTTCATCTATGGCAATAACGTATTTCAGCTGAAGTATGGTCATGCTAAAACTCCTCACACCAAATTATTTTTGAACATGATAGCACACTTTGCATCTTTAAATCAATAAAGCAAAAAAACACATACCCGCAGCGTAGTATTTTATCTTGAAATCCATGAGCCTGCGGATCAAGCTATTTTCATTTCCTGGATTTTTTCAAGGATTGCTTCGGCAAGTCTCCTGTGCCCCTCTTCATCAAGGTGCTCCTCATCGATGTTGCTGGGGCTTGAATAATCCGAAGCAGCCAGGAACTTAAATCCTCTCTCCTTTGCAACCTGTCTGTAGAACTTTTGAAGATCCTTACTGGTTTCCACTGAGCGGCTGTCAAACTCGGGATCCTTATCTTCTCTCCAAACTTCTTCTCCCAAATGAATCGGTGATACAACCAGGATCTTGTCTGATGAAACGTAGCTGCTGATTGTATTAAGGCACTGCTCAAGTCCCTTGGCTATGGTGTACGCATTGGCATGGAACAAGGACTTGCAGTCATTTGTGCCAAGCATAATGATCACCGCATCCACCGGATATGTGCTCTCAAGAACCATGGGAAGCGCATCTACAGCCTTTCTCAAAGGTCTGAGCTCATCCTCAAAAACCGTTGTCCTTCCGCACAAGCCCTCTTCTATGACTCTGGCATCGGAAAGGCTCTCCTGAACCAGGCTTGTCCATCTTACTCCCCAGGGATATCTCTCCTTCGTTCCGGGAACCAGTCCCCATGTATTTGAATCGCCAAAAGCAAGTATATTCTTCATATCAGACCTCTTTTCAGGTGCATGTTTATCTTACAAATTAATTATGCACGAGGCCTGTTCCTGCGTAAAATACACATCTGTTATAGCCTGTTATAAGTATCACTTAAATGAAGCGAAAGCCTGCTCCAGATCGGCAATGAGGTCGTCCGCGTTCTCAATTCCAACTGAAAGTCTGAGAAGCCTGTCGGTAATTCCGTTCTTGGCCAAAAGATCCTTAGGCACGTCCGCGTGGGTCTGTGTTATGGGATAGGTTATGAGGGTCTCGGTTCCGCCAAGGCTCTCTGCAAAGTAGATGAGCTTAAGGCTCCTTAAAATATGTTCCACAAGCTCTTTTGACTCCACTTCAAAACTCAGCATTGCGCCAAAGCCCCTAGCCTGCTTTGAAGAGATCTTGTAGCCGGGGTGCTCCGGAAGCCCCGGATAGATCACCCTTGTCACGTACTTATTTGTCTTAAGATACTCAGCGATCCTGAAGGCATTCTCCTGAGCCCGGTCAAGTCGTACCGATAAAGTCCTGATTCCCCTTAATATCAGCCAGCTGTCAAAGGGCGAAAGGCCGGCGCCTGTGGTTTTGTAGATATAGCGTAGGCGCTCATCAAGCTCTTTATCCTTGACAACAACGAAGCCACCGATGGTATCGTGATGTCCACCCAGGAACTTGGTTCCGGAATGGATAACGATGTCAGCCCCCAGATCCAGCGGATTCTGGAAGTAGGGCGACAGGAACGTGTTGTCCACGATCAGCAGCGCATCCCTCTTGTGGGCTTCCACAGCCAGCTCTGCAATGTCCGTAACGTTCATCATAGGATTTGTGGGCGTTTCGAGATACACAGCCTTGGTATTATTCTGGAAAAGAAATCTGTAATCCCCGCTGCTAAGGTCGCCTGTGGTGAAGGTCAGACCATTCTTTTTGCTGATCTCGTTAAAGAGCCTGATGCTTCCGCCATAAAGATCGGAATCCACAATGAAGTGATCATCTGGTTTAAAGAGCTCCATCACAGCTGCAACTGCCGCCATTCCGCTGGCAAAAGCCATGGCATCAATGCCGTGTTCAAGCGATGCCACAACGTACTCCAGCTGCTGCCTTGTTGGATTCTGCATTCTTGTGTAATCAAAGCCGGTGCTCTCGCCAAGCCCCCTGTGAGCGAAAGTCGCCGACTGATATATGGGGAAGCTCAGAGCGCCCCACTGATCTGCAATCGACTTGTCATTAAGTTGGCAGACCGTCTCTATACTGTAATTTTCCATCTTTGTCTCCTCCCAGGGAGTCAATGGGGACGGTTCTCTTTGACTCCTTTTTCGCCACTTCATCTTATATGTCTACTTTTCTGAAAAAAGGAGTCAAAAAGAACCGTCCCCGTTGACTCCCTCACTAAGCTGCTCCAAAGCCTGCTTCAATATTGACCTCGGACATGCTATGTTGATCCTCTCAAAAAGATTGGTCTCTCTGCCAAAGATGATTCCCGGATCAAGCCAGAGCTTAGCTTTATCAACTATGATTTTCTCAAGCTCCTTGTGATCATTCGTCACTTCCGAGAAATCAAGCCAGATAAGATATGTTCCCTCAGGTTCAATGAGCTTAACCTGTGGAATATTCTCTCTTATGAACTCCCTCACGTAATCAAGATTTCCCTTAAGGTACTCCAAAAGCTCATCCAGCCACTGCTCGCCCTTAGTGTAGACCGACATGCAGGCAACCATTCCCAGGACGTTTGGCTGTGAATAGCCGGCGGCTTCGTTTTCTCTGTCAAAAGACCTGTGCATTTCCTTATCGGGAATGATAATATTTGCAACCTGAAGTCCCGCCAGGTTAAAGGTCTTGCTGGGTGAAGTTCCGAGAACAAGCTTCTCTCTCAGTTCCGGCGCAAGGCTCATGAATGAAGTGTGCTTAAATCCCTGATAAACAAAGTCTGAGTGGATCTCATCCGCAAACACATATACATCATGCTTTTTGCAGATCTCCGCAAGTCTTGTCAGCTCTTCAACGGTCCACACTCTTCCCACCGGATTATGTGGACTGCAGAGCAGGAACATCTTTACATTGTTATCAATGATCTTTTTCTCAAAATCCTCAAAATCTATTTCATAATGTCCGTCCTTGTAGACGAGCTGATTGTTTACTACTTTTCTTTTGTTGAGAACTATGGTCTCATAAAACGGATAGTACACCGGCTGCTGTATGATAACAGCATCGCCGGGCTCTGTAAATGCCCTGATGGCAATGGCTATGGCGTAGACGACTCCCGGGGTAACCGTGATGTCTTTTCCATCAAAAGTAAAACCATGCCTTCTCTCATACCACTCTTTTACAGTGTTTCTATATTTATCACCCGGATCCGTGTAGCCGAATACTCCGTGCAGCACTCTGTCCGAGATGTCTTTTATCACTTCTTCGGGAAGCCTGAAATCCATGTCAGCAACCCATAGCGGAAGCAGGTCATCCCTGCCCTTTCGTTGCATACCGAAATCCCACTTGATGCAGTCCGTATTTCTTCTGTCGATATATTTGTCAAAATCGTATTTTCCCATAGCCACCATATCCTGTTTTTTATTAATGAGTCACCGGGGACGTTTCATTTTGACTCAAAATGAGTCAAAATGAAACGTCCCCGGTGACTCATTTTAATTATGATAATTGCTCCACAGCGAATGAGCCGTGGAGCAACCTTAAATATGTTATGAAAAAGAAACTATTATGAGCTTTATCAATCTGCAAAGAGCGGTGTTGAAAGATATCTGTCACCTGAGTCGGGAAGAAGCACTACAATGTTCTTGCCCTTGTTCTCTTCTCTGTTTGCTACGATTGTTGCTGCCTTAAGTGCAGCACCTGATGAAATACCAACCAGGATTCCTTCTGAAACTGCAAATCTCTTGCCCTCAGCAAAAGCATCCTCGTTCTCGATTGCGATTACTTCGTCATAGATCTTGGTGTTGAGTGTGTCAGGCACGAAACCTGCGCCGATTCCCTGGATCTTGTGAGGTCCAGCTGTTCCCTTTGAAAGAACGGGGCTTGTTGCGGGCTCTACAGCGATAACCTTAACGTCAGGATTCTGCTCTTTTAAGTACTCGCCTACACCTGTAACTGTTCCGCCTGTGCCAACACCTGCGATGAAGATGTCAACCTTGCCGTCTGTCTGCTTCCAGATCTCAGGACCTGTTGTAGCCTTGTGGATTGCAGGGTTTGCAGGGTTTACAAACTGTCCGAGAATGATAGCTCCGGGAATCTCGTTTGCAAGCTCCTCAGCCTTGGCGATGGCACCCTTCATGCCCTTTGCGCCCTCTGTGAGAACGATCTCTGCGCCGTATGCCTTAAGAAGATTTCTTCTCTCAACACTCATTGTCTCAGGAAGTGTAAGGATTGTTCTGTATCCCTTGGCTGCTGCAACTGCTGCAAGACCGATTCCTGTGTTTCCGCTGGTAGGCTCGATGATTGTTGCGCCTTCCTTGAGCTTTCCGCTCTTTTCTGCATCCTCTATCATTGCAAGGGCAACTCTGTCCTTAACTGATCCTGCTGGATTTAAGTACTCAAGCTTTGCAAGGATCGTTGCTCCAGTAGCTCCTGCGTTCTTGCTGTAATTGTTCAGCTGAAGAAGTGGTGTTCCCCCAATAAGTTCTAATGCGCTCTGCTTTATATCTGCCATGATTTTTTCCTCCAATCAATTATGTTCTTTTGTTTTGATATATTGATACTATCACGGCAAAAGAGCTTTGAAAATTAAAGAAAGCTTATCGGGAGGTATAAGGTCTGCTTATCCGCCCCCACATTTTAGTATTAATCATAAAGATCGCTGGAAAGATATCTGTCGCCATTATCGGGAATTATTGTAACTATGTTCTTGCCCTTGTTTTCGGGGCGCTTAGCCACCTGTACTGCTGCCCAGAGCGCTGCGCCTGCTGAAATACCAACAGAGAATCCTTCAAGATGAGGAATAAGTCTTGCATACTCATAAGCATCCTCATCAGTTACATCAATTACTTCGTTAAAGAGCTCTACTTTTGTCACAGGAGGAGTTGCTCCGCCGCCGATTCCCTGAATTTTGTGAGGTCCAGGTTCTCCGCCGTTTAAAACTGCGCTTCCCTTTGGCTCAACTGCAATGATCTCAACATTAGGATTTTTCTCGCGAAGATAATCTCCTGCTCCTGAAATGGTTCCGCCGGTTCCTGATGCAGCAAGGAAAATATCAACCTTGCCATCGAGGTCTTCCCAGATCTCAGGACCTGTTGTCTTATAGTGTGCTCCGGGATTAGCAGGGTTTCCGCCCTGTCCCATGATAACTCCGCCCGGAGTCTTCTCTAATATCTCGGCTGCCTTTGCACCTGCTCCTGCCATGTTGAGCTTGGAATCGGTAAGTACTACCTCTGCTCCAAAACTCTTAAGGGTAAGAAGGCGCTCCTTTGACAGATTATCAGGCATGCAGATGATGCATTTGTAGCCCTTGGCTGCAGCAACTGCCGCAAGGCCGATTCCTGTATTTCCGCTGGTTCCCTCTATGATGGTTCCTCCGGGTTTAAGTCTGCCGTCTTTTTCTGCCTCTTCAACCATGTTAAGAGCAGGACGTGCCTTAACGCTTGCAGTAGGATTGAAGAACTCGAGCTTTGCATAAATGTGAGCTACCGTATCCTCCTTCGCCTCCAGCTTGTGAAGCTGCACTATCGGTGTGCGTCCAACAAGTTCAAGTATGCTGTCGTATGTCTTTCCCATTTTGTTGTCTCCCCCATTCCGTTATTTGACTATTTCTATCTCTGCCTCTGCCAGAGCCTTCTCGGAAAGCTCGTTTCCGATTCCCGGAAGATCCGGAACACTAAAGTATCCGTCTACAGGCTGATAGTCGTATACGCAGAGTTCAGTGCATCTCTTAAGTGTATTGTTTGTGTGATGCTCATGGATGATAAAGTTAGGTATAGCTGCCTCAAGATGAAGAGCTGCTGCCACGCTGATAGGTGTGTTGCAGGTGTGGGTCTGGATCTGCGCTCCGAAGGTCTCAGCCAGGTCAGAGATCTTTCTGCCCTCTGTGATACCTCCGCAGTTTCCAAGATCGGGCTGTGCAACATCCAGATATCCGTTCTTAAGCAGGTGCAGAAATCCTCTTCTTGTGTAGCTCCTCTCTCCTGTTGCAAGAGGTATGCTTGTAGCCTCTCTGATCCTCTTGTAATCAAGCTCATCCAAAGGATTGGCCGGCTCCTCAAGAAGCATCGGATGGAATGGCTCAGCCAGCTTAGCAAACTGGATTGCTGTTGATGCACCAGTTATGCAGTGGTTCTCAAGGATCAGCTCCACGTCCTCACCGATAACTTCCCTTACAGCCTCAAGCTTTTTCTCAATCTCTCTCATGGTCTTTACAGAGAGATGATTCTGTCCCTCGTCACGGCTTATGTGCCTTCCCTCAAAATCCTTGGCAACAAAGTCGATCTTGACACAGGTATATCCCTCATCAACTGCGCTCTTGCAGGCATCCTTCAAAAACTGAAGGTCTCCCGGAGAGCCAAGAAAGTCCTCATACTTCCAGCCATTCTGTAACTGGCTGGCGTATGACCAGAGCTTATCTCTGTACTTACCTCCAAGGAGCTCATACAAAGGAACGTTAAAGAACTTACCTTTGATATCCCAGAGCGCCGTATCTATTGCGGAGATGGCGGCCATGATAACGCCGCCGTTTCCCTTTGCCCAGAAAGTATTAACGAGTTCTGTATAGATCACATCATTAGATAAAGGATTCTTGCCGATCAGAAACCTTGAGAACGAGCGAAGAAGCTCGATACATCCAAGAGAATAATTCATGATGGATACTCCCGCTTCTCCGTATCCGTATATTCCCTCATCAGTGTTTATCCTGACAATTACAGGTGTCTGGCCTGCACTTGGCAGGGCATTTAGTTTAATGATATCTACAGATGTTATCTTCATGTCTATCCTCCATCACTCTGTGATGATCGGGCTATAATCCTCGCCGAGGTACTTTATATCAATCTCAGTTGAAATACCTTCTTCGATTACCTGCTTAAGAGCCGCATTGATATCCTCTGCAAGCTTGGTGTTGTCCTTGCCAACGATGAAATAGCTGTAACTTGATGACTTAACATTTGTAAGGTCAAAGGTATTTACATCAAACTTGAACTCAGGTCCATAGTAGCCGTTGTACATAGGTGCATCGATGATAAGGAAATCCTCTTTTCCTGATTCAACATCATAGAGCTGTGAAAGAAGCTCAGCCTCAGTGTAATCAATGGTAATCTGTTTATCGGGATGCTCCTCATTATATTTCTCAACTACTGTTGTCTTATCGTTTCCGGCGGTGCCTACATATTTTGTTCCTGCAAGCTCTGTCAGATCCTCAATGCTAGTGATATCGATATTCTTATTAACTACTGCAATGTAGTGATTTACCATCTCCGGATCTGTGAAAAGATATTTTGCTTCTCTGTCAGGATTCTTGGCAATGTTGTTTACACCAAGGTCATAGATTCCTGCATCAATTCCTGTGAAAATTGAAGGGAACTCGGTAACTTCAATTTCAAGCTCATACTGTGGAAGCTTATCAAAAACAGCCTTGATAAGTTCAATGTTCTGTCCAACGAGATTTCCCTCTTCATCAATGTAAGTAAATGGTCTGGGATTTCCACTTGTTGCTGCATGAATCACAGTAACTTCGCCTGCTGCCTCTGCATTATCTGCAGCTTCCTGTGCCCCATCTGCTGTCTGCTCGGTAGTCTCCTCTGCTCTCTGTGCTCCTGCAACTTCTGCTGTATCAGATGAACTTCCGCAACCTGCGAGTGCTCCAAGTGCAAGCAGTGAACTAAGTACCAATGAAATAACTTTTTTCTTCATAACAATGATCTCCTCTCTTTTTGTTATTGCAATTATCCATTAGCACCCTTTATTTGTAAAAGACACTGTTCTTATAGGCAGTTATAAGAAAATGTTATTATTTCCAATAGCTGATACTTCCATCGCTTACGACCGCAGCACTGGTGCCTTCTCCGTGGTCTGAAAGAGCTAAAAGCACCTCTCTCCAGGTCCTTGCCAGCACCACTTTTTCAGGCTCATCAAACTGGGCTTTCGTGAAATGATCCGGGAACGGCGTATAGAAAATAAGCCTTCCGCACTTCATCTTCGGTCTGTCCTCAAACTTCTTAAAAAGAGTTCCTCCGCTGTTCTTCCCGAACGGGCCAAAGGTATAATGCACAACCTGCCCGGTCTCGCAGTGATTTATCAGCACAATGTCTCCGCCCTTTTTAAGCACCTGCGAAGCAATCTTCACAGAAATAAGCGCCTCATTGTATTTGGCATTTGCATTGACTATTACAACGTCATTATTCTGATTCTGTGGAAGTGTAAGAGCGTTGACTTTGCCCGATGATGCGGCTGCGAAATAGTACTCTTTAAGGGGATTTCCCGCGTAGATATCAACTATCTGAAGCTTGTCATTGATGACAGCATCAATCTTGAAAAAGCTTCCCACCATGGAAGTCATGCTCTCAATATCCGTTCTGAATCCGCAGTCGTTTTTCTGGGTTCCAAACTTTGTAAACTGACCTCTTCCATGGTTCGCTTTTGTAGTTATTGCGCCTGCAATGCCAGGGAAAAGAATCTTTCCTCCCCCGCCGAATCCGTTCATGGGATGAGGCGAAACAGAACCGATCCCGATCCTGACATCGCACTCCATAAACTCCCTGTTTATGAGCACCGGCTCTCCGTCCCTGTCTTTTCCGATCTCCACCAGGTTTCCAAAGGCGTTGTGATTATATACCGGATAATTCTCCACAATGTCTTTTCCAAGTTTCCTGACAAAATCCACTCTGGTCATAGCTCCGTGGGTTCCGAGAGCACAGATGAACCGGATGTGGTCCTTATCGATTCCGTTCTCTTCAAGCTCCTCCAGGACCACCTCCGCAATCTCCTTAACAGGAGTTCCTCTGCTCAGATCATCAAAGACAATAACAGCTTCACTTCCGTGTCTTGCAAGCTGCTTCAAAGTTTTAGAATCTATAGGATTTCTTATCCTGTCCCGGATCAGCTCTTTTGGCGCCGGAGGCATCGTATCAGCCACCGTCCCGTGGTATGTAACCTTCCAGTCATCCGGAAGATCAATTTCAAGCGGCTCATCATAGCCGTCCTTCCAGGCATTCTGCCATACTTTATATTTAGGCATAATATTCTCCCGTGATCAGCCCGTCATGATGTTCTTAACGAGCTGTGTTGTTTTCACCAGTTCTTCTACAGTTGTGTACTCGTTTACCGTATGGATCTCATGCATGGCATTGTAGATGCACAGACCGTCGATTCCGTTCCTCACCAGCACGTTGTTGTCACTTCCACCGAATGATTTCTTGGGAAAAGACCTTTCTCCTATTACCGAAAGTGCCTTGTTGTATAGTTCCAGAGCGCTTCCCGTCTCGTTCTCGTTGGCCTTGTAAGCCTTCAGCCTTATATCGCTGAAAAACTCTACCGCCGCACCAATCGCAGCTGTCTCTTCCTCAAATACCTTCCTGACATTCTCAAACGCTGCAAGTGCATCCTCGTGAATCGCACTTCTGATCTCGCCCTTTATCAGCACCTGTGCAGATACTGCATTGCTGACAGTTCCGCCCTCAATGGTTCCAAAGTTAAGCGATGTATGATCGTCGACCCAGCCCTGCTTAATCCTGCTGATTGCACTCGCCGCAGCAGCTATGGAATTTATGCCGTTCTCTGGCTCAAATCCCGCATGTGCCGACTTGCCCTTTACCGTTATCTCAAAGTAAATAAGCGTCGGCTCCTGAGATGAGTACACTCCGAAATCACCGCTGCAATCCGGAACAAAAGCTTTCTTTGCCTTCACTACGGAGTAGTCAAAGGCCGACGCGCCAACCGTATATGTCTCCTCCGCAGGCGTAAACAAAAACTCGATAGGTGCATGGTCAGCACCCTCCAGAAGGACCTGCCTGTAGCCTTCATAAATAACAGCAAGGGCAGCTCTGTCGTCTGCCCCAAGTACTGTAGTTTTATCACTGGTTATTTTTCCGTCCTCATGGAGGATTATTTTTTTTCCAATTCCCGGAGATACCGTATCCATGTGAGCGCAAAACAGAATCGGATCAGCATCTTTAAGGCTGCCATTTCCCGGTACGGAGCCGAACAAATTTCCCGTATCGCCTCCGATCTTTTCTCCAGCTTTATCCTCAAGAAGTTCCACTCCAAGCTCTTTCCATATCCGTTTAAGATGATCGGCAACTTTTCTCTCCCCGTAGCTTATGCCGTCAATCTCAGCAAGCTTTATGAATGAATCCGTAATCCTGTCTGCAATCTCTTTTCCCATGGTTTTACTCCCGGCGTTTAATCATTACTCGTTCTTTAAAAGACCCTTAAGAGGATTGATGCTCGCATCAACTCTGAGCGGACTGTTCTTTGGATCTGAAGGATCTCTGTCAGCATGTGACTCAAAGTTCCAGTGTGAAACAGAAATCTCGCTCTGGTAATCCTCTACTGTCTCTCCCTTAGGGTGACGTAAGTAAATATCTCCGTTAGGATCGGATGAAAGTGCAGCTCTGCTGCCATCGTCAGCCCAGAGCTTATCGTAGTCGATCTGGCTTGAAATTCTTACGTTGTAGTCTGCAAAGAGAGCATCTCTGTCTCCGCCTCTTCCAAGTACAAGGTCATGTACAAATGTTGCATTTTTGAATGCAGGAATGTTGTAAAGTTCCTTCATGTAAGCGTAGATGTTGGGATAATCCGCAATCCTGTGCTTAGTAGGTCCTACATTTCTGAAGTAGCTTGTATCCCATCTCACAATGGTTACAAAGAATCTGATGTCAGAATCTGTGATGTAATCTCCGAAGAGGAATCTGTTCTCGGAAAGTCTCTTTTCCAGCTTATCCAGTGAATCATAGAAGTCATCAAAGGCCTCATCATAAGCTTCAACAGACTGGCAGAAAGCCATTCTGTAATGTCCGTTGTTTACGTGAGGGAAGAGCCAGTCGTTGAACTCGTCGATGACATCCCTGTACTTAACAGGATAAAGGTCCGGCGCATCCTCAGGCTGAAGAGCTCTGAAGTTAACCTCAAGGTAGTTGGTCATTCTGTGGTAGTCATTGTTAACTGCCTTCTTTTCCTTGATATCAACGATAGTAGGTGTTGTTGCTCTGCCCTTAAAATCAGGGTTTGCTCTCTGATAAAACTCAGAGAGGAAGTATGCTCCGGTTCTTGGATCCTTAAAGCCCTCCTGATCACCAAAGCCGTGTCCATATCTGTTAGTCTCTCCGCTGTGAGAAGTTCTGATGTCGTAGATGACATCTGTAAGGCCAAGTATATCTCTTACAATAACGGGTCTGTTTGACCAGTTGCAGCCCTTCATCCAGTATATCTGATATCTTCCTGCCTCAGGCTTCCACTCGCCTTCGCCCTCTCCTGCCTTAGCAATGAAAGCATTGGGCTGTCTTACAAATGCGCCTCTCTCATCAATCTCATTTTTAACTTCGCTTGGTCTTGGTGGAACGCCCACCTCTTCTGCGAACTTTGCTGCAAGTTCATCTGTGTATCCGTCTGCAGGTGCTCCTGCCTGTGTCTTTTTCCTGTGTTCCTCTAAGCTGCATGCGTTTCCCATTTTTTCTCTCCTCCTGATATGATGATCAAATAATATAATCCGGCTGGTTCATTAAATTCATTTTTGCAAAGAAGTCTTTTGTTCTCTGATTCTTAGGATGCTCAAAGACATCTGTCGGTGTTCCGTCTTCCACGATGTGTCCCTTATCAAGGAAAATAACTCTGTTTGATACGTTCCTTACAAAGCTCATCTCGTGGGATACAAGAAGCATCGTATAGCCCTTACCTGCAATCTCTTTTATAACATCCAGAACCTCCCCAACAAGTTCGGGATCAAGAGCTGATGTAGGCTCGTCCAAAAGAAGGAGTCTAGGCTTCATGGCAAGTGCTCTTGCGATGGCAACTCTCTGCTGCTGTCCGCCTGACATGTGCTTTGGATAGTGATTTGCCCAGGCTGTCATTCCAACCTTTGCAAGCTCTTCAAGCGCAATCTTTTTCGCCTCTTCCTTGGACATTTTCTTTACTACGATAAGACCTTCCATTACGTTTTCCAGAGCTGTCTTCTTCTCAAAGAGATTGAATCTCTGGAAGACCATTCCTGTGTTCTGTCTTATCTCGTTTATATCCTTCTTATTCTTTTTGGACAGGTCAATTGTCTTTTCCCCAAGATTAATTGTGCCCTTCTCCGGGATCTCAAGCTGGTCTATGCAACGAAGCAGTGTTGATTTACCTGTGCCCGAAGGTCCGATTATTCCTATTACGTCGCCCTCGTTGATGTTTAGGGAAACATCTTCAAGAACTATATTGTCGTGATATCTTTTTGAAAGTCCATCTATCTGTATCATGCCTTTACCTCATCTTCCGGAATGTAGTTTGCCACCTGATCCGGTATGGCAATCTTCTTCTCTGCTGCCTTAAGTAACTGTTCAATGATGATAGTGATCACCCAGTAAATGATGGCAAGAGATACATACACTTCGAAGTATCTGTATGTTCTTCCGCCGAGGATCTTGCCCTGGGCTGTCATCTCAACCACTGCACAGGTGAAGGCCAGTGATGTTCCTTTTATTACTGAGATAAAGGAATTTCCAAGGGATGGAAGTGCAACCGTGATTGCCTCGGGAAGGATGATTCTTCGAAGTGCCTGAAGGTATGTCATTCCCAGCGCACTTGCTGCCTCGATCTGTCCCTCTCCCACAGATAAAAGAGCTGCTCTGATGAACTCTGCATTATAGGCTGACTGGTTTATGCCGAGCGCGATTACCGCGTATACAAAGCCTGAAACCTCAGCCACCTTGAAGTCCGTTCCGTTCTTGGCATTGAACCACTTAAAGAACATCGGGATTCCAAAGTATGCGATGTAGAGCTGCACCAGTATCGGTGTTCCTCTGATCAGTGATATAAAGAATGTTGCGATGTGCTTAAGGACCGGAACCTGACGGATCTTGATGATCGCAAGTATAAGTCCCAGGATAATTCCGATAAGCATCGAAATAATTGAAAGCTCAAGTGTTACCGGGAGATACCTGAGCAGATCCGGTATCTGTGTAAATACCAATTTGAAATCAAATAGATTAGCCATACCTCACTCCTCGTTTCCTTTGTTTTATTAAATGCAATTATGCTTGAGGCCGCTATCTTTGTAAAAGACATGGTTCTTATAGGTGGTTATAAGATTTCTTTATGATATCTTCTTTTCTACCAGTACACATGAGAATCCGAGCGGATTCTTCTTGGGTACATAATCCCTTGGAATATCATCGTATGCTGTAGATAATCTGCTCTCAAAAGGATGCGGATCAACGCCCGGAACCAGCTCATATCCAACTTTTTCATAAAATCCCTGTGCTCTGTCCTGGCTATTGATCACAATTCTTGAGACGTCTCTTTCAAGGATCCACTTCTCAGCTTCCCCAATAAGAAGAGTTCCTATTCCGCTTTTCTGATATTCTCTTGTAACGCATACTCTACCGATCTTGCCGATATCATCTGCCGGAAATGTAATCCTGCAACCTGCAACAGGCTTCCCATTATCCACAATGATCACTGCCTTATAATCTTCATCAATTGGCTCATCATGACTATATTCTGCTTCTATAGGAATCCCCTGCCCGAAAACAAAAGCATCGGTTCTTGCATATTCATAGACTTTATGCTGCCACTGTGGCGAATCTTTAGTAACTCTGTATATGTCCATGGTTTTCTCCTATCTTATCTGTTTTTTTGACCTGTATTTATGTTCGGGATCCTTGCTAAGTTTTTCTCTTCCGTGAGGTTCTTTCCAGATAGAAAGATCAGGACCTGCGGGAAGAATATTCAGCGGATTGGTCTCAAGGCAGCACAGATGATAGTGCTTCTTTATCGCGTCAAAATCCGTATTTCCTCCAAAGGCTTTTTCCTCATAAAGATCTCTTGCGTATCCCCAGAGATTCGGATAGTCCTTCAGCATCTTCTTATTCACTCTAAAGCCGTTGAAGTATGCCACATCAAATCTTGCAAGAGTGACATAGAGTCTTACGTCGGACTCTGTTATGTAGTCGCCAAAGAGAAATCTCTTTTCCGAAAGTCTCTCCTCAAGCTTGTCAAAAGCGTTAAATACAAGATGGAATGCATCCTCGTAAGCCTCCTGACTCTTGGCAAATCCAGCCTTGTAAACGCCATTGTTGACGTCGTGGAAGATAAAGGCGTTGAGCTCATCTATCTGATCTCTAAGTTCTTCCGGATAAAGATCCGGTGCGCCTTCTTTGTGGAACTTATCCCATTTTGTTTCAAAGTACAAAGTGAGATTAAAGTAATCGTTGTTTACAACCTTGCCTGTTGTAACATCGACAAGCGCAGGAACGGTGAATCTTCCGTCGTAGTCGGGGTCTGCCTTCTTGTAGGCTTCTGAAAGGAGCTTGATGCCAAGAACCGGGTCTTTATCATCCTCATCAAGGGTAAAAGACCAATCTGACCACGGAACGTCGGGTCTTATGGGATCAAGGGTTCCAACCGAGATAACATCTTCAAGTCCCATGAGCTCTCTAACGATGATCGATCTGTTTGCCCAGGGGCACACAGGTGCCCACAGAAGTCTGTATCTGCCTGCTTCTACAGGAAGCTCTCCTTCTCCATCACCGAAAGGTGTGGTAAACCTGTTGGGCTGTCTTTCAAATTTTCCGTTCTGCTGTACTTCTTTATTTGTAACGTGATCTACTACTGCCACTTTTTTATCCCCCTCAAATCACAAGTTTTCCGAATTTCTCCGCTCTGTTATTTGGCTCTTCCCATACGCTATTATCAGGTCCAAGCGGAAGTATGTTGTTGGGATTTTCCTCGGCACCAAGAAGGTAGCCTCTCTTTATTGCGTCAAAATCCGTTGCATTTTTAAATGCCGGGATAGAATATAGCTCTTTTGCATAATTCCAGAGATTCTCATAGTCTCTTATGCGCTTTTTGTTGAGCCTGAAGCCAAAGTAATAAGCAGTGTCAAAGCGTGCAAGCGTTACATAGAGTCTAATATCTGAGTCGGTAAGTCTGTCGCCAAACAGGAATCTGTTGTCCTTAAGGTGGTCTTCAAGCCAGTCAAGTCTGTCAAATACAAGCTTGTAGTTGAGCTCATACTGCTCCTGAGATCTGGCAAATCCGGCTTTGTAAACACCGTTGTTGATCTCGTTAAAAAGGATTTCATTAAGAGCATCTATTCCGGTTCTGAGTTCCTGTGGATAAAGGTCAGGTGCGCCATCTTTCCAGAATGGTTTCCATACTGTCTCCCAGTAGTTGGTGAGCTTGTGATAATCGTTGTTAACAACCTTTCTCGTCTTAACATCAACTATTGTCGGAACTGTAGCTCTGCCCTGATATTCAGGATCTGTCTCAGCATAGATTTCCGGAAGATAGCGTATCCCTAGTACCGGATCAACTCCACCTTCATCCAAGGAAAACTCCCACCCCTTATCGGTTCTTACAGGTGCAACCTTACCTACACTTATAACGTCCTCGGTTATTCCAAGAAGACCAAAGGCAATGACCTGTCTTGTGGCCCAGGGGCAGAGCGGAGTCCAGATGAGTCTGTATCTGCCTTTTTCTACAGGGAGCTGTCCCTCTTCGTTTCCAAAAGGCGTATCAAACCTGTTCTGCTGCCTTACAAAGGCTCCGTTATCTGCGATTTCTCTTTTAAGCTCAGATGAGGCAACATTGCCAAATCCTGAATTATTCTTGTTTTGTTCTTCAATCTTTTTTCTGTGTGCTGCAAGTGAGCATGCAGCTGCTTCAAATTCCGGCATATCTACCTCCAACATTTATATGATTTCAGGTCCTCTGAATATCAGATGATAGGGATTTCTTTCATCCTCCAGTTCCAGAAAGGCCTGCTCTTTTTCTTTTACAATGTCAATAGAATTCCTTATTTCTTCTATACCTGAGAGCTTTTCGATATATCTTTTCAAATTCGGATAATCGGTAGCCTTGGCAAAGTTTAGCTTGCTCAGATAGTAGTAGATGTGATCGTGACGAAGAAGTATCTTGTAAAGCTCCTTATCTGCCTCACTTATCTCATCTCCCAGAAGAAATTCGGAATCACTGAGCCTGTCGTTAATACTTTCAAAGGCGTCTTCCTCCTGATGAGCCCATCTCTCAAGCTCGTTCTGATAGTTTGCCTCTGCTGCCCTTTTAATGGGCTTAATGAGAGCATATTCAAGATATTCTTTTTCATGTTCCAAAGTATCATGGCTAAAAAGTCCATTGGCATTTTCCTCCAAAGTGAACTTGTGCTCAGGGTCTTTTGACAACTTCTCTCTTCCTGTGGGAGCAAGGAGCTGGCGATTGTCAGGGCCTGTTCCTATGAGGCCGTAGACGTTTCCGAGCTTAGCTCTCATGTGAGGAGAAAGCTGGTAGTGCTTCTTGATAAGCTCAAGCTTCGTATATTCATAGAAGCCCTTTGTCTGATAAATGTCTCTTGTATATCCCCAGAGATTCGGGTAGTCCTGAAGTCTTTTCTTGTTGACGCCAAACACCAGGTGATAGTTGATGTGGAAACGGATCAGGGCTACATAGAGATGTATATCGGACAGTGTGATATGATCACCATTTATAAATCTCCTGTCTTTCAGCCTCTCTTCCAGCGTATCTAAAGTCTTGAAATAGTTTTCAAAAGACTCATCGAAGGTCTCCTGGTCCCTCGCAAAGCCGCATCCGTAGGCGTCTACCTTCTTGTTGATAAAATCGCTCCACTCGTCTATTTCTTCGCGAAGCGCCTTAGGATACAGATCCGGTGCGTTCTCTTTGTGGAACTTTTTCCAATCAAGAACAAAATATTTGGGAATGTTCACCGGATCGTTTTGCACAATCGCTCCTGTTGTAACATCTGCAATCGCAGGAACCGTGGACCTTCCGGTAAAGGTTGGATCTCCTTTTAAATACGCGTCATCGAGATAATGGATCTTCAGAACAGGATCAACTTCCCCAAGGTCCTCTGAGAACACCCATCCTCTCGGGTCTCTGAGTATGCCGGTTTCACCAATGCTGATAACTCTGTCAAGGCCAAGAAGGCGCAGTGTAATGACTGCCTTATTCGAATGCGGACATCCCGGCATCCAAATGAGTCTGTATCTGTCTGCCTCCACAGGTAGTTTGTCTTCTCCGTCCCCAAACAATTTATCAAAGACAAATTTCCTTCCCTCAACCTTTCCCGTTGTCTTATTTATCTGCTTTTTGAATGTATTCTCAAACAGCTCCACTGTCTGAAACGGCACTATATATGACATACCTGCCTCCCCTTTATACCTCGATCCTTGAATCCGGATTTTTCCATGTAGGTCCCTTCATATCGGATCTGTCTTTTTCATCCTCAAATCTGTAATCCTTAGGAAGGAAGAAACCTGCGTTTTCAAGCCATCCAAGCTCTTCCTCAGTTGCATCAAACAGTTCCAGCGCCGTCTTGGCTCTTCTAAAGCCAAACTTTTCATACATCTCCACAGTGTGCGGATGAGTGTAAAGAATTACATTCTGACCCTTAAGCTGCTCCAGGAGCTTACCTATGAGCTGTCTTCCGATTCCCTTTCCCTGATATTCCTCATCAAGGGCAACGTTGTAAACAGCTGCCTGGAAGAGTCCGTCAGAGAGCGCCCTGGCAACTCCTACTATACGTTCGCCGTCGTATACAAATACGACGGCGTAGCTGTTCTCAAAGACAATCTGTTGCTCTTTTGCAGAGTGGTCGGAGAGGTGGGACTTTCTAAGCACCTCAGCAACCTCTTCCCAATTGATATTCTCTTTTGTTGTCTTATAAGTAATATTCATAATTTAGTTTGTCTTTCCTGCGTTAAGGATTTCATCTTCAGGTGACTGGTCAACTCCGCCAAAGAACTGCTCTGAGAGTTTCTTTAATGTTCCGTCTGCTTTGAGCTGCTTGATTGCTTCATCAATCTTATCTCTGAGTTCTGTCTCATCCTTAGGAAGAATGTAGTATGCATAGAGGTTATCAGCGATGAGCTTAACTTCGTCCTCAGGAATGTTTGACTTGTCGATATCAAATCCGTACTCATCAACATAAGCTGTGTACATAGGACCATCAATGATTCCGAATGATGTCGTTCCGTCCTGGATGTGCTGAAGCTCAACTGTTGTATCTGCCTCTGTGTATGTAATGTTGATCTGTGCATCAGGATTCAGCTCGTTCCAATGCTCGATTGCATTTGTTACTGATACGCCCGCACCACCTTCGAATGAAAGTCCTGCTGCATCTGCAAGTGATGTGATAGGTGTCTGGTCCTTACCATATACGAACACGTAGCTTACTTTATCATAAGGAAGTGAATATAGATATGAGCTCGCTCTCTCTTCGTTGTATGAGAAGTTGTTAACACCGATCTGGTAGTTACCTGCGTTAAGTCCTGCAAATACTGAAGGGAAATCTGTAACCTCGATCTCAAGATCGTATTCAGGAATAATGTCGAATACTGCCTTCAATACCTCAATGTCATAACCTGTAGGCTGATCATCCTCTCCAACATATACGTAAGGCTTGGGTCCGCCACCTGTTGCAGCCTTGATGGTCTTCACTTCAACAGCCTGTGCCTGATCTGCTGTCTCTGAGCTTTCTGTCTTTTCTGTTGCTTCCTCTGCCTTTGTCTCAGCTGCATTTGCACTAGCTGTAGCAGCCTCTCCGCAACCTGTAAGTGATCCAATAACTAACGCTGTTCCTAAAACTGTAGCAATGAGATTCTTTTTCATATCTTTGTCCTCCTCAAAACTTAATCAAATTTGTTATTTAGGATTATGCTTTAGCCCGGCTCCTTTGTAAAAGACATGGTTCTTATAGGGGGTTATAAGTTTTACTTATCCCCTACAACACTGTGGCTCCTCTGTGCCCACTACCGTTTACCTGTCAATGGGCCTGTATCCTTCCTTCCTGCCATAAAATGAAGCTTGAAAAAAGATTGCGTTCAAGCCTTTTACCTGTCAAAAAGCCCCAAACACCCCTTTCTGCCACAAGCTCATCCAACACCTTCCTGAAATCTGTGGCAAATCCGCACTATGTCGCTTCCGGGACATGATAAAAGCTTGCACAAAGCGCTACTCCTTCCTGAAATCTGTGGCAAATCCGCACTTCATCGCCTCCGGGACATGAAAAAAGCTTGCCCAAGGCGCTACTCCTTCCGGAAATCTGTGGCAAATCCGCACTTCATCGCCCACGGGACATGAAAAAAGCTTGCACAAGGCGCTACTCCTTCCGAAAATCTGTGGCAAATCCGCACTTCATCGTCCCCGGGACATGAGAAAAGCTTGCACAAGGCACTATTCCTTCCGAAAATCTGTGGCAGAATCCCACTTTATTGTCCCCGGGACATGAGAAAAGCCCCGGCTGACCAATACCCCAACATCCCTGCCCCGCTTAGTGACCAATACGCGCAAAAAAAGAAGGAGGCAAGGGACAGTACGCTGAGCTCTGTGCTCGGGCAGCCCTTGCCGCCTTCTTTTTTTGTGCTACAATTCATTTTCTGCGGGGCAGAGATGTTATGCTCTCCTCATAACTTATACCTATTCTCCCCAAATGCCAGTTTCTCAAAATCCTCCGCCGGTACAGGCTTCGAGAAGTAGTATCCCTGAACCATCTCGCAACCGTGTCCCTTAAGGAATTCAAGCTGATCGCCGTTCTCTACACCTTCGGCTACAACCATGAGCTTTAGGCTCTTGGCGATGTCGAGGATCAGCTCGATCATGCGGATGTCTTTCTCCTTGCGCTCTTCGGGTTTTTCTATCTTGTCGATGAAGCTCTTGTCGAGCTTCAAGATATCAACAGGCATTCTGGAGAGCATGTTCAGCGACGAATAGCCTGTTCCGAAGTCATCCATCTCTATGATGTAGCCGCGGCTCCTTAAGTCTCCGACTACGCCGATGATCTGCTCGGCATCATCCGTGTAGGCTGACTCTGTAACCTCCAAATGGAGCGCAGCTCTTGAAATGCCGTTTCGTTCAATAATTTCATCGATATTTTTGATCAGCTCCGGCTCGAACATATCCATTCTGGAGAGATTTACAGATACCGGAATGGATATGCCATATTTCTCTTTCCACTCACCTATCTGCCTTGCAGCTTCATTCCAGACATATTTATCGATCTGTCCGATCTGTCCGTTTCTCTCAAAGAGATTTATGAAAGTTCCGGGAGGTATCATGCCCAGATCATGGTGGTTCCATCTTACCAGCGCCTCTGCGCTCTGCAGAATAGGCGGATCTGCCTGAACGTTGTACTTAGGCTGATAGAAAACAACAAATTCATGTTGTTCCAGCGCGTACTTAAGGTCGTTAGTCAGCTTCTGCTCGAGGATTTCTCTTTTCCTCATCTCCTCATTAAAGACCATCATCCTGTCATGATGTCCGCCTCTTACCATGCTGCTGGCTGTTCTCGCCCTGTCAAATAGTTCAATCGGACCAAGATCCGGCTGATAAGGCATAACACCCATCCTGATGCGTATGCTTACATTTTCGGAAAAGACATCCACAGCCCTCTGAAGTCTTTCGTAAATTCCCTTGTAATCATCAGTGTGCAGACAGTAAATATAGAATCTGTCAGCTGTAGATCTGCAGGCGATTCCATCATTCTCACCTACATAAGCCTTGACCTCTTCGCCAAGTGCGAGCAGGACTTTATCACCGAAATCCCAGCCATAAATAGCATTTACTACATGGAACTGTTCGATGTTTAATGCAATTGCATCAAGCTTATAGTCAGGATTTTCATTGTGCATTCTGTTTGCATATTCAAAGAAATAGTTCCTGGTGTATAGCTTGGTCAGAGGATCAAGCTCCGTAGCATCGATAAGTTTCTGCCTGTCCAAAGCCTTTCTATCCGAGCGAACCTTTGCCACCGTAAGCAGAAGCATGATAAACAGGATAACTGCTGCCACAGCAAGGAATGATGCTGCATTGTCCTGAAGGTAATCCTCAAATGTGACTTTATCAGTAGAACTTGCATATCGTGACAGGTTGGTCGCAGTTTCACTTGAATCTGTGAGAACAACCAGCTTATTCATGATAGAATACAGCTCGCTGTTTCCTTTTTTCACCGCAAAGGCAAATTCCATGTTCTGTCCCGTTGCCAGGAGGGATAGCTTGTAGCGCCTTCTAAGTCTGTCAACCAGCGTTATTCGATAGCTGTTTACGAATGTACAGTCTGCATCTCCCATATAAACAGCTTTGTAGCATTCTTCAAGTGACGGTTCAAATACAATTTCCCAATCCGGATAATTGTCTTTTACAAAGACCTCAAAATTGACGCTTCCTGACAGAATTGCAGCCTTAACATTCTCATCAGTGAAGATATCTTTAGGATTTCCGGGTTTTACAACAGCAAAGATCTCGGTTTCCATTAAGGATTCCGTGCTAAGCAGTCCCATATTCTCAGCATCTGACGGACTTAAGAAGATTGGAGCAGCAACATCTATTTCTCCGTTCTGTAGAGCAGATAGGCATCCCTGTGCAGTAGCGTAAGGAACTGTTTCAAATTCTATCCCGGTATCTTTGACATTATCAGGCACAAGTGCAAGGAAGTCTCCCAACGCGCCTGCCAAAACGCCTCTCTCGTCCGTAGAGAATGGCATGTAGTTGTTTCTGTAGCCCACTCTGATCTTTCCATGTCCGGAAAGCCAGGCGATTTCTTTTGCCGTAAGATATGTATTAGTCTTTGCTGACCAGATATACTTCTGAAGGAGTTTCTGGTTGTAATACGGGTTCTCATTCTGGATCTTTGCCATGGCTGAGTTCAGCTCTTTTATAAGATCCGTACGACCTCTGGTCACGGCAAAAAAGCTCTCGGATGAGCCAACTGAACATACAGGCATGCATCCTTCCCTGTTGCCGTAGGATTCCACGGTCACATAGGCGTCTATTTCGCCCTTTTTCAGCATTTCAAAACTTTCGTCAACAGATGAATCCATGAGTTCCAAAAGGTCAATCTTTATGCCTACATTATCAGCCCATTTTTTAATATATTCAGCCTGCATACTGTCTTTGTCGGCTGCAAATACTTTTCCGTTAAATGTGTTTATATCTTCAAGACTCATTTTGTCGTTTCCGGCCTTGATGAAGATATAGTAAGTCTCCGATGTCATCGGAATCCTGGAATACAGGATATCCTCTGCCCTTTCTTTGGTGTAGGAGACATCGCTGAGCATGTCGATCTCACCGTTTCTTAGCATCTGTAAGAGTTCCGGCCATGTTCCATCCACATATTCGTAGGTCCAACCGGTATAGGCTGCGATCTTTTGCTGATAATCGTAGGCAAGACCCGAGCGCCTTCCGAGCTGATCAAGGTGGCAATAGGTCGATTCATACCAGCCAACGCGGACTTTCTTTTCCTCGCCGGCATTTACTTTTGCCGTAAAAGACATAAAGACAGTTCCGATCAGAATAACTGCAAGCAAAGCAAGCGCAGTCATCCGAAGGACCTGCCTTATAAGAATACTTCTATGTAATTTGTGACTCTGATTCAGTTTGTGAATATTCATACTCACCTATAGCTAAAGGAAAGTGCACATTATTACATTCTAATTTTAACATAATAGTGTGTACCAAATTATTAAACGTCCATAAACATTACGCAAACATTACATAACATTGACTTTCGGAAAATATTTATTGTTTTACAATAAATTTATATTGCAATTCGAAAAAGGACGTGCTATAAAGAAAATATACAAGTACTTGGAGGATAACATGGATAACAAATTGAATATTTTCGTTAAGACTATCTTGGATATGTGCTTCTACTTCGGACTTTTGGCAGTTGCATCTGTCCCCTTCACCTTGAGATACTCAGTTCAGATGACGATCCGAACCCTGGGTGAGCAGACAGAATACGCAGCCATTGCGGATCACTTCTGGTACGCAGTAGTTTCGATCATGGCTGTAGGAGTCTTCACACTCCTCATACTGTTTGAGCTCAGGAAGATGATGAAGACAGTAATTGATGATAACTGTTTTGTGGAAGCCAATGTTAAGAGCCTATACCGAATGGGCACTTACGCATTTGTCATCGCAGGCATCAAGATCTTTAGATGCTTTGTATATTTCACCACCGCCGCTGTGGTCATCGCCGGTGTATTTCTTTTTGCAGGACTCTTTAGCAAGGTTCTTGCAAGAGTCTTTGACAGAGCAGTGAAATACAAGCAGGAAAATGATTTAACCATTTAACGGGGCAGGTGAAAGATATGATCGTAATAAACTTAGATGTCATGATGGCTAAGAGAAAGATGGGCCTTACGGAACTGGCCGGCAAAGTCGGTATAACCCTGGCCAATTTATCCATCCTCAAAAACAACAAAGCAAAAGCCGTAAGGCTTGAGACCCTTGATGCAATATGCAAGGCACTTGAATGTCAGCCGGGAGATATCCTGGAATATGTTGACGAAGAGGAGAACTAAGTATGGATACCAATAATCAGTCATCACAGTATAACTATAATCAGCAGCCGGTAGCTCCACAGCCGGTTAATCCGCAGGTAGCCGGTTCGCAAATGGGTAACGTGGTTCAGATGCAACCCGTGGCAAGAGGAAACGCCGAGCACTTTAAGAAATACGGACTGTTATCCGTAGTCTTCGGACTTATCTACGGATTCTGCCTTTACAACAACCACTCAAGCATTACCTACCCAATATTCATGGTCTGCGCTCTTGTTATTTTGAAACTCATAAGAGCCAAGGATGGCTTATCCCTAATCACAGACTGCAATGGTAAAAGAGCTTTAGGTGTATTTTACGTAGTTTCCCTATTGCTGCTCTCAGTGCACAGATGCCTTACAACAAGCTTTGCCCTGAACTTTCTTGAGAGATGCGCGATCTTCCTGCTGCTCTTTAGCTACATCATTTATCTCTACGCAGACACAACAGGATTTGATATAGGCGCATGGGTGATCAGCTTACTCATCACTTTTATTAAGCCTCTTGAGCATCTTCCAAGCCCGGTTTCGGATTACAAAGCTCTGAGGAGATCCAGAGCCACCGAAGAGATCAGCGACAGAAAGAAAACCGTAAACGCAGTGCTTTTGGGTCTTGCAATTACTATTCCGCTTCTGCTCGTTATCGTACCGCTCCTTGCTTCAGCGGATGCAGTCTTTGAGCACATGCTCGATGGCCTCTTTAAGGATATTGATATTCCGGAGTACATCTTCCATTCAGTAATGATGTTCTGCACAGCTATAGTCGGCTTCTGGTGTGCTTATACCATTATCACCTCCATGGTAAAGCAGGAGCTCAAGGTAAAAGCAAGAAGCGAGGGCAAGACAAATCCTGTTATAGCCATTACCTTTACAAGCATTATCGGACTTGTTTACATCCTGTTCTGCGCAATCCAGCTCCTGTACCTTTTCAGCGGTAAGATGGCTCTTCCGGCAGGCTACACCTACGCAGAGTACGCACACGAGGGATTCTATCAGCTGCTTGCTGTATGCGTTTTGAACATTGTAATGGTTTCGATCTGTCAGGCATTCTTTAAAAACTCCAAGGTTTTAAAGGCTCTTTTGACAATAATCGCTGCCTGCACTTACATCATGATCGCATCATCGGCTTACAGAATGATCATGTACGTAAGGGTTTATCACCTGACATTTTTAAGGCTCTTTGTACTCTGGTTTTTGGCAGTGCTGTGCTTCTGGCTTTCATTCCTTATCATCAGCATGTACGTGAGAAGCTTCCCTGTATTTAAGGCATGCATGGTAGCCATTACCCTGGCATTTATCGCCTTCATCTACAGCAATCCCGATTACCGGATTGCAAAGTATGACCTTCAGGCAACTGCCAACAAGATTGATGAATATACTTCTGTTGCAGAATATATCGAGGACAGTCTGTCATTCGATGCCGTTCCTGCCATTAAAGATGATGCAGAAGTACTGGCCAAATTCAAGAAGTATCATGATCATGAATTTGAGAACAAGGATTTTGTCGGCTTTAGAAGATTTAACTTCTCCTACTACAGAGCTCAGAAGATACTTGGCAAATAAGTTTAACGGACACAAAAAAGCCGAGCGAATCATAAATCGCCCGGCTTTTATAAAGCCTTAATATATCAGTTACTTGTGATGTCAGCACCGAAGTACTTGTTTGAGATCTCTGCAAGAGTTCCGTCTTCGCGAAGCTCTGAGATAGCCTGGTTAATTGCCTCTCTGAGAGAATCGTTGTCAGCACCCTTTGCAAGAGGGATTGCGTACATAGTAACTTCATCGTCCATAGCTGCAACCTTGAGCTCTGTGGTTCCTGTGGTCTTGAAATAGTCCTGAGCTGAAGTGTTGGCATTGATCGTAGCATCAACTGTTCCGTTGAGAACCAGTGTCATTGTCTCGCCGATGGTGTCAACGTTTGAACATGTAGCGCCGTGCTCGATGCCCATTGCCTCGTAGGTTGAACCTGCTGAGTTAGCTGTTGTCTTGCCTGCAAGATCATCGAAGGAATTGATGTCATTGTTGGAAGCAAGGGTAACAACTACAGCGTGGTCATAAGCATAAGGATGTGTGAAATCGTATGTCTCCTTACGGTCATCTGTAACGTCAACGCCGTTTGCCATCATATCGAAGGTTCCGGTTGTAACACCTGTGAGGCCACCGTCAAATGCAACCTCCTGGAAATCAGGCTCTACGCCGAGCTTCTTGGCAATTGCTGCTGCGATCTCTACATCAAAGCCTACAAGCTCATCTGTAGTCTCATCGTGATAAGTAAATGGTGCCCAAACACCCTCTGTAGCGATTGTGATCTTGCCTGCCGCCTTGATCCTTGCAAGGTGGTCATTACTGCCGGCAGACTCTGTGCTGCCACCGGCCTGTGCTCCACAACCTGCTACTGTAACAGCTGTAAGGACAGTCATCAGTAACATAGATAGCTTTTTTCTCATAATTTCTGCTCCTTATAAAACTTCTTTCCTTAAATTAGATTGCACAAAATTCATTTTGAATAATAATACATCAGTTTTTGGTCAAACGCAAGAACTCTTTTGTCCTATCCATCTTAGGATTTTCAAAGAACTCAGCTCCTGTGCCTTCTTCCACCACTTTTCCGTCTGCCATGAATACCACTTTTGAGGATACTTCTTTTGCAAAAGAGATCTCGTGGGTCACCACTATCATGGTCATGCCCTCATGTGCCAGCTCCCTCATAACTTCCAGAACTTCCGCTGTAAGCTCGGGATCCAGCGCTGATGTAGGCTCGTCGAAATAAATGATATCCGGGTCCGTTGCCAAAGCCCTTGCTATTGCAACTCTCTGCTGCTGACCGCCTGATAACTGGCTCGGGTACTGGCCAGCATAATCTGCCATTCCGACTTTTCTCAGGACTTCAAGCGCCTTCTTTTCAGCTTCCTTTGTATGCACATGTCTTGCTGAAGTAAGGCCAAGCGTCACGTTGTGAAGAACCGTCTTATTGGCAAAGAGGTTGTAGTTCTGGAACACAAAACCTGTCCTCTTTCTGATGGCTGAGATATCCTCTCTGGAAACCTTCGGAAGATGATAGGTCTTTTCCCCAAAGACAAGTTCTCCCTCGTCGGCCTTCTCAAGGAAATTTATACAGCGAAGAAGCGTGGTCTTTCCTGAACCCGAAGGCCCAAGGATCGATACCACATCGCCCTTTTCAACAGTGAGGTCGACGCCCATAAGGACCTCGGTGGCGTCGAACTTTTTATGTAAATTTTTAACTTCAAGTAATGCCATATAAACCTCTTATTACTTTCTGACTCCGTAGCTTCCAAGTATCTTCTCGCCCTTCTTCTGCACAAAGGTAAGCACCGTACAGAATAAGAGGTAGACGATTGCAACCTCTATGTAGAGCGGCAGATAGTTATAGGATTGTCCTGCAATCTGCTTGGTTCTTGTAAACATCTCGACAACGGTGATGCTTGAAGCAAGAGATGTGTCTTTTACCATGCTGATAAGCGCGTTAAACAGGGACGGGAATGCTGTCCTGAAGGACTGCGGAAGAATGATGTGCCACATGATCTGCATAAAGTTCATGCCGACGCAGTAGCCGGCTTCAAGCTGTCCTGCCGGAACTGCCTCCATTGCAGCCCTCATGGTCTCTGCGCTGTAGGCTCCCTCGTTGATGGTGAACACGATAACCGCCATAACAAAGGGGTTTGCGTGTATTCCGATAAGCGGAAGTCCGTAGAATGCCACCATGAGCTGAACCAGGAGCGGCGTTCCTCTTATGACCCAGATATAAAATCTGCAGATCTGTTTAAGGATTGGCACCTCAGCAAACTGGACCATGGCCACAAGCACCGCCAGGACCGTTGAGAGGATAAAGGCGATGATTGCCAGTGGCAGTGTGACTTTGAGTCCGAATTCTAATATTTTGGGAAAAGAGCTGATGAGCAGCTCCATTGTCTTTTGACTAATCATTAAACTTTCTAAGCTCCGAATATGCCATAGGTACGGCAATTAATAGTGATAAAACATCTGCACAGGCCTGAGCCATCTCAACGCCCTGAATTCCGAGAAACTGTGGAAGGATCAGGATAAGTGGGATAAAGCAAAAGCCGTTTCTTGCTGATGCTGTGACTGATGCCTTGAAGCCCTTTCCGATGGACTGAAGCATCATGTTGCTGATAACAATTGCGCCGGACAAGGGAGTCGACATGCACATATAGCGCAGCGCCGTGGTTCCGACTTCCTTGGCGTACTGCAGGGTCTGAGCCGAATCAAGGTCGGCTGCTGCCTTTTCCCTGAAGAACAGGCTGATGATCTGTGGCGCGAATCTGTAGAAGATGACGCCGATGATGATCAGGAATATGGTTGAATACTTAACGCAGAACCAGAAGCCCTCTTTTACCCTTTTGGTAAGACCTGCGCCGTAGTTGAAGGAACAAACCGGCTGATAGCCCTGGCCGAATCCGATGAGAGCTGAGCCCATCATCAGCATAAGTCTTCCGGCAACGCTCATTCCGGCAATGGCTGCATCTCCGCCGATGGCTCCGGCTGTACGATTGAGGAGCAATGTGGAAATAGCTGCAAGTCCCTGACGGAAAAGAGATGGTGCACCTCCGTTTAGTACTTCAAGAAGGTAATGCCAGTTGAGCTTGACATTGCTGAGGCTCATCCTGATGTTCTCACCCTTGCTGGTTCCGATGAACAGTACGATGAAGCTGGTGAGCTGGCCCATCACTGTTGCGATGGCTGCGCCTCTTACCTGCATGTGGAAAACCAGGATAAGGAGCGGGTCGAGAACCATGTTCATAACCGCGCCTGACATAAGTCCTATCATGGCGTAGACAGCGCTCCCCTGGAAACGGAGCTGGTTGTTTATGACGAACTGAGCCATCATAAAAGGCGCTCCGAAGAGGATTATCCTCATGTAGTCTATGGTGAACTGCATTGTTGTGTCCGTAGCTCCTAGGAAATGGGCTATGGGTGCAGCGAAGATATTTCCTACAATTGCGAAGATGACTCCGACGATTGCCGCCATGGCAAAACCGGTGGATGCCATCTCATTAGCTTCCTTGTGATTTCCTGCTCCAAGCATCCTTGAGAGGTAATTGCCTGATCCGTGTCCAAAGAAGAATCCAAAAGCCTGGATTATGGCCATTACCGTGAACACAAGGCCTACGGATGCTGTAGCTGCGGTGTTCACCGCCGGGTTATCGGATACTCTCGCCACAAAGAATGTATCCGCTGTGTTGTAGATTGCTGTCACCAGCATACTGATGATTGTTGGTACCGAGAGCGATAAGATAAGCTTCGGAACCGGCGTGGTTGTGAGATATTCACGCCTGTCTCTTGGTTGTTTCATTTATCTTTAGTATTCCTTTTGCGCAATTTGTTTGTATGTAATCTATGGTATCACACCTGTCAAGTCTTTGAGTCAGTAGGGAGTCATTGGGGACGGTTCTCTTTGACTCCCTTTTGCTTGGATGTTTTATGCCCTCTTGATTATAGAAAAAGGGAGTCAAAAAGAACCGTCCCCAATGACTCCCGATTTAGTTCAGTCGTCCTTCAATGCGTCGAACTTAGCTTTCATGGTGGGATTGTTCCTGGTGAGCTTTTTGACGCTTACATCCTCTACCTTGCTGGTAGCAATACGCAGCTGATTATCAGAGCCCTGGAGCTCCTTCTTTACCTTCTCAAGGTGCTGAATTGTCTTGTCTATCTCATCAATAGCCTTGTCGAAGTGACTGTGTGCAAGCTCATAGTTTCTGCCAAAGTCATCCTTGAACTTCATAAGAGAATCCTCGAAGTTTGAGATGTCGATGTCCTGGTTGCGAACCATTGCAAGCTCCTGCTTGTAGGTAAGGGCATTGAAGGCCGCATTCCTAAGGAGCGTTATCATTGGAATAAAGCACTGCGGACGAACCACGTACATCTTGTCATACTTGTAGGAAACATCGACGATTCCTGCATTGTAGAGTTCGGAATCACTCTCGAGAAGGGATACAAGTACCGCATATTCACAGTTCTTTTCCTTCCTGTCTTTATCAAGCTCCTTGAAAAAATCCTCGTTCTTGTGCTTGGATGCTGTCTCGTCCATCTCATTCTTCATCTCAAACATGATGGAGATGATCTCGACGCCGTTATCGTCCGTTTCGCGGTAGATGTAGTCGCCTTTACTTCCGCTTCTTATGTCATTGTCTTTTTCAAAATATGCATTCCTGAAGGCAGTTGCCCTTAGCTGATTGAACTGGATCTCGCAGTGCTGCTCCAGAGTCTCGCCCACCATCTTAGTGGACATCTTGGTCTTTAAGTCCTTGTAGAACTCAACTTCCTTCTCCTTTTGTTCAAGCAGGACTTTACCGCGGTCCTTCTCCTGCTGAAGCTGATTCTCAAGGTCATGGGCTTTCTCGGAAAGCTCAAGTTCCGTTTCATGAGCTTTTCTGGTCAGCTCATCGAGCCTTGCCTGCTTCTCATCCTCAACCTTCTTGACCGCCTCCATTACAGCGAGCTTCTGCCTGTCGTCACTGCTCTGCATTTCAAGAGACAGCTTAGTGTTCTTCTCCTGCTCCTGCCTTAGAAGTTCCTTGAGTTTGTCTGCTTCGGAAGCTTTCTCTTCCTTAAGCTTCTCAATCTCTTTGGTCTTTTCTTCTCTTAACTTGTCTATCTCTTCTTCGTACTGCTGCCTGGTCTTTAAGACTATCTTGTCTTCAATAGAATCAAGCTCCAGTTTGTGTTTCTCCTGAAGGTGTTTCTGAAGCTCTTCCGTTCTTCTTGTCAGGTCTTTTTCAAATTCCTTATCCCTAATCTGCTGAACGATTGAGCTAAGCTCTGTATCATCTACCGTAAATGCCTGTCCACAGTGTGGGCACTTAAGTTCTGCCATAGTTATTCCCCCTGTTATACATAGTTTGATTACCCATTGGATAATTATAACATGTTCCGCCACCTCTTTGGTGAGTCACCGGGGAGTCATTGGGGACGGTTCTCTTTGACTCCTCTGAGTCACCGGGTGAGTCACCGGGGACGTTTCAGTTTGACTCACAAAAGTTTTTTACCTGTCAAAAGACCTCATCCCCTCCTCTCTGCCATAAAATAAAGCCCGAAAAAAGATTTTGTGCAAGCTTTTTACCTGTTAACAAGCCAACTACTCCCTTTCCTGCCATAAAATAATCCCCCAAAAAGGATTACGTGCACTCTTTTTACCTGTCAAAAAACCTAAAACTCCTCGCCCTGCCATAAATCCCGCAATCGACTCATTGCACACAAGGAGTCAAAGAGAACCGTCCCCACTGACTCATTGCATGCAATGAGTCAAACTGAAACGTCCCCGGTGACTCACTTTACATATTGAATAGTTATTCATGTTATAATATAAAAAACATTAATTTATTTCTTATCGAACACATCACCCTATACTCTCACTCGGAGGATACGACTATGATGATGAAGATTCCTGCAGGCACCGTGATCATTCAGGAAGGTGAATCCAATATGGATATGTACAAGATCATATCCGGTCACGCAGAAATATACACGGGCTATGGTACTGAATACGAATCCATTCTGGCCATCAAATCCAAGGATGATTATTTTGGAGAGATGGGTCTTTTTACAGGCGGAAAGCCTGCTGTTTACACGGTTGTTGCCTACTCGGATCTATTGCTTCTGCGCATCACAGAAGCAGACGTGGATGAATTCATCCTGAAAAACCATGTAGACGTCTACAAGATAATGAAGCATTTTGCTGAAACCATGTACAGCATGAAATTCGGGATGGACATGGTTATGGAGGACAGGACTCTGTCCAGCAATAATGCCCGTCTCAAGAAATTCTCAGGTTTTTACTCAAAGATGTTTGCACAATATAACGCAACAATGATGATGGATCCAATGGCACACTTTAACCAAAAGGCATAATACATTTTTCAGGAGGTAATGGCTATGGTATATAGGGATTTTCAGGGAATAAAGCTTTCAGGTCTCGGTTTTGGCGCAATGAGACTCCCGGTAATTGACGGTGATGACAGTAATATCGATAAGCCGAAGGCTTTTGAGATGGTGGACAAGGCTATGTCCGAAGGCATCAATTATTATGACACTGCCTGGGGCTACCACAACGGCAACTCCGAGATCGTCATGGGCGAAGCCCTCGCCAAGTATCCGAGGGAGAGTTTTTATATTGCCACCAAGTTCCCCGGCTATGACCTTTCAAACATGTCCAAGGTAAAAGAGATCTTTGAAAAGCAGCTTGAAAAGACCGGCATGGAGTACTTTGATTTTTATCTTTTCCACAATGTCTGCGAAATGAATATCAATCAGTACCTGGATCCCAAGTTTGGCATTTTCGATTATCTGATGGAACAGAAAAAGAATGGCAGGATTAAGCATCTTGGTTTTTCCTGCCACGGCGAAATGGAGACGCTAAAGCGCTTTATTGATGCCTATGGCGAGCACATGGAATTCTGCCAGATCCAGCTCAACTATCTTGACTGGAAGTTCCAGGATGCCAAGGCTAAGGTAGATCTCTTAAATGAAAAGGGAATTCCCGTTTGGGTTATGGAGCCCCTCCGCGGAGGTAAGCTGGCTAAGCTCGACGATAAGTTTGAAACCGAGTTAAAAGAGCTAAGACCTGATGAAGCAATTCCCGCCTGGGCCTTCAGGTTCCTTCAGAGCACAAAGGGTGTAACCATGGTGCTCTCAGGCATGTCCAACATGCAGCAGCTTGAAGATAACATCAGGACCTTCAAGGAAGATAAGCCTCTTAACGAAAAAGAAATGACGGCACTTATGTCAGTTGTCGACAGAATGCTCGAGAGAAAGTCCATTCCCTGCACTGCCTGTCACTACTGCGTAAGCCACTGCCCACAGGGCCTTGATATACCACATTTGATCTCTCTTTATAATGAACACTTTATTACAATTGAAGGCGGAGGATTCGACTTCATCGCTCCCATGGCACTTTCAGCCATTCCTGATGAGAAAAGACCTGCCTCCTGCCTCCACTGCCACTGCTGCGAGCAGGTTTGCCCTCAGCAGATAAAGATTTCCGACATGATGAGCGATTTTGTTTCCGAAATCGGATAAAATGAACCCTGGGGACGGAGTCAGTGGCTCATTTTCTGACAATTATTTCAAAAAGAAACTTCTTTCTGAAAATGAGCCACTGACTCCGTCCCCAGGGTTCAAAACGGCTAAGCAAGCACCCCAAAAAAATAAAGCCTGAGGAATTGCTCCTCAGGCCTTTTCTTTATCTCTTATACATCGGAATTGTCTGCAGTTTATGCAGGTTAAGTCTATGCAGTCTGTCGATCTTCTCTTTTATCTCCAGGTCCTCAATCTCACCGGTCCTTACGTACTTATCCAGCATCGCATAAGTAAATCCAAGCTTGTCCTCATCTGACATTCCTGAAAGTCCGTCTGATGGAGTCTTGTGAATAAGCTCAGAAGGAAGTCCCAGCTCATCACCGATCTGAAGCATCTCGCAAACGAGGAAGTCTGAGCAGGGGCTGAAATCGCCGGCTGCATCGCCGTACTTGGTTGAATAACCAACGTAGTCCTCGGAAGCATTGCAGGTATTAGCCACACGTCCTCCCTCGGGAAGTGACTGCGCAATTGCATATAGTGTAGTCATTCTAAGTCTTGGCGGAGTGTTGATGATTGCATCCTTACCGGGCTCAACGCCTGCTGCCTTAAGAGCATTCATCTCGCCCTCAAAAGCCTCAGCGATGTTGACTGTGTAATTCCTGATTCCAAGGAACTCAACAACCTTCTGTGAATCCGAGATGTCTTTTTGCTCGCCGTTAGGCATCATAACGCCTACCACGCGCTCTTTTCCCAGAGCCTTAACAAGGAGCGCTGCAACAATCGTTGAGTCCTTGCCTCCGGAAATACCAATGACGGCACTGGCCTTCGGACCATTATTCGAAAACCATTCCTGAATCCAGGCAACAATATTTTCTATTTCTTTCTTTGCATCAAAGCTCCTCATTCTCCATCCTCCAATTTATACACCTCTGAAGGTAATCAACATAATCAGGATTCTTGCACATTCCCTTGCCTTCAACGTCAGAAACCTTTGCTACATCCTGTCCGTTGCAGGCTGTTGTCTTCATAACGATGTTGAGAGCAGGAACCTTGGTATCATTTGAAATGTAGGTTCCGATTCCGAAAGCAACCTTTGCTCTTCCGGCAAAGTGTGCATTGATGTCGTTAGCGCGCTTGAAATCAAGGCTGTCACTAAAGAGCAGTGTCTTTGTGGCAGGATCGATGCCAAGGCTCTTATAGTGTGCGATCATCTTCTCGCCCCACTCGATCGGATCTCCTGAGTCATGACGAACACCTGAGAACAGAGTTGAGAATGTCAGCTGGAAGTCGCGCAGGAAGCAGTCTGTAGTGATTGCATCGGTAAGCGCTGTTCCATTCAGGATTCCGTACTCCTTTACCCAGTAGTCAAGAGCGTACCAGTTTGAGTAAGCCGGATTGTGCTTGTGATTGCCCTGTCCTACGCACATGATCCACTCATGAGCCATGGTTCCGACAGGTGTAACACCGTGCTTCTTGGCAAGAAGTACATTTGATGTTCCAACGAACTTAGAGCCTGTTCCGTCGAGCTTAGCTTCCTTTAACTTAAGTACTGCAAGCTCCTGAGCCTCAGCTGAGAGCCTTCTCCTTAAGCCGAACTCTGAGAATGCCCCGATCTTGTATGTTCCATCTGTTAAAAGAGCTATCTTCTCAACGAGCTTCTGCTCAAAGGATTCCATGAGCTCCTCATAGTCATAATTCATTCTGAAGTATACTTCGTTTACAATCGCAAGAGTAGGAATCTCGTACATTGAAGTGTTGAGCCATGTACCGTTGGTCTCGATTGAAAGTCCGCACTCTGCATCTGTTGTAATGGTGAAGTCCTCATATCTTGGGTGCCACAGTCTGAGGAAATCAACGTAGGACTTTTTGATCCACTTGATGCTTGCAAGGTAGTTAAGCTCATCCTCAGTAAAGTTTAAGTCGCAGTAGAGATATATCTGTCTCTTTATCTCCTCAACCATCTCGGCTGTGAACTTCACGTCCTTGTTACGGCACCTGAAGGTCCAGGTTGTGGTGTAATCAGGGAAGTTGTGATAGATTGCCTGTCCCATTGAAAATTTGTACAGGTCTGTTTCAAGTAAACTGTCAATAATTGGATTCATTGGATCCTCCTCTAATTTTCCTGTTTTTAACAGGTAATTTCTAAATACAACATTTATGTCCTCTGACAGATCCATGGGGTTTTCGCGGATTTCGGTTCCGCTCACCTGCACAATGGTTCGATCCACCAGATTAAATGTATGATCGGGATAGATAGGCCCCAGCTTTTCCACATAGGAAGGCTCACCGGTGTACCAGTTAAAGTGTGCGCTGTCCGGGTCTATACCTGCGGAGGAAAAGAGCTCTTTTCCCCATGCAACCCAGTTCTCGTGGGTGAAGGTACCGTCGAGGCCGATCTTCTTGTCGTCGATGATGGCAACGGTAACCCTTGGGTTATCTCTGAACATCTCTTTGACGAGCTTATAACGCACGGTGAAAGGAAGGAAGTCTTTTCCCCTGTCCTCCTGATAACCACACACGGCGATGATCATTCTGTCATTCTCGTCTAAAGCTCTTTTTACAAGAGATTCATGTCCCTTATGAAACGGTATAAAGCACCCGAAAACTATTCCTATATTATCCATAGGTTATCTCCTTTGAAATCGCCGTCTCAATTATAGCACTTCAGCCAAGAGCGTTTGCGATATCTGCGATAAGGTCTTCCTTGTCCTCAAGGCCGCAGCTCATTCTTACAAGTCCTGCAGGGATTCCTGCCTCAAGGAGCTGTTCGTCTGTCATCTGTCTGTGTGTTGATGTTGCGGGATTCAGGCAGCATGTTCTTGCATCGGCAACGTGAGTCTCGATGGCTGCCAGCTTAAGCTTCTTCATGAAGCTCTCTGCAGCTGCTCTTCCGCCCTTAAGCTCGAAGGAAACAACGCCGCAGCCGCCGTTTGGCATGTACTTCTGTGCCAGCTCATAGTATGGATCAGACTCAAGTCCGGGATAGTTAACCTTGGCAACTTCCTCTCTTGTCTGAAGGAACTTAGCAACAGCAAGGCCGTTCTCAACGTGGCGAGGCATGCGGACATGCAGGGATTCAAGACCAAGGTTTAAAAGAAATGCATTCTGAGGTGACTGTATACAACCAAGGTCGCGCATCAGCTGTGCTGTAGCCTTTGTGATGAAAGCGCCGGCGTTTCCGAACTTCTCGGCATAAACAATTCCGTGGTAGGACTCATCAGGTGTTGTAAGTCCCGGGTATTTATCAGCATGAGCCATCCAGTCGAACTTGCCGGAATCAACGATAACTCCGCCAACTGCTGCTCCGTGGCCGTCCATGTACTTGGTGGTTGAATGTGTAACGATATCTGCGCCCCACTCGATAGGCCTGCAGTTTACAGGTGTCGGGAAGGTGTTGTCCACAATAAGCGGAACTCCGTGTCTGTGAGCTGCATTTGCGAATCTCTCTATATCAAGAACTGTAAGCGCAGGGTTTGCGATGGTCTCACCGAACATTGCACGTGTGTTGTCCTTAAAAGCTGCATCCAGCTCCTCATCGGAAGCTGTAGGTGAAACGAATGTAACATCGATGCCCATCTTCTTCATGGTTACTTCAATGAGGTTGAAGGTTCCGCCGTAGATTGATGAAGAAGCTACGATGTGGCTTCCTGCCTCGCATATATTAAACAGGGCAAAAAAGTTTGCTGCCTGTCCCGAAGATGTCAGCATTGCTGCAGTTCCGCCCTCAAGCGCTGCAATCTTGGCAGCTACATAATCATTGGTGGGATTCTGAAGTCTTGTGTAGAAATATCCGGAAGCCTCAAGGTCAAAGAGCTTACCCATATCCTCGCTGGTGTCGTACTTAAAAGTAGTAGACTGAATGATCGGTATCTGCCTTGGCTCTCCGTTTCCGGGAGTGTATCCCGCCTGTACACATCTTGTTCCAATTCCCTGCTGACTCATTTTCAATTCCTCCAAAAACTTTTTTTAGATTCTACCTCACAGTATTATACTAATATTGCCCTCAAAAGTATAGCGCACGGGTCATACTCTTTTTATGCTTTTTTTAGACACATTGACGCAAAACCATAGTAAAATTATCGTGTAAAGGTGTTTGCTTCTCTTAAAGGCGGCTGTGCTTATGTTCATGACCCTTAAAAGAACTAAAATACTCGGCTGGGGTATGGCCATCAGTTTCCTGATGATCCATATCCTGATGATCTGCGTCTTTTATAAGTGCGGCGTTACGCCTATGGTGATCTTTAACGCATTCAGCATTGTCTTTTACATCTTTATGCTCTTTGTTCTATATAAAGAGTGGTTCCCCTTCTTTGCAGTTGCCATATATCTGGAAGTTGCAGCCCACATGACCTGCTCTGTCATTCTTACCGGCTGGAACAGCGGATTTCAGATAACGCTTATAGGTATGAGCGTTCTTGCCCTTTATTCGGAATACACAGGAAAAGCCCTTAAGCTTAAGATTATCAGAATGATGCCTGCATGCATTCTCGGCATGTTTCTTTATCTTGGTTCTTACGTGTATCTTCAGTATCACCCGGCTCCATACTCCCTTCCTGCAAAAACTGAATTTGCACTCTCCCTCTTATGGGGCGTTATTGTATTTGTGATCATGCTGTTTGTCCTGCAGCTCCTGGTCTACATCGCAATCTCCTCGGAGAACCAGCTTGAATACCAGCTCTCCCACGACAAGCTCACCGGTCTTCCTAATCGCTACTACCTCTCCACTCAGTTTGAGAATGTAGAAAAAGAGAATTCGGATTACTGGATAGCTATCTCAGACATCGACAATTTCAAGAAGATAAACGACAACTACGGTCACAACTGCGGAGACTATGTTCTCAAAACAATAGGTGAAATATTTGGAAAGAAAGATGTTCTTGTAGGTCGCTGGGGTGGAGAAGAATTTCTTTTCCTCAAGAAGATGGAAAAAGACACCGATCCCTTCAAGTACGTTGACGACATAAGAAAAGAAATTGAGCAGACCAACTTCAGTTATGAGGGCCAAAAGCTCGCTGTTACCATGACCTTCGGAATGTCATATTTCAGGGGAAGTGACGGACTCTACGGCGCCATCAGAGATGCGGATGAAAAGCTCTATGCCGGCAAGCACAGCGGCAAGAATAAGGTTGTGAATGTTATGGGCGGCGGAAATAACAGTGCAACCTCCTATCAGGATCCGCTCACCAGGGTCAAGAACAAACCTGCTTATGATAAGATGATCGAATCCCTGAACTGGGATATTCAAAATAAGACCGCTCAGTTCGGTATCGTTATAATTAAGCTCTTAGATGTTGCCATGATCAATGAGAGATATGGCCATGATAAAGGAAACGACTACATCGTCGGAGCATCCAAGATTATCTGCCAGATATTTGTGAACTCTCAGGTATTCAGGATCGGCGGAGATGACTTTGCGGTAGTTCTGACTAACAGGGATTATTATGACAGGGATAAGCTCTTTGAGGAGCTTAAAGACAGATATAAAGAAACTGCTGAGAATAGTGCAGTATCAGCTTGGGAGCGGTACAATGCAAGCTGCCGGATGGCTGTTTATGCTGACGGCGATGAAAGTGTTGAAACTGTACTCAGTAAATGAGTCAAACTGAAACGTCCCCGGTGACTCAAAAAAAGGAGTCAATGAGAACCGTCCCCATTGACTCCTTCATAATTAAAGTAAATGTGCTCTGAGCTCTTCAGGGCTCTGGCTTGAAAGGTATGCAGGTGGAATGTCGAGCATTGTCTTGCAGCCCTTAGCGCCTTCTGCCTGGAGCTTGTATGCTGCTCTTGCAACAGCAACAAGTACGCTGGTTGTGAACTCAGGGTTTGAATCGAGCTTTAAGCTGTACTCGATGATGTGGTTGTGCTCCTTGTCAGCACCGGTCTTACCACTTCTGAATACGAATCCGCCGTGAGCCATTCCGCTGTGGTTCTTAAGGAGTTCCTCTTCGCTGATGAAGTGAACTGTTGTGTCGTAGTCAGCAAAGTAGTTAGGCATCTCCTTGATCTCTTTCTCAACAGCTGCAGCATCTGCGCCCTCTTCAAGAACTACGAAGCACTCTCTTGTGTGCTTGTCTCTTGTGGTGAGCTCAGGGTTCTTGCCGCTTCTAACTGCCTCGAGTGCGCTCTCTACAGGGATTGTGTACTGCTTGGCATTCTTGACACCCTTAACTCGTCTGATGGCATCTGAATGTCCCTGGGATACGCCCTTGCCCCAGAATGTATAGTCGTTACCGTCCGGAAGAATAGCATTTGAATATACTCTTGCAAGTGAGAACATTCCTGGATCCCATCCGCAGGAGATAACAGCAACCTTGCCGGCTTCCTTAGCTGAAGCATCAACATTTGCAAAGTGCTCAGGAATCCTTGCGTGAGTGTCAAAGCTGTCTACTACGTTAAAGAGCTTTGCATACTCAGGAGTCTGAACAGGAAGATCGGTTGCACTTCCGCCGCAAAGGATCATTACATCGATCTTGTCTTTCCAATCAGCAGCTTCGCTGACAGAAACAACAGGAACACCGGCAGTTCTGATAGATAGAGATGCCGGATCTCTTCTTGTGAAAACAGCTACAAGCTCCATATCGGGAGCAGCTGCAACTGCGAGTTCTACGCCTTTTCCAAGGTTACCGTAACCAAGGATACCAATTCTGATACTCATTAAATTTCCTCCTCCAAACTGATAAATCATGTGCAATTAAAGTGTATTATACAGCAAAAGATGGTATACTAAAAGAAAAAAAGGGGGTTTTTGGGTATGCTAAGTGAGTACACCAAGATACCAGCATCAATGAATTCGAATGTGGCCCTCAAAATTATACCAGGCCACTACGCTACCACCCACTCTCATATCACCAATTATATGGAGATTGGTACCATGAAGACTCGTTGCAGCGAAGCTCATGGTGTAGCAGCAATTCTGGCAATGCACTACACAATTTCCACACCTGTGGATACCATTGTATGTGCTGACGGAACTGAAGTTATCGGAACTTACCTTGCAGAAGAGCTCACAAGAGCCGGAGTTCTCAACTACAATGCACACAGAACAGTCTATGTCATTGCGCCTGAGTACACATCAAGTGGCCAGATCATCTTCCGCGACAATCTTCAGCTCGCCATCAGAGGCAAACACGTACTGCTTCTTATGGGCTCACTTACAACCGGAAGAACTTTAGAGCACCTCATGGAGGGCGTACGCTACTACGGAGCCAACGTATCCGGTGCCTGCGCAATCTTCAGTGCGGTAAAAGAGGTTGATGGCATACTTGTAAATGCCGTATTCCACCCTGAAGAAATACCTAACTACCAGTCCTATTCACCGGCTGAGTGTCCGCTTTGCAAAAACGGAACACCGATCGATGCACTGGTTAACAGTTTTGGCTACAGCGAGCTAAAATAATCTTAGTATCATGCAGGGTTGGCGCCGAAAGCATCAGCGCCGACCCTTTTTATATATGGAGGAAAAAATGGGAAAAAAGTCGATCAAAGAGGATAAGAATGTTTACTTCGTAGCCAGGGAAGAGGCAGGCCTTACCAGAGCCCAGGCCAGTGAGCTCATCGGAACCATCAGCGAGAGCCGTCTTGAGAAGCTTGAGACCGGCAAGACAGCCATCGTTCCGGAAGACGTCGTAGATATGGCCCTTGCCTACAAGAAGCCCGAGCTTTGCAACTACTACTGCACACATGAGTGTCGTATAGGAAAAGACTCTGTTCCGGAAGTTAAGAACGCCAGCCTCTCCGAGATAGTTCTTGGAATGCTTGCAGCCCTTAACTCTCTCGATGACCAGAAAAACCGCCTTATCGACATCACAGCAGACGGTGTCATCTCAGATGATGAGCTTCCTGATTTTGTTAGCATAGAGAAGCAGCTCGATCTTATTGATTCCACAGTAGAGTCTCTCAAGATCTGGGTTGCCAGCACTATTGCAGACGGCAAGATCAATAAAACAAAATTACAGAATTTAAGAAAACAATAAAAAATTTATTCTTTATTTACAATCTCTGTCACTTAATGTGTTATGCTCAATATAGCACTAATTAGTGATGGAGATTACGTAAATGGCATCTGGCGATCAAAACCAACAGGATACCAGAAAGATTGCGGAATACGTGATCAAAAATATCGATACTGCCCTTGAGAACGGCTGGATAAAGGTATATTATCAGCCGGTTATTCGTTCGCTCACAGGGCAGCTTTGTGGTGCAGAATCCCTGGCCAGATGGGTCGATCCCGAATTCGGATTTCTTTCCCCCGACAAATTCATAGGTGCTCTCGAAGCAAGCCGTCAGATTCACAAACTGGACTGCTTTATCGTGAACAAGGTCTGCTCTGACATCTCAGAGCGTATAAACAATGGTCTCGATGCCGTTCCGGTATCGGTGAATTTTTCGCGTCTTGATTTCGAAGCTACAGATATGCTTAAGGTCCTCGAAGATGCCATCACTAAATACGACATACCCAAGGACAATATTCACGTAGAAATAACAGAGAGCATGATCGTATCCGATGCTGACCTGATGCGCAGAGTCATCGACAGCTTCAGAGATGCCGGCTATGAAGTATGGATGGACGACTTCGGTAGCGGATACTCCTCTCTTACCCTTCTTAAAGATTATTACTTTGACACCCTCAAGATGGATATGGACTTCCTTAAGTCTTTCACAGACAGATCCAAATCCATCATGACATCAGCCATCTCCATGGCCAAGGACATCAATATCATGACTTTGGCAGAAGGTGTTGAGACTGCTGAACAGGTGGAGTTTTTAAAGACCATCGGCTGTGGCATGCTTCAGGGCTATTTCTACGGACAGCCTATGCCTGTAGATGAATTCTTTAAACACATTGAAGAATTCGGCATAACAATAGAGCCCAGACAGTGGCGCCATTACTATCAGGAAGCAGGTTTTGCTGCAAGATATACAGATGAGCCCTTAGAGATCATTGAGGATGACGGTGAGAATTTCAGCACTCTTTTCATGAATGATGAGTACAAGAGGCAGATCCAGCTTAAGACCTCTCTTTCCCTGGAAGAGCTTGATAACCTCATTTACAAGACCAAGTCGCCTCTTTTAAAGAAATATCGCGAATTTGCAAACAAGTTGGAAGCCACTAAGAACCTGGAGACCTTCTACTACACCTATAACGGAAACATATTGTGTCTTCAGGCAAAAGAGATTGTTGAACACGGTGGAAGGCACATAATAAAAGCTTCTAACCGCAACATCTCCATGGACAGCAATTTAAGGAAGCAGAATAATGTAGATAATAAGCTCAAGGAATTAAATCACATCTTTGAATCTGTTCTTGTGATCAATCCCAGCAGAAACACCATTACTCCTCTGCTTGGAAACTTCGCATACTCCGGAAGAGACTCAGACGAGACCATCGGTGTTTTATCCGAACATATAAAGAGAATGGCTGACAATATCGTGGCTGCGACCGACAGAGAAAAGTTTCTGGAATTTGCTGACTCTGAAACCCTGGGTGAGCGCATTGAGCACTCCGAAAAAGGCTTTATCGAGAATTTATTCAGACTCAGGCAAAGAGACGGAAATTACGGCTGGCGAGAAGTTGCCATTATGATGATCCCGGGTACTCATGGAAAAGAGTTTATGATAAGCACCAAGGCAACAGCTGACGATGCTCAAAAGTTCCTTTCCAGGAACACCGCAGTTTTCGACATATCGCATTACAGCAACGCTAACCTTGATCCGTCCCTATTTACCAAGATGTGGGAGAATATTTTATCGGGCGCTTCCGTCAAGTTCTTCTGGAAAGACAGAAACCGCAGGTTCCTTGGTGCCAGCAAGGCGTTCCTTGAGTTCTTTGAACTTACCATCGATGACATTACCGGTAAGACCGATGAAGAAATGAACTGGCACATTAATAATGCCGACTTCCATAACGATGAGATCGATGTTCTAAATGAGGGCGTCTACATCAAAAACGCCCCGGGTCAGTGTATTGTAAACGGCGTTGTTCACAATATTATGGTCAACAAGAGTCCCATTTATGAAAACGGTCAGATAGTGGGACTGATGGGATATTTCATAGACGTCGATCAGGAACTTGAACGTCTTGATGAGCTTTATCAGGCAAGAAGACTCGATAGCGTAACCGGCCTTATGAATTTAGCAGCCTTAGCAGAAGTCAGCAAAAGCTATTCCCAAAACTATTTAAGCAACGGTGTTGATTTCACTCTGTTGATCATAAGAAACGATACTCATCAGCGAATAATAAAGGACTTTGGAGAAGATTTCGCTAACAGGCTCCTGAAAAAGATTGGAGATACAATTGTCGAAAGCTCCGGCGGAAGCGGCGCCATAGCAAAATGCCTCGCGTCTGACTTTGCGCTGCTGACAAATATATGTGATCCTTCTGAGCTTGATATTCTTAAGAATAATATTCAGACTGAGCTTGGCAAAATAAAAGAGCTTGATGGCAACAACATAACCCTTAAGATAAGGATTGCCTCCAAGCTCCGCAGTGACGAAGGAATAACCGACGAAAACATGTATTCCGCGGTCCTTCAGGAATTTATGTGATCATTTCAGATTAGCCTTAATATAGTTCCAAAGCTCTGTGGTGGGCTGAGGAAAATAGTGGATTCCATCCGCTTCACTTACTATAACAGTGCTGCTATTACTAATGTAGGAGTAGAGATCTATGATCTTTACTCCTCTTTCTTTTGCCCAGGCCACAAGAGAATTATTGTATTGTATCTGTCTTACATTCTCATAATGCGTCATGTCAAATTCGTTTGACAGATACCGGTCCTCAGTAGGTCCCACAGTGCAGACAACTATTTTCTTCCCCTGAGCAAGTAGTGAGTCATAGTATGGCCCGTACTTACTAAAATCACCATAGCTGTTGCAGCCCATAAGTGTAAGAAGCGTATCAAAATTGTTAATACCACAGGATCCGACTGCCTCCTCAAGAAATCCAAATCCTACTGCGTCCCTGCAGTACACTGTAATTCCGTCGTATACAGCTCCCAAAATCTCACTCTGATCACCGGTGAAAATATCGACGGTTCTTGAATCACCCACAGCAAGTATACGCCCATATTCCACCTGCTCAGGTACAGTCTCATCTACTGCCTTGACGCTCTCTGTGACTGCTGCCTCTTTGGTATCTGCCGCCTTTGGCAAGTTCACCATGCCACCTGTGACAGATACAAAGCTCACAATCATTGCAATTATGATGGAAAAGATATTTTCCATAAATCCAAACCCTTTCTCAGTACTCCATAATAGCCTGCAGAATATCCATCTGGTCTCTGCAATACTTGGTATATACCGACTGCATCGCATCACGGAAGCGGAGCTTTTCTTCAGGTGAAAGCTCAATCACGGTTATACCGCTCCTCTCCGCAACTTCTCTGGAGCTCTTTTCCCTTTCTTCCCACAACACGCGCTCATAAAGCGCTGACTCTCTGGCACACTCCTCTATGATCTGCTGATCGCTCTCTGAGAGTTTGTCCCATACTGCCTTGGAGCAAATCTGAAGCTCCGGAACTCTTGTGTGCTCATCTATTGTGTAGTATCTGGCAACTATGTAATGCCTCATGGCCTCGTAAGAAGGCCAGTTGTTCTCAGCTCCGTCAACCAGTCCCTGTTCAATGGCAGAATATACTTCGGAATAAACGATCTTGGACGGGTTTGCTCCAAGAGCCGATACCATGTCCGCCATCATGTCAGACTCCTGAACTCTTATATTCATGCCCTTTAAATCCTCAAGGCAGGTAATAGGCGATGTGCTGTAGAAGTTTCTCGCACCTGCGTCATACCAGGACAGCCCCACCAGGTCGTGATCTCTTGTTTTCAAAAGAAATTCATCCCCGATCTCACCGTCAAGAACACGCCACATGTGCTCCGGTCCGCTGTAAAGATAGGGCATCTGAAGCACATTCATCTCAGGCATGTACTCAGCAAGCTGTGACAGAGATATTCTTGCAAAAGCAATGCCTCCGTACTGCATCTGCTGAATAACCTGCATCTCACTTCCAAGCTCCGCATCGGGCTTGACCAGTATCTTTATCCTGCCGTCCGTCCTCTCATAGACAAGCTCAGCAAACCTGTTTGCTCCATGGGTTGTCGGATAGTCAGCGATCTGGTTCTCTGCGTATAAAAAGACATACTCAGGTGCCGACTCCTCCGCTTTCTTTTCCCTGATGGTACTAATCCCAAAGGCTACTACAACAAGGAGCAAAAGGACACATGCAGTTATAGCTATATATCTGCGTCTGCTGTTCATATTCCCATAACCCCTATTCTATACTCACTTGGTGTCTTGCCCACCATTCTCTTGAATACTCTGGTGAAGTAGTTGGCATCCCTGTAGCCGGCAAGGGCACTGACGTCCTTGATATTAATTGCAGGGTTTGCCAAAAGCTCTTTTGCCTTGTCCATTCTGTATTCGTTGAGGTAGGTAATAAAGTTCTTGCCAAAGTTCTGCTTAAATAGCTTGCAGAAATAGACATCCGAATATCCGAAAACTCCGGCCAGATCAAGGAGAGCAATGTCCTCCTTGTAATGTGCATCAATATATTCCTGCACCTGACCAACAAAAACGTTGGGTGGTGTATCATTTTCATCATCATGAGGCCGGGCTATGGGCGCTCTGTCCACGGTACTTACGCCACTTCCATATCTGTCGCAGATATTAAAAGCCTCTTCAAGTACGTTCACAAGATCCTCATCAGAGCCCGGTTTAAGCAGGTAATCAAGTGCCCTTATTTCGATAGCTCTTTTGGCGTAATTAAACTCATCAAAGGCCGTCAGGAACACAACGCTGCTGTGAGGACTTTCCTTCTTTATCTCAGCCGCAGCATCAAGGCCGTTCATTCCCGGCATCTCAATATCCAGGATTGCGATCTGGCAGTCTTTTTCAAAAAAGAGCTTCACAGCCTGAATGCCGTTCTCAGCCAGCACCACTTCTGCCTGGTCAGGGAAAAAAGCTTTTATCTTCTTGTCAATTACCAGCCTCTCTATGGGCTCGTCATCTGCAACCAGTATTCTGTACATCGCTGCTCCTTTAGTCATCTACTCTGTGAAGGGGAAGGGTCATAAGGATTGTTGTTCCCTCTCCCAGTGTGCTGTTTATCGAAAGGCTTCCGCCCTCATACATTCCCTTGATCCGCCTGTTGATATTGCCAAGTCCGATGCCGACTATATCTGCATCAAGAGGCGTATCCTCGCCGCCTTCAAGGCCGGCTCTTATCCTTAAAAGGGTCTCCTCGTCCATTCCGGCGCCTGTATCCGACACCTCAATAAGGAGTTTATCTTCCTGCTGCTTAACATTTATCTGTACCTTACCGCCCTCAACCCTTGGGGAAATGCCGTGGATTATGGCATTCTCAAGAAGCGGCTGGAAGGTAAAGGTGGGAACGATCACCTTGTTCTCGTCTACATCACATTCAATATCAAACTGCACCCTGTCGCCGAATCTCATCTTTTGAAGGTACATATAGTCCCTTGAAATCTTGAGCTCCTGGGCCAGGAGAGACTCTTTTGCCTGGGTCTTTAAGTTATATCTAAAGAGTGAGCTCAAGGCTTCTATCATCTGCTCGGTGGTCTGGGCGCCCTCAAGATTGGCTGTTCCTGCAATAACGTTCAGGGTATTGAAAAGGAAGTGCGGATTGATCTGGCTCTTTAAGAGCTCTAAGTTCATGGTCTCCATCTGCTTCTCGATCTCGAGATTTTCAAGCTCCTGCACGTGGAGCTGATCCAGAGCTTCCCTCTTTTCCTCCATGGCCTTGATGTATTCGCCGGTGGCAAATTTCATCTTGTTAAAGGCCGATACCATCTGCCCAAGCTCATCCTTGTTATCAACCACAACGTCGTCGATAAAAAAGTCGTTGTTGGCGATTCGCCTTGAGGCGTTAGCCAGCTTAAGTACGGGCTTTGTAACACTGCTGTTAAGCATCTGTGATATCTGGAATATTACAAAGAAAAGGACAATACTGAGTGCCGCTGTGATAAACGGAACTCTTGCAACCACAGGGAGCATGGTCCTGTAGCTCTCATTTCCTTCCTGCATGGTGACGTCAACAAATCTCTGGGCATAAGCTGCGAGATAACTTTGCATGTTGTAAACGTCGTAGAGTTTATCAACGTATATGTTCTCGGACTTATAGTCCGTTATGACCTGATTTCTTTTGCTGCAGTAGACCTCGTAAGCGCTCTGCAGCGACTGAAGTACGGCAAACCTGGAATCCCCAAGGTGCGTATAGTCCAGCGGAACGGCATAGATAGCCTCGCGGGTAGCCTCCACACTCTTTTCCCAGGCCTCCTGATCCGTGGAGCCTGTTCCGCGTATATACTCATCAAAGGCGTCTGTCTCACGCTTAATGGCATTTACAATCTCTCCGCCTCTTGAGTTATCTTCCATGATGTCGTTGAAGTCCTTGGTAAAGAGCTTAACAACCCATGCATCGAAGAGCACCGACAGAGATAGCGCCACAAATACGCTTATGGTGAAGACCGCTATTTTATTTTTAATGGTGAGAGTTTCCCAGAAATTTCGTATCTTGTCCATAATCAAAAAATAAGAGGCCGCGTTATAGTTATATCAATAATTATAGCGCTGCCCCTTTTAAATTACTATTTAAAACTAGCCCCTGATCTTCTTACAGATATACTGATAAAACTCCTCCTTTTGATCACCCAGGACTCTGTTGGTGAGCATGTATCCGTGGCTGTCATCGGACATTACCACTATCATGTTGCTCCTCTTTATTGCGTTCTTAATTCTCTTCCAGGCAAGGGACTCGCTCTTTTCCCCAACGAAGACGCGAACGCCACCATCGTTAAAGAGAAGCTCCATATCCTTTGGCAGATCTTCCAGCTGCTTAACGCTGTTGCCGTAGATCGCAAGAGGCTGGATAACAGGAAAAAGAATGCATCCAAGAATCATAAGTACTCTGAATAGATCCGATGCTGTCGGCCAAAAACGAATTGTCAAAAGGATCATCGCTACAGTGAAGATAACATTGACCAGTCCTATCAGCGACCTGTAAGTCCTGGCCATGGCCATCTTCCACAGATCCCCGGCCTTCACATCACATTTAAATCTATATTCCATAAAAAGACCTTTCGGAAATCTTATTTGGTCAGTAAATCCGGGAGGAACATACTGATCTCAGGTATGAAAGTAAGCAGCATAAGAACAACGATCATGCACAGATAGAATGGCAGTGTTGCCTTAACTACTTTCTCCATCTTAACTTTACCAACCGCAGAACCGATGAACAGAACCGCACCTACAGGAGGTGTTAAGAGTCCGATACCACAGTTAAGTATAATCATTATACCAAACTGGATAGGGTTGATGCCAATTGATGTTGCGATTGGAAGAAGGATAGGTGTTGCGATCAGGATGATCGGCGCCATATCCATGATACATCCAAGTACAAGAAGGATCAGGTTCAAGAGAAGTGCTATAAGAACCGGATTTCTTGTAAGGCCGATGATTGCATTAGCTGCAAGATCCGGCACATGAAGTGTTGTCAGGCAATATCCGAAGATACTGGACGTTGAGATGAGGATCATAACGATTGAAAGTGTGTCTACGCACTGTTCGAGAGTCTTCCAAACACCTTTCCAATCCAGTCCCTTATAGATAAATACGCTGACGATAAGGCTGTAGATAACAGCAATAGCAGCTGACTCAGTAGCTGTGAAAACTCCGCCTACAACGCCCACAACAACGATGATGATCGCTGCCAGCGCCCAGAAGGAAATACTGAGCTGCTTTGCAAATTTCTTTAAACTAAATGCATCTCCCTTAGGATAATGACGTCTCTTTGAAATAATGTAAGAGCCGATCATAAGGGAAGCTGCAAGGAGTGCTCCGGGAAGATATCCTGCGAGGAACAAGCTTCCTACAGACACACCGCCGGCGCTCATGGCATAGATGACCATGTTATGGCTTGGCGGAACAAGAAGTCCCTCACAGGATGAGGTAATTGTTACCGCTGTTGAAAAGTCATCATCATATCCCTGTTCAACCATCATAGGAATAAGGATACTTCCGAGGGATGCAGTATCTGCAGCAGCAGAACCTGAAATTCCTCCAAAGAAGTAGGAAGCAACGATGTTAACCATCGCCATTCCACCTGTCATCCATCCAACGCAGGAGTCAGCAAGGGCGATCAGCTTCTCGGAAATACCACCGCTGCCCATAAGACAGCCCATGGTGATAAAGAAGGGGACAGCCATAAGACTGAAGGAGCTGATTCCCTTAACCATCTGCTGACATACTGTTGTCAGAGGAAGTCCCTGATACAAAAGGCAGAAGATAGATGAAAGTGCTACCGCGTAAGCGATATGGAATCTTAAGAATATCATTACGATAAAGCTTACCAGCAATATCGCAATGGCAGTTGTATTCACAGCCATCACTTATCCTCCCCCTTTATGAAAAATCCTTTGATGTGGTTGTAGATCGCTTCCAGTTCAAAGATGATCATTGCAAATCCCGCGATTGGAATCGGGAAATACATCCAGAACTTTGAGAGCTTAGGCAGTGATACGTAGGATGCCTTGGCACCCAGTGTTGTAGCATACTGCCAACCAACTATGAGCATTACAAATGCAAGTACCATGATAAATGCATCTGCAAGCAGATCTAAAATTTTTAAAAGTTTTTTGGGGAGATAAACATCCAGCGCAGTCATACGAATGTGAGCTCCGCGTCTGATGGCCAGGGCTGCTGACAAAACGGCCATATAGGACATCAGGGTGAGGACTATCTCCTCACTCCAGGCCGGGTCCGGAACAAAAGACACGTATCTTCCAAGAACGCTCATGCTGGTGATCAGAATATCTGCCACCAGCAAGAGCTTACATATGAAAAGTACGATTTTATAAGCAACATCGTATATAGGCTTGATCTTATCTACCGCATCGAAAAATGATTTCATACGGCACCTATTCCTCTAAATTATTTGCCAAGGTCAACTATCTTCTGGTAGTAGTCCTCAAGACCCTTGATGTTCTCTTCGATTACAGGCTTAACTGCTTCCTGCCAAGGTGTGATGTCGTCAACTTCAACGATTGTAACACCCTCAGCCTTGAGCTCTTCGAGAACTTCCTTCTCCTTCTCTTCTGAGATTGAGCGGTTATACTCTGATGCTGCCTTACCTGCATCAACGAGAACCTGCTGCTGCTCAGCTGAGAGCTTGTTCCATGCTTCGTCTGTGATAACAACCTGGATAGCACCAAGTGTATGTCCGTCGAGGATCATGTAAGGTGCAACCTCAGGGAATGCGTTTGACTTGTAGTTAGCGATAGGCTGCTCAGCACCGTCAACAACACCTGTCTGAAGAGCTGAATAAAGCTCACCGAATGCAACAACTGTAGGAGATGCTCCAAGACTTTCAACAAGACCGTTCATAACAGGGTCGTTAGAAACACGGATCTTCTTGCCCTTGAAGGAGTTGATATCTGTGATCTCATAAGATGTGAAGAAATGACGGAAACCTTCCTCACCATAGAAAAGACCTCTTACGCCTGAGCCGTTCTCTGAAGACTCCTGAAGGAATTCCTGTGCAAGATCTGATGTAGCGAACTTCCAGAAGTGATCACGACTTGTGAAGATGTATGGAAGTGAAAGAAGCATTGACTTCTGTCCGCCGTAGCTTGTAAGAGCGAAAGCTGAGATACGGGACATATCGATTGTTCCGCCGCCGCCGAGCATTGAATCAAGTACGTCGTTCTCTGATCCAAGAACACCACTTGCCTGAAGGTCGATGAGGATTGATCCGTTTGATCTTGCCTCAACCTCTTCTTTAAACTTCTGGTCTGTCATACCAACGATTGTGTCAAGAGGGTTAACCTCTGCCATAACCAGTGTGATTGCATCAGCTGCAGGCTCTGCTGCAGGTGCTTCTGCTGCAGGTGCCTCTGCTGCAGGTGCTTCTGCTGCAGGTGCTTCTGTTGCAGCGGGTGCTTCTGTAGCTGCAGGTGCCTCAGGTGCCTGAACACCACAGCCAACAAGTGAAAGAACCATCGCTGCTGTTACGATTACTGAAAGACTTCTCTTCATTTCTTAAAACCTCCCTTTTCCTAAAAAAAAATAATGACATTATCTTGTCTTGATAATGTCATTATATTTTGGAAGTTTTCAGAAAAAAATCGGACATTCTTAGCATTGACTAGCACATTTTTAACAATTTGTTTATACTTGCTTAATTAATAGTTTATAGGTCTGTCCTTTTTTGCCTGCTTGCCAATGAGGATATAACTGATGATAAACATGATGATAATGAACACCAGGAAGGACCAGTCGCCACTGTCTGCCTCAATGGTTGCGATGTAGTCATATGCTCCGTGTAAAAGAGCCGGAACCAGTATTGCCATGCATCTAAAGAACGATGCACCTGACTTATTTCCTCTGTAATCGCATCTCTTGGCTATTCCGTAGAATACTCCCATGAATACACCAAAGCTCGCATGACCCGGGATTGCTGTGACAGCTCTTATCAGCGCTGTACCAAGGCCATAGCTCACTACATAAGTGATGTTTTCAAAGAGTGCAAAGCTAAGGGATGTTATGACCGCATATACAACTCCGTCATACTGGCAGTTAAACTCAGGATTCCTCCAGGTCTTTCTGTACATGAAAAGATATTTGGAAGTCTCCTCGGAAAATGCCACAATGACAAAGAACATGATGATGTTATAAAGCGGCGATTCAACCGGTACAAAGATCCCCAATATAAACGACAGCACGGTCTCTTCAACAAGTGCCAGCAGCACTGAAAACAGTCCGGCCCAGATAAGCTTTTTGATAAGATATGGGCTCTCCTTCTCAAGTCTGTCAGAGCGGTAAACCTTGATCATAAGAAATACCGCAGGTATGGCAGCTGCTGCCACAAGCAGTCCGCCGTGCATAACAACGGGGTTCATCAAAAAGAACAGCATGTAAATTCAAATCTCCTAACGTTAGTTTTTGTCCTATCAGAATGTAACAGTCTCAGGTGCTTTTGTAAAGGAGCTGAAGGTTGCTGTTGCATTCTTAAAGTAGAACACCTCTGTGTTTCCGTCATCTGCCTTATACATTCCCTGAAGTGATGGATAAGCATCCAGCATGGACTGTCTTGCTTCGATCCTGTCATCCTCAACAAGCTCACCTGCTACTCTGAGCCACTCACCGTTCATAAATGCACAGATCTCAACCTTGGGATTAGCGTGAATCTGCTTGGATACGTCTTTTACCTTGCCTGTCTGGATATAGAGCTTGCCCTCAAAAACATGAGCTGTTCCGAAAGGTCTTACTCTTGGCTGATCTCCGTCAACCGTTGCAAGATAATATGTGTTTGCTGCTTTCAAAAAATCTACTACTCTCTGCATAATCTCTCTCCTTTTGAAATACAATTTACATCTGCGTTGGTAGTGTCTCTGCTCTGTTTGCAATGTTCTGCTTGAAATTGATAACCTCGTGGTCGTACTCCTCATCCATAAATTTGGAGTTGATGAGGAAGTCTGCTGTTGCCTTGTTATTGGCAAAAGGAATGTCATAAACCTGTGCAATTCTCATGAGGGCCTTTACATCAGGATCATGAGGTGCAGCTGTTAACGGGTCTGAGAAGAATATTACAAAATCAATCTTGCCCTCAACTATCTTGGCACCAATCTGCTGATCTCCTCCAAGAGGGCCTGAGTTATAGCCTCTTACGGGAAGGTCTGTCGCGTCGGTTATCATACGGGCTGTGGTACCTGTTCCGCAGAGAAAATGTCTTTTTAATATTTCTGAATTGTCCTTGCACCATTTTATAAGCTCAGCTTTCTTGCCGTCATGGGCGATAAGGGCAATGTTCTTCTGTTTTCCGATTGTAAGTGTAACTGTTTCGTTCATATAAATCTCCTTTGTAGCTAGAAGCCAATTGTGTCTTCTTCTATATTACCCCAATAGTCTGATTTCTGCACGTCTCCCTCGCCCTCCATATCAAGGACAAGTCGGAACTGGGTTTCGTAGAGCTCTTTATATATACCGCCCAGAGCAAGAAGTGATTCGTGTGATCCCTGCTCGGCTATGACGCCGTCTTTGACAACCAGTATGGCGTCGGCTTTTAAGATGGTCGAGAGTCTGTGGGCGATCACTATGCTGGTCCTGCCATGCATAAGCAGCTCAAGGGCATCCTGGATCGCGTTCTCTGATATTGAATCAAGAGCACTTGTAGCTTCGTCCAGGATCAGGATCTTGGGATCTTTTAAGATTACTCTTGCGATTGAGAGTCTCTGCTTCTCACCGCCTGAAAGCTTAAGTCCTCTGTTACCCACCATTGTGTTATAGCCTTCAGGCTGGGATGCGATAAAATCGTGGATGTTGGCATTTTTACAGGCCTGTATCAGTTCTTCATCCGTGGCATCTTCCTTGGCATAGAGGAGGTTCTCTTTGATCGTTCCATTGAAAAGATATGTCTCCTGAGTTACCACTCCGATGTTTGATCTAAGGTATGAAAGATCGAAGTCGCGGACGTCGACGCCGCCTATCTTAACTGAGCCTCCAAGCACATCGTAGAGCCTTGGGATAAGGTTTACAACGGTGGATTTGCCTGAACCGGATGGGCCTACGATGGCATACATCTTGCCTCCCGGTACCGTGAAGTTCACGTCTTTTAAGATTGGAACCTCCGGGTCGTAGGAGAAACGCACGTGGCTATATTCGATATCCTTGCAGCGGACGTCAGGTCTTTTACCATTTTCAGGTGAAACTATATTGCTCTTCATGTCGAAGTAGGCAAATATCCTGGTGAATAGCGCAAGGCTTCTTGTGAAGTCGACCTGAAGGTTTAAGAGCTCCTGAACCGGGCGATAGAGCCTGTTTATCAAGGCAACCATGGCGGTGATCATACCGACGGTAAGGCTCTCATCAAGCTTTGAAATGATAAGGTAACCACCTGCAAAGTACATAAGAAGAGGTCCTACCTGGGTGAACATGCCCATGACAACCCTGAACCAGCTGCCGCTCCTCTGCTCTTTTAAGTTCAGCGCTGTGAGCTCCTCGTTGGTCTTTTTGAATTTCTCAAACTCGCGCTCCTCTCTTGTAAAGAGCTTGACCAGCATTGAACCGCTGACGCTTAAGGTTTCATTTATCAGCTGATTCATCTCGTCGTTCTTGGCCTGGGAATCCGTGCGGATCTTCCACTGGTTCTTGCCGACTCTCTTGGTCGGAAGGATCAGAAGCGGAATGATGATAACGCCCACAATGGCCAGCTTCCAGCTCATGGCAAAGAGCGCAACCAGCGTGGTTATAAGTGTCGCTGCGTTTGAAACAACACTTGAGAGCGTTCCGGAAATGACGCTGCTGACTCCGCTGATATCAGTATTCATGCGGGTTATGATGTCACCCTGTTTCTCTGTGGTAAAGAAGGAATGTGGCATGTACTGCAGATGGTGATACATCTCGTTCTTCATGTCATAGATGATGCGCTGCGCTATCCAGGCATTTATGTAGCGCTCCAAAACTCCCACAATCTGCGAAGCAGCAAGAGTTGCAAAGGCCATGAGAAGAAGGCGGACAAGGAGCGCCATATCCTTGTTGATAAGGGCTTCATCCACGATCTTACCTGTGATGATAGATGGCAAAAGACCTACCACAGCGCTGATAAGTATTGCCACAAAGACAAATACAAACTGAAGCCAGTAAGGCTTCATATACGAAAGAATCCTGACAAGGAGTTTCGAATCCACCTGAGGCAGATTATTCTTCTCTTCGTCTGTCAAAAAACCTCTGGGTCCCAATCCCCCATGAAATCCCGGTCCCGGCATATGCTCTCCTCCCAAACTTATCTTCTAAAAAGGAGTCTCCTTAGCGGAAACTCCTCATAATTCTTTAGTCAAAATACTGGATCTTGGTGACCACCTTCACAGGCTCTTTTACCAGCTCTGCAAAATGCTCGGCATCAGATGGCTTGCCGACCACGCTTCCGTAGTGTGTCGGGATCGCAACAGACGGCTTAATGATGTTGATAAGATCTGCTGCCTTCTTGGCATCCATGGTGTAGGTTCCGCCGATGGGCACCATAGCGATGTCGCACTTAACTTCCTTTGATTCCTTGGTAAGTCCTGTGTCGCCTGCGATGTAAATGCGCTTGCCACCCACGCCAAGGATATATCCAACCCATTCTGCTCTCTTTGGGTGGAAGGGCTTTATGTTGTTATAGGCAGGAACTGCCTCAACTTCCAGCCCCTCTATTTCTGTCTTGTCACCGGGCTTTACTGTCACGATCTCTTTTACCAGAATCTCGACTTCCCTTGCGTCATCGACCATGCTCTCGGGAACCACCAGTATTGTAGATTTCGTGGCAACTTTCTTGATATCCTCCACGGAAAAATGGTCGTAATGTCCGTGGGTAACAAAGATATAATCTGCATCCTTATAGTCTTCCCTGATCTTGTAAGGATCTACGTAAATGGTTCTTGAATCATCTTTTATCCTGATGCTGCTGTGTGTGAAAACTTCAATCTGGTCTGTCATGTTCTTTTCTCCATTTAATGCAGTTACCGGTTTCTGACTTTATTATAATTGCCTTTTGGCTATCTCCGCAACGATTCTGTCGTACTCTTTCTCATCAATTTTGTATCTGGCCCTCAGTATCAGATATGCCAGAGTCATCATGATCAGCGGAACAAAGACCATTCCTACTCTCAGGGTAAGAGTCTGGGAGGGCTGAACTGTGGCGATGAAGCTGTCGGCCTGTGCGAGCGCTGTCTGCCGGTCAATGGTTCCCGCTCCGACTTCCATCTCCAGTGCGCTGATGTTCTGGCTCACGGCGTAGATCCCGCTGACTATCAGTATCAGAGAAGCTGCTGCCTGGTTCAGAGCGTTAGATAATTTTACGGCAAAAGACCTGATGGCTGAGATTATACTGTCGTGCCTCTCGCCATACTTGTACTCGTCGTACTCTATAGTGTTGTTGACCATGACGATGACCGCCAGGTTATAAAGGGCCTGGGCAAAGAAGATCACAAAGCCAAGTATGTTGAGAAGTATGATGTTTGCAGGGATTATGTAGCCATAGCCGAGGAAGATAAGATACCCTATCACAAGGCAGATCAGCGTGCAGGTTATGATCTTGTTTCTGGTAAATCTGGCTGAGAGTATCGGGTATGCAAACTGTGCCAGCATGGTTCCAAGTCCGTACATCACAGTAAATATCGTTACAAGGTTTCCGCTCTCGGAGTATCCGAACTGGAAGTAAAAGAAGTTCAGCGCAAGGAGGAACAAGAGCTGCTGCCCCACGCAGAACAGGATATAAGCTATGCCCACAGTGATGAGCTGGTCGTTCCTTGCAAGGATTCCGGCCATGCTCTTTAAGCCGACTTTGTTGTTATTGTCGTCATGTCTTTTGGTCTCGGTTACTCCAAGAAACGTCAGGGTCTGGAAGGCAACAAAGCCAAGTGCAACTATGAGTGCCACAACTCTGAAGGCCATGACTGCGTTACCTGCGATGACTATCGGCACAAGTCCTGCCACCAGAAACTGGCCGACGCAGATAAAGATTCCCATAAGGGTTACCAGGGAGTCTCTTTCCTTCGGGTCGCTGGAGAGGCTCGGAAGCATGCCCCAGTAGGCGATGTCGTTGATGGTGTAGGTCATTCCCCACATTAGATAAATGAAACTGAAGAAAAAGACAAAGGCCCAACCTGTCGGTCTTATGGTAAACATCGCGATGATGACGATAGCGTTCAGTATTGCGCCGACAATGATGAAGGGTCTGAACTTACCGCTCTTAAAATGGCAGTTCTCTATTATGGTGCTCATGAGAAGGTCATTAACCGCATCCCAGACCATGCAGACAACCATTGCTGCGGATATTACCGAGAACTGAGCTACCGTGAGCTTCATAGTGTACTGGACATAGGTAAGTACAAACATGCTTACCAGAACGTAGGCTGCATCTCGCCCAGTGGCACCTACGCAGTAACACCATTTGGTTTTCTTATCAATGCTGTTCCCCATACTTATTCCCCCAAAAGTCTGTTTTATAGCGAATCGTTTTCGATCTTTACATGGCCGCTGCTAAGGCCGCTCGCGCCTTCATCAAGCGGAAGCCAGTCGATGACTTTCTTTATCTGGCTGTCCCAGAAATCCCAGTCGTGGCCGCCTTTTTCTTCATCCCAGGTCACATCTGCTCCGTTTTCCTTCAGGAATTCTCTGAATCTAACGTTGGCATCGTAGAGGCCGTCTTCTGTTCCGCAGGAGAGATAGAACTTCGGGATGGGTCTTTTGTCTTTTACCATATCTGCGAAGGCAACCCTTGGGTTTGCATCAGTCTTAAGGGCTTCGTCAAGGTCGTCGAAAAGAGATTCCACCATGAACCTCTCGGTGTCGCCCTCCTCCATGTGATGAACTGCTGATGAGAGCCCAATAACATGGCTGAAGGTATCGCTATATACAATACCGTTTCTGAGCGCGCCGTACCCTCCCATGGAAAGACCTGCGATGAAGGTATCTTCTCTTTTGTCTGATAACGGGAACATCCTCCTGGTGATCTCCACAAGCTCTTTTCCTATAAAGGTGCTGTAATCATTCTTGCTGATGCGGCTGTTGATATAAAAGGCGTTATCTCCGGATGGCATTACAACTGCCAGATTCTTCTCCTCCGCCCATCTCTGGATCCTGGTTCCACTCACCCAGTCGGTGTAGTTTCCAAGAAGGCCATGAAGAAGATAGAGAGTCTTGAACTTATATCCGTCTTTTGACGCGTAGGAAAAAGTTTCGAAATCCAGCTTATCCACCGGAAGGATCACGTTAACCGGAACGGTCCTGAACAAAGATTTTGAAAGATAGTTCACTTGAATGAGTGCCATGTTGTCCTCCTGATACTATGAAGTTTAGTTTCCTTTTTTCACAAATAAAATTATAGCAAATGTGATAGAATAATAGTGTAAAAACATTCACTTTTTGGGGAGGCAAAAGGGTCATGGTAAAGAACGAAAAAGAACTTCTGGAAGCAATCAAGCACGAACACCACATTTCAAAGGAAATCACCGACACTCTCATCGAGCTGGATCAGTTACCAAGCACCGGAACCCAGGTTTTTCTGAACGACCTGATCGTTGAGTTATATAAGAGAGTTGTGGATGTTAACGACGATATCGTCGTAGAGATCTTCGCAGACAAAGTCATCACCCCCGCAGAATTCACCACCTGGGTTGAGGACAACTTCACAGAATATTCCGCAAATCTTTTCAAGAAAACAATCGAGTAATATAAAAGGAGTCAAAGGGGACGGTTCTCTTTGACTCCTTTTTATTTTGAGCCCCGGGGACGGAGTCAAGGGCTCATTTTTGTTTTGAGCCCCAGGGAGCCCCGGTGACGGAGTCGAGGGCTCATTTTTGTTTTGAGCCCCAGGGACGGAGTCAAGGGTTCATTTTGTGGTGGGGTACATCACAAAGTGCTAGCTTTCTGTGCGATGGTTGGAAACGAAATTTCGACCACCCCACAACTTTCCTCTATGCAAAAAATAGTTGGAAATTGCAAAAAAGATTTTCGCGTTGCAAACAAGTATTTGCCAAAAAACACATCACAACGTTCCGTGGAGCCGATGCTTGTGATGTAGCCACTATGTTAGGCATCAAATTTTTCAGAAACCCGGCTTTGAAATTTCCTACCAAAAATTCATATATAAATTTTTGTGATGCTTTTTAAAAACAGACTCCAACCAACAAGCCCATAAAGGATGTCTTGTGATGCACTTTTGACCTGTCACCTTGCAAGCAAACAAAAAAGAAGTCAAAGAGAACCGTCCCCTTTGACTCCTTTTGAATTGTCTGAAAATGAGCCCCTGACTCCGTCCCCAGGGCTCATTTCTGGTTTACTCAGCAATCAGATCAACATGGTGTGTGATCAGATAGTCTCCGCTATCAAGGCGCTCGAACATCATGACAAGACTACTATTATCTTCTCCGGTATAAGAGAGCATATTATTCGCGCCGTCCTGATACTGCGTTCCAAAGAATGCTCTGTACCACTCTATGAACAATTCTCTGCTTATCACAAGCTTAATATCCGCACTCTGCTTTTTGGAAGCAATCGCTTTTGTCAGCAGATCAATCAGGTCATTAGCATATTCAACCTTATCGGTATAAATCTTATCTGTTGCAGCTCCAAGCTTTTTTAAATTTGGTGCAGTATTTTCAAGACCGCTGTATGTGGTTCCGTTACAAGCAGGAAGATATCTTGACTGATACATCCTTGAATGCATCAGATTTTTCCTGTCAGTCACGTTAAAGAAATCGTACGTCTTAGGGTCAGTGTCATCCCAGGTACAGTCCACGTTGTAGTACTCATCGTCAAGCTTTATGATGTTCCAGGCATGAAGCTCTCCGCCCCATCCGATCACAAAGTATGTAGGAACACCCAGCTGCTGCATCAGATACTGGAACGCCTTGGCATATCCGCAGCAAACCGTGTAGTCATTGGGGATAGAGCTGAAGGCGCTCTGATCCAGCGTGTTGAACATATAGGTTATCTTGTCGACCAAAGCATCGTGGATGTATTTCTCTTTATCGTAATCCGTTTCAAGGCTCTGAGCTCCCGCCAGAATCTTGTTCGCATCATCATTAAAACGCAGCTTAGCCTTCGCTACATCCGGAATTTCCGCATAGAATTTAAGGCCGACTTTGATCACTTTACCGCTGTAGTCAGACTCATAGTACTTGGTATTATCCATCCAGAACAGCTCCGGATGATCATAGAAAACGCAGTCCCAGGCAGCAATCCATTCCTTCGGAGTGCAATCCTCAACCGGCCTGAACTCCGGAGTCAGCGCATTTGCGTTGGCATATATCTGCTTATATAATTTCTGCTCTTTCTCGCCGAGCATATGATAGTAAGGGTAAAAGAGCTTGTCGAACTCGGCATCTTCACCGGTTTCGCCCAAGGGTACTGTGTCCGCAATGTTCTGTGCTTCCTGAGGGTCTGTGATCTCCGTGACATCAGGTTCTGCCAGCTTGGCATCACTCTTTTTAACAGCCTGGTTCAAATATTCATCAAGTGTCAGCAGCCCTTCATCACCTTGTTCTACCAGCTGCAAATATTCGTCGTTACCCGGGTTATAGTCCTGAAGCGCTCCATCATTCATAACGCCTGTCAGGTCGCGCTTATCGCCATAATCACTGTAGCTCTCTTCCTGAGGCGCGAAATCTGTTGCTTCAACAACAGTCTTTACCAGCTCATCAGCATATATGAATTTGCTTGGATCCATCGATACAGTGTATGTGGTTTCCTGAGGTGCTTCCTCGCCTGATTCACCCGCACTTGCCTGTTGTACTTCCGCTTCTTCCTCTGCCGGCGGAACATAGATAGGTCCTATGCTCTGAGCTATGCCTGCTGCAACCTGTCTCACGTCAGGATTTGCAGCACAAAGAAGGATGAGCGCCACAATTAGCACGATCACCCCTAGAATTAAATGCAAAAGTTTATCTACTATTTTCATCTGTGCCTCCGTGCATCCCAAAAACAGTACATTTTTTCAATTGTATTTTATCATTAAAGTGTTAAAAAACAATAAAGACACCATTACATTATTATTATCTATTGGCATCGCTTGACATACTACGACAGTCGTTGTATATTTACTATGACAGTCGTAGTAACGATGGTCGTAGTATAAACAAACAACAGGAATAAGGTATCAGAATATGCAGGAAATCAGCAGTGATGTGATCCGAGGCTACAACGACACCATTATCCTATTTTTCCTGATGGAAGAGCCCTCCTACGGATACGAGATATCCAGGAACATCAAGGCTCTGTCGGAGAACAAATACCTGATAAAAGAGACAACGCTCTACTCCGCGTTTACAAGACTTGAAAAGAACGGTTACATCACCTCTTTCAGTCAGGAAGCGGATAACGGAAAGCGCAGGACCTACTATCAGATAACCGAGGCAGGAAGAGTCTACTACAAGGAAAAATGTGAAGAGTGGCGGCTGACCAAGGATGTAATTGAGAGATTTATATCAGATTAAGATTTTAGGGGAGAGAAGTGATATGGAAACAATTAAGAATTATCTTGAAACAATGTTTGCAAATTTGCCTGACACAGAGGAAACACGCAGGGCTAAGAGCGAGCTCTTTTCCATGATGGAAGATAAGTACAACGAGCTCAAAGCGCAGGGAATGGCCGAGAATGCCATCGTCGGAACTATCATCACCGAGTTTGGAAACATCGATGAGCTCAAGGAATCCTTGGATCTTGGCAAAAGAGATACCATCGTCCCGGTAGTTTCAGAGCCGGTACAGACAGTTGCAACCATCGAGAACGTAACTTATGAGAGCGAAGGAAGACGCCTGCTGACAATAGACGAGGCCAATGATTATGTCATGGACAACTCACTTTCCACATTTATTTTCGGGCTTGGCGTATTCTTCTGCATCCTCTCACCGGCCGGACCAGTGCTTTTCAGTGTCTTTGAGGACATCTTTGGAAGCAATGCCTTCACTAATTTCTTATCAAGCTTTGGCGTGGGATTTTTGTTCCTGTCAGTTGCCATCGGTGTTGGACTGATCCTGTTATCAGGCACCAAGAGAAAGGGCTGGGAGTTCCTTGATCAGGGCAACTGTGGCCTCGAAATCGAGACTGAAGAATTTGTAAAAAAAGAGCTTGAAGAGAACAATTCAAGTCAGCACTTCATGTTCGCCCTTGGCGTTATGTGCTGCATCTGCAGCGTGATCCCGGTGAGCGTTCTTGGTGCAATGAAGATCAAGATTCTCTCAAATGCTGTCGGACCATCACTGATATTTGTCCTGGTCGGCATCGGAGTTTTCTTTATACTGAATTCTTCAAGAAAAGTTTCAGCATATGAGAAGCTTCTTTCACTGAATAAAAACCCTGAGGCATAAAATGAGCCCTGGGGGACGGAGTCAGGGGCTCATTTTCAGACAATTCAAAAAGGAGTCAAAGGGGACGGTTCTCTTTGACTTCTTTTTTGTTTGCTTGCAAGGTGACAGGTCAAAAGTGCATCACAAGACATCCTTTATGGGCTTGTTGGTTGGAGTCTGTTTTTAAAAAGCATCACAAAAATTTATATATGAATTTTTGGTAGGAAAATTCAAAGCCGGGTTTCTGAAAAATTTGATGCCTAACATAGTGGCTACATCACAAGCATCGGCTCCACGGAACGTTGTGATGTAGTTTTTTGCAAATACTTGTTTGCGACGCGAAAATCTTTTTTGCAATTTCCAACTATTTTTTGCATAGAGGAAAGTTGTGGGGTGGTCGAAATTACGTTTCCAACCATCGCACAGAAAGCTAGCACTTTGTGATGTACCACCCCAGCACCAAAATGAGCCCCTGACTCCGTCCCCGGGGCTCAAAACAAAAATGAACCCTTGACTCCGTCCCCGGGGCTCAAAACAAAAATAAGCTCTTTTTTCAGGCAACAGAACGAAAATTAAATTTAGTACTTGATATATTTTAATATCGCTGTTATATTATACATAAAACGTGTATATTTATGCAGAAAATGTATAAAAACAGGAGGATATTATTATGAAAAAGAAAATTATCGCAGTAGCACTTACTGCAGTTGTAGCTCTTGGCTCACTTGTTGGTTGCGGAAGCGCATCAAATGGTTCTGCAGGAAGCACCGGCGAGACACTTGTAGTTGGTACAAACGCTGCATTCCCACCCTTTGAGTATGTTGGAGATGACGGAAAGCCTGACGGATTTGACGTAGCTCTTATCAAGGCCATCGGTGAGAAGGCAGGATTCGAAGTTCAGATCCAGGATATGGAGTTTGACTCACTTGTATCTTCTATCGGAAACAAGATTGACGTTGCTATCGCAGGTATGACTGTAACAGAAGAGAGAATGAAGACCGTTGATTTCTCAGATTCTTACTACGAGGCAGTTCAGGACGTTATCGTTCCCAAGGGATCTGCAATCGCTACAGCTGACGACTTAAAGGGTCTCAAGATCGGTGTTCAGCTCGGAACAACAGGCGAGTTCATCGCAGATGAGATTGAAGGCGCTGAAGTATCCGCTTATAATAAAGCAGTAGATGCTGTTAACGACCTCAACAACGGCCGTGTTGACTGCGTTATCGTAGACAAAAACCCCGCTGAGGTATTCGGCGCTCAGTTCCCCGACAAGGTTGACGTTGTTCCCGGAACAAACTTTGACTTTGAGCCTGAGAACTACGCAATCGCACTTCCTAAGGGAAACACAGAGCTTGCAGAGAAGATCAACGCAGCACTTAAGGCACTCAAGGAAGACGGAACATACGACAGCCTCGTTAAAAAATACATTGAGGAGTAATTCTTTTAAATGACTTTATCTGAACGTTTTATTGCGGCTTTCATAACCGGTGATCGCTGGAAACAGTACCTGGCAGGTCTTGGCATCACTCTCGAAGTTGCCATATTTGCCGGAATTCTGGGTATCATAATCGGAACTGTTGTTGCCCTTATGAAACTCTCCACCACCGAAGACGGAAGGCCTACCATCCTTAACTACATAGCCACAGTTTACGTGGACATCATCAGAGGAACTCCCAGCGTACTGCAGCTCCTTATCATGTGGTTCATCATCATGGCTTCCTCCAACAACGGAATCCTGGTGGCATCACTTTCCTTCGGAATCAACTCCGGAGCTTACGTATCGGAGATCGTCCGCGGCGGAATCCTTGCTGTTGACAAGGGTCAGATGGAAGCCGGCAGAAGTCTTGGTCTCTCCAAGGCAGCTACCATGCGCTACATCATCCTTCCACAGGCCATCAAGAATGTCATCCCGCCCCTTGGCAACGAGTTCATAACTCTGATAAAAGAGACTGCGATCGTAGGTTACGTTTCTCTCGCAGACCTCACACGTGTGGCAAACCAGGTAGCTTCAAGGACCTATGATGCTTTTATGCCTCTCATCGGTGCAGCGGTTGTTTACTTTGTGATCATCAAACTGCTGACCATACTCCTTGGCAAACTTGAAAGGAGGATGCGTAAGAGTGATAAACGTTAATAATCTCTATAAAGAATTTAAAAATACCGACGGATCTACAACAAAGGTCTTAAACGGTATTACATATGAAGTCGGCAAGGGTGAAAAGATTGTTATCGTCGGCCCTTCAGGTTCAGGAAAGAGCACCTTCCTTAGGTGTCTTAACCTCCTTGAAAGACCTACATCCGGCGAGATTTACTTTGACGCTCAGGAGATCACCGATCCCAAGATCAACATCAACAAGATCAGACAGCGCATGGGAATGGTGTTCCAGAACTTCAACCTCTTCAACAATCTCACCGTTATGGATAACATCATCCTCGCTCCCGTCAAGCTCAAGGTAATGAGTGAAAAAGAGGCAAGGGAAAAGGCAACAGAGCTCCTTAAGAGAGTTAATCTTCTCGATAAAGCCGACGTTTATCCGGTTTCTTTATCAGGTGGTCAGAAGCAGAGAATCGCGATCGTGCGCTCACTGTGCATGAATCCCGAAATGATGCTCTTTGATGAGCCGACATCAGCTCTTGATCCCGAGATGGTAGGCGAAGTTCTCGACGTTATGAAACAGCTTGCCGATGACGGAATGACCATGGTGGTTGTAACTCACGAGATGGGATTTGCAAGAGAGGTTGCCACCAAGGTGCTCTTTATGGATGAAGGAAATATCTTAGAGGAGAACACCCCCAAGGAATTCTTCGAAAATCCTCAGAGCCAGAGGCTTAAGGACTTCTTATCGAAAGTATTATAATAAAAGGCACAATTAAGCCGCCGGAGACGCAAACCTCCGACGGCTGTCTTTATATCTTTATATCTTGATTCGTATCTCTTATTTCTTCTCTGCCAGCGCCAGAGCTCGCTTGTAGCTAAGAAGCGCCAGCACTCCGGCGATCGCAGTAAATATCAGAGCCAATATCTTATGGTCTATACGCATTCCAAGAAATACTATAAGCACCACAAGGATCATGACCACAAACATATTCGGAAGCATATACCATGCAACGCCCGGTCCCTGTTTGATGACCTCAACTTCATTCTCCCAGTCGAGCTTCATGTGCTTTATTCCGCAAACGCAGCCCCAGGCTGTAGAGAAGGCACACAAGGCGGTTCCAAGGATGATATACAAAAGTGTATTGATCACAGGAACTCTTGCCGAGATGCATAAGCACAGCACCGTAAATACCATGAAAGGCACTGTCAGGCACATGTTAAAGAGCATCTTGCCCTGATAAAGAGTCTTCTTTTCTATGGGCATGCTCTGCACTATCCAGTAGTTCTTGCCCTCAAGGGACGGCGAACAGGATGTTGTAGACATCATTCCCACCAGGAAGTATGCAATAAACGGAATCGCCGGCTGCAATATCATCGAATCAAGGGGTGCGCCGGAAGTCACCTTTGACACAATTACATCGAATCCGAAAATCAGTGTCGCAATTCCCAAAACCACTGCCAGCACTTCGCCTACAGCCGCATTGGTGATGTAAGTTGTTGAACCCAGCATTCTCCTGAATTCTTTGTAGGCAATGGCGGTAACGAGACTTCTCTTTTTCTGAGTGGTCATCTTGAATTTGCCGCCGGCAGCGTGGGTCTTAAGTGCAGAATTGATATTTCTGTATGACCTTCCCACTATGCGGAACAGGATCAGGAAAAGAGCTGCCGACACCACTATAAGCAGAAGTCCGCTTAAAATACTTCCCTTTGTAACTGCGTCAGAAAACCATCCCATTGGAAGGTAAATCCCCGATGCTTTTTCTGTAGCCTGCGACATATTCTCAAGAGTCTGCTCTGCTCTTCCGTTTTCAAAGAAATGCTCAATTATGTAGCGAAGAGAAAAGCTGAAAATGATAAATACAAAAGCAAGTATTGTCTGGATCAAATTCGTCTTCTTAAATCCGGAACTGATCCTGGCTATGATAAATCCCACAAAGGATGCAGCCAGCATCGGGATCAGCGGAATAAAGAATGAAAGCAGTATCCAGTAGAGCCAGATTATTGGACCAGCGCCTGCGAATATCGCGTAGCCGATAAGCATAGCAACCGAAACGCTCATATACCAGGGCAGTGTCTTTATGTACATGTAAAGGAACTTGCACCCTGCTACAGTGCTGCTCTCAAAAGGAAGTGACATCAGCATGTCATATTCCTTGAAGTTAAAGAGATATCCGTTGGTCTTAAAGACCGTAAACACAAAGGCCAAAGAGCTGATCACAAGTGCGCACATGGCAGGGACCGAATCGATGATCCCCATCATTCCATATCCGACGCACATCAGAATGCTGTAAGCCATTATCATCGCATACAGGAAAAACAATCCCACATATGCTGCGATTATTTTATTCTTCTTCTTTTTGTCTTTTGAATGCTTAAGGATGTTCACCCTGCTGGTAGAAAGAAGAAGAGTTTTTAACAAAATCAGATTCTTCTTATCCATTATCAGCCTCCAGGAATGCTTCCTCCAAAGAATGACCTTCCGTCAGCTCCTCCATGGTTCCGGCAGCTATGATCTTTCCTTGCTTTATTATTGCAACCTTGTTGCAGAGCTTTTCAGCAACATCAAGAACGTGGGTTGAGAAAAATACGGCCGTTCCACGATCGCACATCTCATGCATTATCTCTTTTAACGTAAAAGTCGCCTTGGGGTCGAGACCAACGAAGGGCTCATCGAGAACCAGAAGCTTTGGATCATGGATCAGTGCCGAGATAATGGCGACCTTCTGCTTCATACCGTGTGAGTATGAGGCGATCTGATCTCCAAGGGCACTTGTGATCTCAAACAGGTCTGCATATTTCTTGATCTTCTCTTCTCTGTCCTTGGCACTAATGTCAAAGACATCTGCCACGAAATTAAGGTACTGGATTCCTGTCAGATTCTCGTACAGGTCCGGATTGTCAGGGATGTAGGCGGTGATCTTCTTGCATTCCATGGGCTCATCTTTTACGGAATGGCCATCAATAAGGATCTCACCCTCGTCAAAATCAAGGACGCCTACCACTGCACGGATAGTTGTGGATTTTCCTGCGCCGTTGTGACCGATAAAGCCGTAAATATCGCCGCTCTCTACGGTAAGTGTCACATGGTCCGCAGCTTTTTTCCCTCCGTCGTAAGACTTAGAATAGTTTTTTATCTCCAACATTTTCTACTTCCTCCATAACTGAACCCCATTTAAGTTTTTGTTATTTAAACATTATCATAGTATATGCATATGAAAAAGGTCGATATCACACTGATATCGACCCGTTTTACACCTGATTTGGCAAATTACTGTACTGTATTAAATTCAACCATCTCTGCTTTCTCGTAATCCGCATAGAACTCGTTAAGCTTGGAATCATCTGCAAACTTACCGTCAGGATCTTCGTTTACTGTACGGAGCTCTGATGTGTAGTAGTAAGTTCCGTTTCCGTCTGAGTCATAATCAACATAAGCATTCTCATCAACTGCAAGAATATCAAACTCAGTGATGGTCATTTTCTGCATGCCGTGGTTGTTTCCAACATAGAGCACGCCATCTTTAACTGAAAGAGGATATGCTGTACCACCGCACTCAACATAGCCGAGGTATAAGATATTTCCGTCTGCATCATACTCATAAACATCAGCATCGATTGCAACGAACTTCTTGCCGTCTCCGTCATAATCGTAGGTTCCTGAAGCAACTAAAAGAACGTCCTTGTCAGCGATAGTTACATTTGCATAGCCCTGACCTGCCTGGAGCTTGTCAACGATCTGTGTGAATGTGTCACATCCTGTGATGTCCATAGGAATATGTGAATCCTCGTCATCGGGAATGCCGGCGCTTGCCTGCTTGTTTGGATCGTACATTGCTTCTACGATAGCCTGAGGATCAAAGCCGTCAAGGTCTTTTGCAACAGTAGAAAGGCTGTAGCTGATTCCGATCTCTACATCATACCAGGTTACAAGGTCTGCGCTCTCGCTATCACCTACATAGCGTGAAGCCTTTGCAGGCATGTTACCATCAGCCCAGTTTGCAAGTGTAATATCATTAGTAACTGTCCAGTCATAGAACATTCCTGAAATATCCTGGTTATCATCTCCGGTGATCTGCTCTCTTGCAGTAAAGCTCATATCGTTAAGATCAAAGTCAAGCTCTATAACTGGTCCGGGAACTTCAAAAGAAGAAGGATCCATGTCACCCATTGCTCTCCATACTACATTTGTTGCACCCTCGGGAGCGCTAAAGCTGTTAGGTACCAGCGCAGCAGCCTCATCCTCTGTGATCTCTTTCCAGGGATTTGCAATTTCTGTATTCTCTGTGTTTTCAGTATTCTCTGTGGTCTCTACAGCTTCTGTTGTCTCAGCGGGCTCTGTCTCGGCAGGAGCTGCCTCTTTTCCACATGCTGTCATCTGAAGTGCAAAGACACTCATCATCAATACAAGTAAAATTTTCTTTTTCATAATCTCTCCTCTTCTTATTATGATTTTCCGTCGGTTCGATTTACACAACGGAGTCATTATAGCACCGTTACTGCACAGCAAATCTTAAGAGTTTCTAAAAAAAGCATAACCACGAGCTTTTTGCCTCCTGTGATAATTCTGTGATACTCGGTTTGATAACATACAATCAACAAAACAAAACAAATACAGCAACACAAAAATAGAAGAGAGAAAAACCCAAATTAAGGAGGAACAAAATTATGACAACTATTATCGCAAAGGCAATCATCATCTTAACACTGGTATTTGAAGTAATCACTATCGCAGCAGGATCAGCTCTTTATCCTATCTTTGCAGCAGCTTGCGGAATAATCTTCGGATGCATCGCAATTCAGATCATCATCGGCCAGATCCGCAAAGTTTCCATCAGAAACAAGGCAGTAAGAAGGATGTTCTTAGTTGGCTGATTTAAAAAATATAAAAACCGAATATGGAAAACAAACAAAAAAATAAAGAACAGGAAGCTGCCCCTCCTGTTCTTTTATTTTGCTTAATTAGCTCCGTTATATGTAAATGCCAGCATTGTGATGTCATCGAACTGCTTGGCATCTCCAACATATTCTTTGATGCTCTGTGAAACATTGAGAAGAATTCTTACGGGATCTGCATCTTGATCCTTGTTCAGAGCCTCCAGCATTCTCTCTTCTCCGAAGAACACATTGTTTGCATTGGCTGCCTCTGTGACACCGTCGGTATAAACAAAGAAGGTATCGCCGGGTTCAAGTTTAAACTCATGCTGCCTGAATTTCAGGCCCTCCACGGTAGCTACCGCAGGTGAGTGCTTGTAGTGAACAAGTTCAAACTTTCCGTCCTTGTGTTTGAGTACCGGATGCTCGTGTCCTGCATTGACCGCAAGGCCCTCTCCTGTGGATAAAGAAACTGTAGCGAGCCATACTGTAACGAAGAGTTCCGCCGTATTTCCCTCGCAGAGCTGGTTGTTTACTTCGTAGAGGATCTTGGCGGGATCTTCTCCCAGAAGCGCCCTGTTCTTGATAAGCGTCCTTGATACCATCATGAAAAGAGCTGCCGGAATACCTTTACCTGATACGTCGGCCATAACGAGCACCAGCCTGTCATCATCCACCATAAAGAAATCGTAGAAGTCGCCGCCAACCTCCCTTGCGGGATTCATTGTGGCATAAAGATCAAACTCTTTTCTGTCGGGCAGATACGGGAAGGTCTTGGGAAGAATATTCTCCTGAATGGCCGATGCCACCATAAGGTCTCTGTCTGCCGCAGCTTTCTCCCTGCCCTGATTGACGTTAAGGATTCCGTATATCAAAAGAATTATCAGCATGGCAACAGATGCGCTTGGCGAAAGACCGTACATGGTCGCCGTAAGCCCGCCTATGATCAGAGGTACTGCTGCATACGCAAAGAAAGTTACTATCTGAAATCTCTGAAGTTTCTTTCTCTGATAGATAACTCCGATGAGAGCCAGGATCATAACAACATAGGCGTAGATCAATGAGAGAAGATACATGGGACTTCTCTGATAAACGCCGGATGCATCCACTGTGAAATATATTCCGGTGAAAAGATTGATGATCCTCATGCTGATAGGCCCTATAAGTCCGAGGACAATGATCCTTCCCACGAGCCTTATGTATTTGTCATCAAGTTTTAAGTAGGTCATGGTATAGAGCCAGAAATAGCACGCTTCAAGCGGAGCACAGAGATAGTACACCGTGTTGTCTAAAATGTTAGCCCATCTCAGCTGCGGGATTCCATCCACAAGCCATGCACAGGCATCGGTAAAGCACCCGACATAAGCCGTTATAAGCAGCAACATCAGAAAGCGAAGGTCAGATCCGTTCTTTTGCACATCGATGACAAAACATACAAACAGCATATATCCCATCATCATGCTGACCATATCCATTCCTATGTTGAGCACGTACATGGGCTTAAGATTGGCTACGCCCCTCAAAAACGTAAACTGCGCAGTGAGGAACATCATGAGTATGCAGAAAAAAGATACCCACATTAGCCGTTTCATCTGTGCTTTGCTGATATATTGCATAGTATTCCTCCAAAAACATTTATGTATTATTTAATACCCAGGCGAAAGCCTTGGCAGTTCGCAGGTCTGACTCTTTGAAGTGATTTCCGCTGTTCCACACGAAGGTGACGTTAACGCCTTTGGCCTTAAGGATTTCCTGAGCCTCGGACATTTTGTCTGCGACTGTGGCCATGATAGGGTTTCTCGCTTTTGCTTCTTTGTCGCCGAGACTTAAGTAGACAGCGTCGCACTTTATGGCGTTTTCGGTCATATATTCTGTAAAGCCCGGGAACCACATGGATGGCGATGCTGCTGCCACTCCTTTAAATGTGTCTGTTTGGAAGGCGGCCCAGAGCGCGAACAGGCCTGCCAGTGAATATCCGCCGATGTAATATGTCTTTTGCCCATCAGAGCACAATGGTAAAAGAGCTTTCAGAAAATCCCCGGCTCCTTCGCCGAAATCTTCGCTTCCAAATACCGCAGGTGCCTTCCAGGGAGATAAGTCTTTGTTCCAGTTGCCGACCTTGGCTGCAATGAGGTAAAAGTCCGTGTCGGTCAGGCTCTTTATTATGTTGAATTCGCTTTCCAGGACCTCCAGGTCGTGCTCATCAACGGGCTGGATGAGGACCTTTGGTGCGTCCGGATTTCCAAAGCAAAAAGTATCCATAGTCATTTAGCGCCTTCTTTTATATTCTCTAAGCTTTTTAAGCCTTTTTATTTCTCAGGTCTCTGACCCTCTCTCTTAGCTTGTCTGTAGCACGGATCAGCGGAACGTGATCGATTTCGTTTTCATCTTCCCCGGCTTTTGGCATGAATTTCTGAATTCCAAGAAGGATTCTCTTCTGGTTGAGGGAGAGCTTTTCGGCATAGGCTCTGGCAAGCTGGTCGTGGCGAGCCTCCATCTGCTCTTTTTCTTCCTTGATTTTCTGCTCTATCACTTTAGGTGCTGAGGCGACCTTCTCATAGCGCTCCTGGGCCTTTAAGTTGAACTCCTCGTGCATTTTCTCTACATCTTTTAGGAGTGCGTTAAGGCTGGCTTCCGTCAGGGCGAAGTCTGCGCCGAAGATCATGGCGATCACGATTGCGAGAACCTCGTATATGATCGGGCTGACGGCGGCGTGAACTCCTTCAACAGCGGGGATCAGGAACTTGACTACCGCAACTCCCGCAAGGCCAAAGGCTATGCTCACGGGGACGCAGATTCTTCCGTTTATGTTCAGCGGAAGCTTGCTGTAATCCCACCATCTGGCGTGAAATCTCTTTTCCAGAACCCAGGATGTTCCGTACTCTGCGATCGCGCTGCCTATATAGCAGATGATGAATATTCCCCATATCGGGAATGTTGGAGATGATAGCGGCTTTATCAGCGAAAACAGTATCGAGACTCCGACTACGCAGGAGCCGTAGATTGGGCAGATTGGGCCAAAGAGGAACCCTCTGTCCGCCCATTTCTTCTCGTTGGCTGAGCAGTAGATGGATTCCCATACCCAGCCCAGAAAGCTGTAAAATATGAATTCAACAAAATATTGTGCTATTAACATGATGTTGGTGCCTTTCTTTTTCTTATGTATTTCAACAATTATATTCTAGCACAAAAAGGGCGCCTGATTTCTCAGGCGCCTTGCGATCATCTTGGTCATCAGTCAAAGGTCAGTGAGTTAAGAACGCTTGTGAGGGCTGCATGCACCTCTGTGTTCATCTCTTCATCGTCGCCGTCATGGCCGTCTGTCTCAAAAATAAGAGCACCGTCCATGTAATCTCTTGCAAAGGCTGTCATGTAAGATCCCGATCCTTCTTTGTCCACAGGAACGGAAACGTTGTAGCCTGTGACATCACTTACGCCAGGAAATGGCCACTCTGTATATTCTGCCTTATCGCCGTAGGGCTTTCCAAGCTCTTTTATCGCAGCTTCAGCCTTGTTGTCCACTGTATATGTGACGGTTATAAGGTTTGATCCTGCGCTGTCACCTGTGTAAACGATGAATACCTGAGGTCCGCTCTGGTTGATCTCAAACTTTGTTGCGTCATACTTGACGCTCCAGCCGTTCGCATCGTGATATACGCTGTTCTCAGGGCCGTTTACAAAGTTCTCTGAACTGAATGTTTCAGGATCTGCATCTGCTACCGGCTCGAAAACAAGCTCAAGGCCGTCTGCAAATGCACCTGTGATCACGCCATTTTCTACGGAGTGAATTGTCAGTGTATCTATATCTTCGTCTGCGCCACCGAATGAGAACTCAACTGCGCCATCTTTCTGTGTGATATCAAATGGAAGTCCGATTCCATCATGCTCGCCATCCTCTGTGTGTCCGTAGGTTTCGTCATTGATCACATAGAAGTAAGTCTTGGATGGATTCTCAGCCTCTTTTGCGTAGTTAACATATACACCTTTTGTAAAATACGGTGGTGCAGGAATCTCAGCAGTTGTTTCAGTCACCTGCTCCGTAGCAGCTTCTGCAGCTTGAGTTGTAGCCTCAGTAGCAGGCGCACTCTCATTAGTAGCTTCCTCAGTCGCCGCATTCTGCGCTGTCTTATCCGCACATCCCATCATAAGCGCTGCAGCAATCGCACCTGAAAGCAGAAGTACCGTAAAAATCTTAAGTCCATTCTTTTTCATAACCCGTCCTCCTCGTATATAACATCAAATAAAATGTTACCTCACTTTATGCACCCAAAAAATTAAAAAAACATAAATTTTTGAGCCCCAGGGACGGAGTCAGGGGCTCATTTGTGAGCCCTTGACTCCGTCCCTGGGGCTCAAAAAGTCAGGCGGCTTTGTGGGTGGAGAAGACTTTGACTGAATCGAAAAGGTGCTGGTGGTGGACGCTCTTGGCGTCGAATTTAACGGAAGTGAAGGCTGCCTGCATGATGGGGCCGGTGGCGAAGGCACAGATAAGGGTGCCGATGCCGACAGGGCCTCCGAGGAGCCAGCCGATAAAGGTTGCAAGGCTAAGAAGTGTTATGCTCACAGCTCCGATCGGAATCTTGCCTGCGCGCTTTGCAAGGGCAACAAGAAGTGTATCTCTTGGGCCGCAACCGAGTGAGGCGCTCATGTAGGTGTACTGGGTGTAAGCCATGATGATAAGTCCAAGGATCATCACGGGAATTCCGGTAGCAAGGCTGTCGCACTTAGGTACAAGGTTGATCCTGTTAAAGAGATCAACTGCCTTGCCAACCACGAAGGCATCAATGAACATCGCTATTCCAATGGGCTCTTTTAACGCAATATCAATTCCAAGTATCGCATAGGAAACTGCAACCGAGGCTGTTCCGTACAGGATTCCAAAGGTCTTTGAAAGTCCCAGATTCAGGACATCCCAGGGGCCGGCGCCGATATTCGCCTGGATCGTAAGATAAACCCCAAATCCATTAACAAACAAACTGATGGCTGCAATGACCATATTAAGCAGAATATCTCTGCCGGTGCTATTCTCTTGTAATCTAGAATTCTTGAACATTTCTTATTCTTCCCAAATATATCTTCACAAATATATCAAACTACTTAGTGCCAAATTCGCATTAGATTATAGCACAAAAAATTCTTTTGAGATATTTTATCAACGAAGTGCCTTGACTAGGGTCCGGGGAAAGGTTATTGTTAGCGTATGCTAACTTATACATAGCACTACAACATGTAATCACAACACAACAACGTGTACTTAAGGAGGAAAGTATGAGTAAAGTAGCAATAGTATATTGGAGCGGTACAGGTAACACACAGTCAATGGCAGAAGCTGTTAAGGCAGGCGCCGTAAGCAGCGGAGCTTCAGTCGATATGTTCACACCATCAGAGTTCAGTTCATCCATGGTTTCCGGATATGATGCAATCGCCTGATCAATAAGCAAGCTAACTATCATCAAAGATATGCACAAATCAAAAGCAGCCGGGTTTCCTTTTTTCAGAAAGCCCGGCTGCCCCCTCTTTACAGAGGTTTAAGGTTTATTCTATGTTCTTAAGCGCCACATCCAGTGGAATTCTCTTAATTCTTGCAAAATCAACCAGCGACACAAACGCATATCCTATCAGCAGATAGACCACCGTCAGCACCATGGACGAGCGATTCATATAAAATGCAAAGTACCCGTCAAGCTGAAGCATGAACGCGTGGAATATCCACACCATCAGATAATATCCAACCACAAATGCAGCGATTGCAAATACTACCACCACGATGGCCGTCGGAATAATGTAGAGAGATCCGATTTCTCCGTTCTTAAAGCCCAGAATCTTCGCCATTGAGATAGAGTGCTCATTCCTCTCAATGATGATCTTGGCCAAAAGATATATCAGCGACGCCGACAGTACTATAAGAGCATATTTAAAGACTCCCATAAAGCCGCCCATGGAGTGCATCAGCTGATTTGTGACCTTCACGATATCTTCAGAAGTGATGACCGTTGCAATGTCCTGATCATCTATATCAGTGATCTCATTTCTTGAGAAATACCCTGAGAAGTCATCGCTGTCTTTTTCAAATGCTATATTAAAGCTCTTAGCATCAAGAAATGCTGCAATTCCTCCGTCGTAGTCCACAACTCCAAGAACGCTGAACTCATAGGATTTATTCTCATACTCTTCGTGAAGAGTTATCTTATCCCCTGCCTTAATTCCGAATTTCTTAGAGAAGGCGCTGGAGATATACAGTGCATCCTTCGAAGTGTCTTTTCCCAAAGTGATGTAATCGCTGTCCGCGCTGATTCCATAAACCGTTACGCTCTCATCCTGGCCGCTTCCCATTCCTTCGCGGAAAGAACTGCTCTTCTTGGGATACAAAAGATTTGTCATGCTAAAACGCTCAGCAGTTTCCTCGGATGTCTCGATCACATCGCCATCAGAATTCTTGCTATCCATCAGCATGTACTGATACTCAGCAAACATCATGTCCGGCGCTGCTTTCGCATAATGGTTCAAAGAATCCGGAAGCCCGAAAGCAAAGCACATCATGAGCTCTATAAAGATTACTCCGAATATCAGCACCAGATAGTTTGGTATATTCTGGAAAAGAATCCTGAGCCTGAACCTTTTCAGGAACGACCACCTCGGAAGGCGCATAGCCTTGGTCCTTCTTGTCTTTACCAGGTCGTGGCGCAGGAACTTCAAAGGACTTAGCTGCAGCTTTTTCACAATGACAAAAAGATTTATGAAGAACATCAAAAGCAGCGGAATTATCGTGGTCTTAATAAGCGCCGTGTTGCTCCAGACTGCGTGACACTTGGGAAGGCTGTAGCTGTTGAAATACAGATAAACCGCCAGGTTCTTAAACGCCGTGTATCCCAGAACATTTCCGATCACAGCCCCGATCAGCGTTACGATAACCGGCATGGACATGTAGTGCACCACTAGTTCCGACCTGCTATAGCCCGAAGCCCTGAGAGTCCCGATGACCGAAGCCTCTTTTTCAATGGTGTTACTGATGATGATTGCAAATATGAATGCGATAACTCCGATAAGTATGTAGCAGAGAATGCTTGCGCCAACTGAATCCCCTTCAATGTCACTCACTGCGAAGTTGCTGGCCTGGCGTAGATACTCGGGAAGATAATCGTCAATCTCGTTGTCGTAAACAAGAGTCTGCGTGATCAAAGCCTTCATGAAATTCTCTGAATAGTCCTGCTGCTCCACCTTCGACTCAGGCGCCTTATCATACTTATAAGCATAGCTGTAATGCACTCTGGACCGCAATCCCTTAAACGCCTCAGGCGTCACCATGGCAACATCAAACCCGAAGGCATCAAACATCAGGTCCGTGTTGGACTCATGGAGCGTCAGATAATTTACATACGAAAGAAGTCCAACCACCTCGAACTCTTTTCCGCCAACGCTGATCGTGTCGCCCAGTGCCACGCCGACGTTGTCAGCATGCATCCTGTCTATGGCAATTTCGTCATCCGCCTCAGGTGCACGTCCTTCGTTAAAAGAGGCTTTGTCTATCTCCGAGTCGCTCTTGTAAACCCTGACAGTGGCGTCCTCTACGCCATCGCCGTTGTTATCCTCGGACTCATTTCTGTAGAAGTGTTCATATATCTTAACCGTGACCGGATCGATTTCATCATTAAGGTTGTACCTGTCTGCGACTTCGTCCCACTCCTCATCGACTTTTTTAACCACTTCTTCGTGGGCATCATCATAGGCTTCATCCACGGCTTTCTTAAACTCATCTGACTCCCTTGCTTCTTCTATTGCCTGGTCAAAAGAGCTTTCCATGGCCGCATCGATCTGCTCTTTTATCATCTCTTCATCCGTAATACCATATGCAGCACACTGAGCCCTTACAGCTTCTTCAATCTTTTCAGTCACCTGCTCATTGAGCTCATCTTCAACAGCCTCCGCCACCTTCTTGTCGGCTTCTTTGTTGCCCTTGTCGATATAGTAGCTTCTGACGTCAGCTTTTTTACCGGAGCTTATGTCATCAAGCAGGTCCTGCGACGCCTTCTTGGACAACTCAAAGCTTCCGTCCTCGAGGTTAAGCTCATCTCTTCCCGCATAAACTGCTGCCAGCATTGAGTCGTGACCAACGTACATTCCGGAGATAACTCCGATCATGATCACCATGAAAACGATGATAACCAAATACTTGTGCCAGTCACCTTTAAGTTCTCTCGGGATTCTCCTGATAAGAGGATTTTTCATAGCGTCTACCTCCTACCACTCCAGATCCATCGCAGAGATCTTATTTTCATTGATATCATTATGGCGCACCACACCATCCCTTAACTTGATGACATGATCCGCCATATTTTTGATCGCCTCATTGTGGGTCACCATGATCACGGTACTGCCAAACTTGTTGTTGCACTCCTCAATAAGGGCCAGTATTTCTTTTGATGTCTTGTAATCCAGTGCGCCTGTCGGTTCATCGCACATTAAGATGTCGGGATTTTTAACGACAGCTCTGCCGATTGATACCCTCTGCTGCTGTCCGCCGGATAACTGATTTGGATACTTGTACTTGTGCTTCTGAAGTCCAAGTGTGGTCAGTACCTCCTCTACATCAAGAGGATTGTCGGAGAGATATGCTCCCACCTCGATGTTCTCCTTGACGTTCAGATTCGGGATCAGGTTGTACATCTGAAAAACATATCCCAGGTGCTTTCTTCTGTACAGCGTAAGCTCCTTCTCACTCATCTCTTCCAGCTTGTCACCGCCTATGCTGACAAACCCTTCATCTGGCGTATCGATCCCGCCGATGATGTTTAAAAGTGTTGATTTTCCGGATCCGGATGGCCCAAGAAGCACACAGAATTCACCTTTTTTAACAGTGAAATTCATGCCCCGAAGGACATCCTGTCTGGCCTCTCCGGTTCCGAAACTCTTCTTTAAATCTTTGATCTCAAGAAACTGTTCTTTCATTTTTCCTCCTCATAACACAAAGTTACCTATTGCTAACAGAATTATAATACGCTATAATTTCGTTAGCAATAGCTAACGTTACGAAAATATCTTTTTCGGGGAGTCACGTAAATGCCTGACAATATCATAGTCGAGAACTGTTCACCAACACTGGCGGGGATAAAAACTGGAAACATATTCACAGTGGACAGATCTCTTATTACAGATATAAATGAAGAACTAAGAGAGCTTAATCAGTGCTTTGCAGGAAAGGGGCTTCATGGAGGATACCAGGAAGGGCGTCAAGTGCGTCGGCTACTGGAAGGTTTACGGGGATAAGGAGAAGGCGGAAAAGACCTTTTCCAGTTATAAGAAGTGTACTGAAGTATATAAAAAGTGCCTGTCCGGAGGCAGACACTTATCACAGATGATCGTTAATACTACTAGAAACAGATGCGTCGCATCTTAATGAAAGGCTGACATGAGTAACGAATACGTCATATCCCTTTTGAAAGAAAAGGGCTTTAGGATCACAAAACAAAGAAAACTTATAATAGATATCATTCTCGGGAGCGATGGTGCATCCTGCAAAGAGATCTACCACAAGGTAATTGCAAAAGACAATACCGTCGGTACCGCCACTGTTTATCGAATGATCAGGCTTCTTGAAGATGTCGGCATATTAAAGCACGTCGACATGATCACCCTGACCGGCAAATACTAGAACTCCATCTGATATCCAACCTTCATCTGCTCTATCTTATCGCCAAGCTCTTCCTTTAAGATGCCGTAGGCGCGGCCTTTAGTGCAGTGTCCGGTGCACACATAATCTATCCCTGTGTCCTTTATCTTTCCGGCCACATCTTTTATCTCTTCGCCTGATTTGTTGAACAGGTGGAATCCTCCGATAAGCCCATAAACGTGCTTGTCAGGAAAAGACTCTTTTACCTCATTTATAATATTGGCAGCTCCGCCGTGTGAACAGGAGTTGATGATAACAAGGCCCTTGTCGGTATCAAGCACAAGGCTCTGCTCGTGCGAGAAATCGTCGGGGATCCAGCGATGGTTTTCCTTTCTGTACATAAGCTCGCGCTTTCCAATCTCGGAAAGACCGGCGGTTTTGTGAGGGATAAGATATGCTCCTTCCATGAGCTCGTAGTCGCCTGAAACCATCTCTATCCTGTCAGGATACTTTCTTAGCATACTCCTTGGAATTCCAATATATTTCTTGAAAATCTTCATCTTGTGGTAGCAGTTCGCTGCCGTGCCATCCCTCAAATAGAACTTCGCCTTACTGTTGTGCTCAAAGAACGCCGGGATTCCGTTTGCATGGTCGTAATGAGCATGGCTCAGCACGCCGTAGTCGACATCCGCAACGTCAAGCCCAAGCTTTTCCATGTTTGTCAGAAAGAGCTTCGACGCCCCGGCATCCACCAGGATCTTTTTCCCATTAAATTCCACAAGCAAACAAAGGCCCCACTCACCGGTGACGCCTTCGTTTGAAATATTATCTACTATGACTGTAAGTTTTGTCTTCATTTTTGTCCCCACCTTACTCATCGATGATCAAAAACCATACAATGATTATACCAAAGAATTTTGGACCCTGGGGACGGAGTCAGTGGTTCAGAGGTGAGCCCTGGGGACGGAGTCAGTGGCTCATTATCAGATAATTAACAACTAGAAAGATAGTTTTCAGATAATGAGCCACTGACTCCGTCCCCAGGGCTCACCTCTGAACCACTGACTCCGTCCCCAAGGTCCAAAATTCTTGGCTATATCATCGCCGAAAAGTTTCTTCTCTTATATTCCATGGGGAGAACTTTGTGATATTTAAGAAAGGCTTTGGAGAATCTGGACTGACTCTGATAGCCCACGTGCTCTGCAATTTCGCACAGGCTCTCATCGCCTTTTATGATAAGCTCTGCAGCTTTTCTCATTCTGATCTCGGCTATCATGTCGTGGTATCCCTTGCCGAAGACTGCTCTGCAGTAGTTTTTGAGCGACGATTCGCTGACGCCGAAGGCTGCTGCAAGATCTCCTGCCGAGTGCCTTTTGGAAAGATCGCGGGTGATGATCTCCACAGTCTTTTTCGCAATTTCCACCTGCGATGGCGTGCAGAATGTTCTTCTTTTGTCCACCTCAAAGGTCAGTTCCTTAAGAAGAAGCAGAAGCCTGTATACATCTGTCGCAATGAGCCTTTCATCTGCACGGGAGAGGATATCGTCCCTGAAATCCTCCATGCATCTTCTGATGCGTGCATCAGGCACGTTAATGTAGGGAATATTTCTGCCTTCGAATTTATCCAGAAGGCCCTTAACAAGCTCTTTTCCCAAGTATGGATACACTTCGCCTTCCGCGGTATCCGATGGAAATATCACGAGTTCAATGCCCTCGTACTCCGCAGTCGGGTAAAAGAACGCCTGCCTTCCCTCGCAGGAAGTCCCGTAATCCACTGCAAGCTCGTCACCCACAACAAAGGTGGTTGCGCCGGCATTTAGCATAATTTCGCACCTTCCGCGAAAGCAGTAATTTATCTTGATAGGTGTGCCATCAAAGCTCTTTAGCGATGGCGACTCAAAGACGCACTGCGGAAGGTATCTGGACCAGATATCAACGTATCCCACATACAAACAGGGGCTTAGCATCATCCAGTTAAGCTTACCATCACGGCCGCCGTCTGCGGATGGAATGGTAAACTCCACGCTCTTACACTTTGCCATAACACTCAGTCACCTTATAGCCAAGGTCCTCGATCTCTTTTGTGATAACGTCATCGGCGATGTCTTTCTCATAGCGGACAACAGCCTCTTTCTTCCTGAGATTCACCTTGGCTGAAACGCCATCTAATCTGTTGATGGTGCGCTTTACTCTGTTTGAACAATTCTCGCAATGCATTCCGTCTATCTTGAATATCGTCGTTTTTATTATGGGTCCTGTAAGCTTTTTGTCAGGCTCTTTTTTGACAGAATCGCCGCCTCCGCAGCATCCGCCCTCTCCTTTGAGGTGCTTGATGCTCCCCTTCAAAGCTATGAAGAGTACCACAGCTAAAATCACTATAACCAGTACATTTGATAACATGTAAATTCCTCCGGCGGATTTTTGTCCGCACTTATCTTGTGACATTTTGTTAGCAGTCACTAACGATTATAGCAGTCATTTTAGCTTTTGCAAACCTCATACATTTCGCCCATGTTTTTAAATCCGCCCTGAGGCAGGCAGGAAGCACAGCTTCCACTGCAGCCATCGCTGCAGCTTCCGCAGTTTCCGCCGCACCCGAGGGACATATCTACTTTCTTTATTACTCCGATATTGGTAAGATATTCGATCTGTCTTTTAACATCTTCGACAGAAGTTCCAAGCTCAATGGCAAGAAGTCTTACGGTTCTGGCATTACCATCACTTAAGAGTTCAATAAGTTCCTTCATCTGCGCCTGCTTTCCATCTTTACCAGATGATCAGTCCGATATGGTACACGATCGTTGCCAGTAAAAGAGCTGTCGCTGTGTAATAAAGTGCGATCCTCAAGGTCCACTTTGCAGAAGCAGTCTCCTGATAGGTTGCTGCCAAAGCCACTACGCAAGGCATGTTGAAAGTGATAGCGAATATGAAAGCAAGTGCCTCAGGCTTTGATACGTTTGCAAGAAGGATCTGAGAGAGGTTGGAAGCAGCAGGTGCTCCGCTCATGGCTGCATTGAATGCGCCTGCGAGATTCTCTCCGGTAAAGAGCGCACTGATAACGCCGATTGCACCCTCTTTTCCGACAGAAGACGCAATAAAGGCGATAAACATCTGCCAGCCAAGTCCGAAGACTCTGGTGACGGGCTCGATTGCCTGGCCGACTCTTGTAAGGATCGGAATGCTGCCGGGTGTGAAGGAGTAGCTAAGGAGCCAGAATACGCCGCAGACAAGGATTACCACGCTGCTTACTCTCTTAAAGGTATCAACGCATCTTCCGAATACGTAGCGAAGAAGCGCCCCCCACTTGGGTTTGTGATATGGAGGAAGCTCCATGATCATTCCGTAGCGCTCTGTCTTTTTAACCAGGCGACCGCCAAATACCAGTGAAGTGATATACATATGGAGGATCATGGTGAGCAGGATCGCTGCAACAACCAGGATGGCTCCGGGGCCGAAGAACACTGCTGAGAGCATCGGCACAACCGACCACGCAGCGCCGCAGGGAACAGCCCAGGCAAGTGCAATGGTAAGGACCTTCTGTCCCCAGTTATCTATAACTCTTGAGCCTGCTGCTCCGCCCATGGTGCATCCAAAGCTTACAAGGAAAGGCATAACCGATTTTCCCTGAAGACCGAGCTTACCCATGGTGTTGTCGAAGACGTAGGAAATACGCGCCATGACGCCGACTTCTTCCAAAAGTCCGAATACAAGAGTTACGCCGAACACAAAGCCCAGCATCTTGAAGATATATGAAAATGACTGAATGATGACTGTACAAATAGCGACAATTATAACTTCAGGGCATCCTACTGATGTGAGAAGGGCCGATACAGGTGCCTTTAAAGCCGCAACTCCTTCACCCACAAACATCAGTGGCAGTGCCGGGATAAATGATGCAATGAGTCCAAGAAGGACTGTGAGAACAACCGCGGGCTTACCCCAGGTTTTGCTAAGAAATATCTTGTCGAGCTTTGATACTTTGAGCTGATTTTCTTTGGATTTAACAGAGCCTTCAAGCACCTCGTCGATCCATCTGAACTTGGCGCTTCCTGTTGCTATGGCGCCTTCAGATCTGCTGCAGATGCTCTCAATCTTTTTCATTGTATCTGCAGGGAGCTTCTCTCTTAGCTGCTTCATGACCACTCTGTCATTCTCCAGCGCCTTGATGGCCATCCAGGTTGATGAGAAACCGTGAACAAGCTCATCCGGAATAAGGGCTTTGAGTTCCTCGTAGCCTTCTATTTTTTCGTACTCCTCTTCGATCTTTGCGCTGCTAAGGACAGTCTTTTCCCTGACTGCGCGCTCCATGATCTCGTAGTAGGGCTCATAGTTTTTGGCATCTGTTGCGGAGAAAAGAAGCACCGGTATGCCAAGCTTTTTCTCTATGGCTTTCGCATCGATCTCTTTTCCCTGATCTTTGGCAACGTCGGCCATGTTAAGAACAAGGAAGCTCGGAACCGTGATTCCCGCGTAGTCCGCAGCCATGAAAAGACTTCTCTCAAGCTGTGAGCTGTCCGCCAGAATGCAGACTACATCTGCCCTTCCGGAGGCGATGAAATCTCTGGTGATGACTTCCTCGTCGGAATTGGCCGTCAGTGAATAAGAGCCCGGAAGGTCCGCTACCGCGCACTCCATTCCTTTATATGTAAAGAAGCCTTCCTTCTTTTCTACAGTTTTGCCGGGCCAGTTTCCCACGTGCTGGCGAAGGCCTGTCAAGGCATTAAAAAGGGTTGATTTGCCCGAATTGGGCTGACCTAAAAGAGCAATAGTAGCCGCCTGACTCATGCTGTCACCTCCGATACTTCAATTCCCATGCACTCTTTCCTGTTGAGGGCGATCATGGTATCTCTTGAAAATACCAGCATGGGTCTGTTCTTGTCGTTTCGAAGGACTCTCACGCTGCATCCCGGGGTGAGTCCGATTGAGGTGATCCTGCTGATAAAGCGCTGGTCACCGTTTAAGCTTTTTACTACTGCGTCGCTGTTTTGTCTAAGTTCACTCAAACACATACAATTCTCCTCCTGCCAAAGGCATATAGCTTTTGGTTAGCTTTTGCTAACACTACCACATGATTGTATGTACCGCGCTTTATTTTTTCAATGTCAAAACAGCATTTTTAGCCCTTTTAGCAATGGATTGGTATATCAGAAATCAGAAAAGACTTAGCTGCTCGTAGCCTGTGCTGCGCTCAAGCTCAGGCATGGGCTCTTTTAACATGTCCATGGCTGCTGACGTATCCTGCAGGTAGTCCTGCGCGCTTGCAGCTTCGATCATAACGGGCATCCTGTCGTGGACAGGTTCCATGGAGCTGTTGGGGGATGTCGTTAATATGACAAAAGAGTCTTTGCCTTGGCTAAGGTCATAGAAACCTGCCAGATACATTGGCTTTCCGTCAGGTCTTTTGAAGATGAATCTAGTCTTGGCCTTGTCCCATTCGTAGAAACCTGCTGCCGGGAGAAGGCATCTTCTGTTTGAGAAGCTATCCGAGAACATGGGCTTGTCTAAGACGGACTCGGCTCTGGCGTTGATGATGAGCTTGTTGTCACGGGAAGTAAGGCCCCAGAAGAGGTCTCGGACGTCTGTGGCCTGAAGCTCGTTGTCATGGTTTTGTGCGCCATTTCGGCGTCTTACGATTCCGGGCAGAATCATCCCGGGAGTCGCATCACCCGGGCGCGGACTGATAGACCCGGGCCGAAGTCCGAGCTCTTTTTCCACTTCATCCGCAGTTCTGTCGCCAAAAAAGTACCGTCCGCACATGTTCAGCCACCAAGTCTCATCATGAAGATCGAGTATTCGTCGTTCTGAAATTCAAGGTCCGGTGAGTTCTCGCCGCCACCGTTGGTGCTGCGCTTTATCTCGGCATAGAACTCCTCGCCCTGATTGACGATGTCCATGACCGTGATGTCAACGCCGCTCTCCTGCGCGATCTTGCAGAACTCAGAGAGCTGGTCTTTGGCGCTTCTGGTATCAAGGAGCTTTTGCTTAAGCTCCGGATTTTCGTTGGCTTTGCTTAAAAGGATCTCCAATTTATCAGCAATGCTCATACTTTAGTCCTCCCCAACAAGATGAACAATCTCAGCTACATGCCCTGTTGCAGGCAAAAACTTATCAAAAATATCAGAGGTCTTTATCTTGAGGCTCGAAGTGTTTACGCAAGGGTGGCACCCTATGAATGCGCCGGCCTTGACGTCCTCATCCACAAGGAGCCTTACTGCGTGGTCCTTGTCGTTCATAAGTCCCATGACGCTTACCGCTCCGGGCTCGATGTCCAGATATTTCAACATATCTTCTGCTTCCGCAAAAGAGAGTCTGGCTAAGTTTATCTGATTCGATAGCTCTTTTGTCTTGAACTTCTTGTCCCCTGGCATAAGAAGCAGGTAAAAGGCGGTCTTCTGTCTGTTGCACAAAAAGAGGTTCTTGCACATGAGTGTTCCAAGGGCCACATCTATGGCCTCGCAGGCCTCCATTGTCATTGCTGCTTCGTGATCGACTCTCTCGTACTCGATCCCCAGATTGTCGAGCATGTCGTAAACCCTGATCTCTCTGTCGAGCCTTCCTTCAGGGTTTTCCGGTCTCCCAACTACTAATTCCATGATTCTTCTCCTCTTTATATTGTTGTGTCAGCTCTTTTGCCAGGTCGCGTCAGCTCGTCTGCATGGCGGCGGAGAGTTTTGGCAGGAGCGAAAGGTCTGCCGGGAGCCACTCTACGCTTTCAAGGTCTGCAATGCCAAGCCACTTGGCCGCCTCGTGCTCAAGGAGCTTAAGCTCACCTCCTGCGAGGGTCGCCCAGTAGCAGTTCATGTGAAGGTGAAAGGTATCGTAGTCATAATCTATGACATCGATGAGGTCGTGGACTTCAATCTCCGCTCCGAGTTCCTCTCTGATCTCCCTCTTAAGGGCATCCTCGGGGGTCTCCCCCGCCTCGATCTTGCCTCCGGGAAATTCCCAGCCGTCCTTGTATTCTCCGTATCCGCGCTGCGTTGCGAATATCTTGGTCTTTTTATGGTAATCGTCGCAAATCACAGCTGCGACTACATTTACGATTTTCTTATCCATGTTAATTGCTCTCGTGTTCCAGCTTCCGTTCCCATTCCGCCTTGTATTCATCGGCCTTAAGGCGGTAAGTGTCTTTTAAGTATGGGTAGTACTCCTCTGTCGTCACCACTCTGGAGCCCTTTTGTTTGTTGCAGTTCTTGCACAAAGGAAGGAGGTTTCTGTCGTCATCGCCTCCGCCATGGTACTTCGGGACGAAGTGATCGATTGTCACTTTATCGGGAGTTACCGGCTTGCCACAGCGTGCGCAGAGTCCACCTGTCTTTTCCAGGATAAGGCTCTTTGTGCCGGCTTTCCACTGCTTCCGGCTCCTCATAATTTATATCCGCAATCGGCCTTCTCCGGGCCGTCAACACCGGATTCGTAGTGCGCCCTGAACTCCATGTTGATCTCGCGTATCTCTTTCTTGCCGTCGATGTAGTCCTGGTACATATCCGCAAGTCCGGACATGCATCCGTCGCAGGATCCGCTGATGTTGCCGATGGACTCAGCAACGATGCGTTCTCTTTCTTCTCTGGTTGTATCTTTTATAAGGATTGATCCCATAATCGGTTGCTCCTCTTTACTTGCTGATTTTACAAAAGTCTCTTATAAATATCCAGCATGCTCTCGATCTGGTACTTGAGGAGCCATGCTGCGTTGTTGTACTCGGTGGTATCCTTTATTACCTGCAAAAGCCCCGGGTAGAACTCATCAGTCTCTTTTATCATCCTGTATATCCTCTCGCGGGAGAGGCCCCAGGACATGGTGGTCAGGTTATTGCACCTATCCATGCACTTTATGAGAGCCGCCTTGGGGTTTGTCATGATCTCTTTATAGTACCGGCTGATGATCTCGTGGCGGTTATCGTCATTTGTCTTTTCACAGGTAAGGAGCCTGACAAGCTCGCGGGTTTCATCGTTTACCGGGAGGTCATTCACGCCGATCTTGCAGTCTTCCACAACATCATGCAAAAGACATGCAGCTATAATCTCATCTTCATGAATATCCATGGACAGCGCGTGGCAGGCCAGGTTCAGCGGATGATAGATATAAGGCGTCGTTGAGCGTTTTCTGTTCTGCCCCTCGTGGGCCTTGACTGCGAAGTCCACAGCCTTTAGCGTGTTGGGGAGCTTTAAGTTTCTGGCAGTGGTCTTGACGTAGGTCTTCATGTGCTCCCAGTCATAAATGGTTTCCTTGGTCTTGAAGAATTTCTGCTTCTCCTCCACCAAGGCTGAAACCGACACGCCAAGCACCTCTGCGAGCCTTATCAGCTTGTCCGTGTCCGGATTGTACTCATCTCTTTCCCAGGAAGAAACTGCCTGAAACGAAATTCCCAGAGCCTCCGCAACCTGTTCCTGCGTAAGCTTTCTTTCCTCTCTAAACGCCTTGATATTTGAACCGATACTCATCTGCATCCTCCGTTTTCTTTGATGCCTTTATGGTATTTCAGATTCCACTTATATTCTATAGAGCAGGGGTTTAAGTTTCAATAATTAATTCAAGTCTAACTTGAGTTTAGTTGTACTCGCAAATGTAGCCCATGCGACCTTTGTAGCTGGGGTAGTAGCCGATCACGTCGTTTGGAATGTCGTTCATATAGAACTTGTCCTCTGACTTTCTGTAGAAATATTCCACATATTCCTCGTCAATCTCAGTGCCGTCCGGAAGTTTGTCCGAATAGCTCGGCATTCCATCAAGCCAGTGTTTCCAATAGCCGTTGCCAACGCACTCGTTTTGGGTAAGGCCCTTTTCCGTCCAATGCCATGAGAAGCTGTCTATACGGTTTGCACCTATGTAAAAGACATTGTTCAGCTTATCTTCTGATCTGATAAGATCGTCAATTATCTCAAATTCCTCATCGGTAGTAAGGCAGGCGAGATAGCCGCCTTTTTCCTCGCACTTTTGGGCTGCCTCTTCCCAGGTGCAGTCCTCGATGACGAGCTCGTACCTGTGACCGTCGGAGACGTACTTGCCGGTGGAAAGATAGGATTTCAGGTCATCAATGCGGAGGTAGCTCGAAGGGTCTTTTGCCTTATCAAGATCATAGACTTCCCCAAGCCGTGACATGTAGGTCTCCTCGTCAGTCTCCTCGCCGTCGATGGAATAGTGAAGAGTCCTGAATCTGCCTGTCTCTTCGTTGTACATCTGATCCTCTTCGGTGGCGTTCTCGTCAAGCTCATAGTAATCGCCGCTTAGCACCAGCTTCCAAAGCCCCTTATCAAGCTTGTAGACATAGTCGTAGTAGTAGCCCATGTGGCCTTCAGAGTTATTGAGGAGCCCACTCTTTTCAATATAGGTAAAATAGAGCCTCGCGGTCTGCAGTTCTCTTACGGTTCCGTCATAGAAAGACAGAATCTGGCAGCCACCGGCCTCAAACCCTGAATCAATCACGAGCTCTGGCACATCGTCATCATCTATATATATGAGGGCAAAAGACATATCCATCATATCTTCAGGCATCTTCTCCTCCAGGTAAGCCAGATAGCCCTCGTTCCAGGAATCGTAGCCTTTTCCAAAGGTGGAAGATGCAATGTGGTCGTAGTAGTTTTCAGGGTTTTGGGGCTTGTAATTTGAAAAAGCAGTCAGCGTCGGAGCGATTCTCCTGCCTCTGTACTCTTCCATGGCCTTCTGCGCCTCGTCATCGGTGATGGTGAATTCTTTTCCTGAGACATCGGTCTTCTGCCAGGTCATGCTGTCATCGTCAGCCCTGTCAGACTTAACGCCGGTAATAAGGGTCGTTCCGGGGTCTTTGGATGTGAGTTCATAGAGCCCTGCCTCGTTGTACCACTTGGAGCCGTGCTGCTCATAGCCGATGAATTTGCCCGAGCACAGGTAGTAATTGGTGTAATCGGTGGCGGTGATCACGTTATAGGGCACATTGTTATGCCTGGTGTATATTGTGTAGATCATCTTATTGAGCTTGGGGTCGTCGGAGATGTTGCCGATGATCAGCTCGTTCTTCCCGTCGCCGTCCAGGTCTTCAAAGCCATAACCTGAGTAATCAAGGGCTTTTTCCTTATCGAAGCCGTCCACGGAATAGGCGTAGGTCAGCATGGAATACGGCAGGTAGAAATTGTCGTAGGTCTTCTGGTTCAGTAGGACATAGTAGTTCTGGTCCAGGATCTCTGCGTAGAAGTCTTCGTCGGAGATGGGATTGGAGACAGCTGCTGCGTTGGAGTCCGGGGTATCGTCGGGTTCAGCCTCTGTATTGGTATTGGCATTAGGTTCATCCTTGCCGGGCTCTGATTCTGCTTCTGTTTCCGCGGCTGTATTCTTGTCGGATGCCTCTTTGGGAGAAGATGTATTACTTCCACAACCTATTATTGTCGTGAGTAACAGAGTGCTTATGATATATTTCAACTTTTTATGTTTCATAGCAATTCCTCTTTGTTTACAAAGCTCAAGTCATCTCAGTTACTTCCATTTAATCTCATTTCCCCCATTTAAGCAAATGAGTCACCGGGGACGTTTCATTTTGTCTCATTTTGAGTCACCGGGGACGTTTCACTTTGTCTCATTTTTGGGGGAGTCAATGGGGACGGTTCTCTTTGACTCCCTCTTTGAGTGAGTGGGGACGGTTCTTTTGACTTGCTTTCGGTCCTTAGGGACTAATCCAGTGGTCCCTTTATGGTAAATGCCGGCCAAACTGCATCACAAAAAGGAAATATTGGTTTCATGGTTTGAATCGCTTTTTGAAACACATCATAAAAATTGATATATGAAAAAATAGTTGGAAATTGCAAGCTCTTTTCCAAGCCATGGATCTAATTAATTTGATTCCTAACGCTCATCCTACATCACAACACTTGGCCTACGGATGCCATGTGATGTAATTGTTTATGGAAGCAGAAAAATCTTTTTTGCAAATTCCAACTATTTTTTGTATAGGAGGAAGTTGTGGGGTGGTCGAAATTACGTTTCCAACCAACGTCCAAAAAACCGGGTCCTTGTGATGCAAAATCGTCCCACTCTTCCAAAAATGGTCCCTAACCCCCGTCCCCGGGGACCAAAAAATGAGCCCTTGACTCCGTCCCCAGGGATCAAAAAGGAGCCAAAGAGAACCGTCCCCATTGACTCCCCAAATTTGCACTAAATTGTTATACGTGCTACCCTTTTTAGTATGTTTTTTTGTAAAAGGGCTTTATGCGAGGAGGGAAATATTATGAAAAGGAAACTGATACTGGCACTTATCGCCATGACTCTTGTTATGAGCGGGTGCGGAAAAGATACTTCTGCTCCGGATGAAGGCAATAGTGTTTTTGAGAAGATTGATCAGAGCGAAGGATCAAATCAGGAAGCAGGCGACACAGCAGGCCAGAACGCCAATACAGACGCAGCCGGAAGCGCAGACGCAAACACAGGTGGCGCAGATGGCGCAAACCAGACTTCAGCTGAAACCGACGACTACACCGAGCAGATCAAATCCGAGATTGCAGCTCTTGCGTCAGATTCACTTACAGACGAGCTTGTGGCTGTAAACAAACTATATGACAAATATGCGGAAATGACAGCGAACGCATCCAATCAGGCAGAGATGAACTGCCTTTGCCAGTGGGAAACACTGGTATGGGAAGATGAAGTTACAAGTCTTCTCGACAGACTCAAAGAAAAAGACAGCGATTTCTATAACAACATCTATTCAGAATATGAAAATTGGCTTAAATATGTGCCTTCCATGGCGGAGAAAATGACCTACGTATACGAAGGCGGAAGCATCTATCCTACAATGTATTCCTACAACGAAGCCATGCGCTTTAAGAGAGAAGCCTACGACCTTGCCAGCACTCTTGCGGATGTTACAGGCGATGTTGCTTTCTCATTCCCCGACAACTCACCTTGCGGATACTACGGCGACTACGCAGGTGATAGCTATCTTCTCATCACAGAAGGCATGGAAGGCGGATCCTACGCTATCAAGATCCACCTTGATAATTCAAAAGAGCTTATCGGATATGGATCAACAGAAGACGCTCCCGAGTCAGAGTACATCTCTTTTGTAAGCGATGATGGATCAGTAGAAGGAAGAATCGACTGCTTCGCACTTGGCGCATCCTTCTACGCATCAGTATCTGACGGCGCAGTCGTTAACACCAACGAGACCTACGAATTTTCCTTCAAGTACTAATGCCAGCCAAAAAGAGTCAAAGAGAACCGTCCCCATTGACTCAAAATGAGACAATGTGAAACGTCCCCGGTGACTCATACGCTGAGGTGGTCGAGTTCGTGGCGGGTTTCGATGAGGGCGGCTTTGGTGCTCTCGTTCCTGGTGGGGAAGTCGAACATTTTGTTAAGGTAGCCCTGCTCTTTGGCAAGCGCCCAGCTCTTTGGGTAGACCAGTTCAAAGGTAAGGGCGATGTGCCCGATAAGGTGCTCAGCAGGAGAAACCATAATATCTCTTGGAATTGCGTGATGTTCTCTCACATGTTCCATGACAATATCAGAGACCCCGGAGGTCAGAAGCTCGTCCTCAGTGACGTTGTAGATTTCCTCCATCGGGGTCTCTACGTTTACCCGGAGGATATCGACCTTATCCGCGTCACGGAGTATATTGCAAAAGACAAGGGTCTTTCCCGTTACTTCACTCTCAACCCTGTACTTGTTGTGCTGTCTTATTACGGTCTCGAGCTGACCATCCCTGGATCTGTCATCGACATAACTCAAGATCAGCTTATTGTCTCCAAAAAGAAGGTCCGCGCCAAACTCAGCGTGATCAACGGACTGAGAGTCAATGAAGGTGTTGTACCTCTTCACCTGCTCGAATCTTCCGATATCATGAAGCATCCCCGAAAGCCAGGCAAACTCCACATCCTCATCGGAAAGGCCAATTGACCTTGCGATCTGCTCGCAGTTGTCAGCAACTCTGTATGTATGCGCAATCTTCAGCGCGATCTTGGGGTCTGTCGGATCGTAGTTTCTTGTATAAGAGGCAAACTGCTCCTTGACCTTCTGCCTGTCAACCTTAAACCCGCTCTTAAGTCCCAGATATTCCAGCACTATATCAAGCCCCTCAGTCGGCACACAGAAAGTACCGTCGCGGTGCTCACACCCCTTTATCACCTCGTCTATGTCAAACCACTTTACCTCTTCCACCTCTTCTTCCTGAAGCACGAGGTTTCCTGCATCCACAGGCTTTTCATAGACATAAACAAATGCCACTTCATTGTCATTAAAAATCTTCCCATGAAATGGCATTGCGTACTTTATATGAAATCTTCCCGCAAATGTCAGATCACCGTCCTCCGCCTTTATGCCAAGCTCCTCAAAGAGTTCACGCCTTGCAGACTCTAAGGGTTCATCCCCGGCTTGGATATGGCCTGCGGACGAAGTGTCGTACATACCGGGAAAAGACTCTTTCTCAGCGCTTCTTTTCTGGAGAAGAACCTGATAAGAATCCCCTTGTTTTCTCACGATCCAAACATGTGCAGTTCTATGAGGAATTCCCTCTTCGTGAGCCTTTGACCTGGTCACCGTCTCTCCTGTGGGAACTCCGTTATCATCTGTTATATCAAAAATTTCTTCCATGTCAGCCTCCAATTCAACCCCTATTCTACACCAAGACAGCCGCCTAACAACAGTCAAATTTCCAATATGCAAAATGAGCCCTGGGGACGGAGTCAGTGGCTCATTATCTGAAAGCTATTTTTCTAGCAGTTAATTATCTGATAATGAGCCACTGACTCCGTCCCCGGGGCTCATTTTAGCAGGCCTTACTTCTTGGGATAACGTAGGGGTCTCCTGTGGCAGGATCTGTGATGATGTCGCTCTCCATGCCGTAAACCTCCATCATGAGCTCAGGAGTGATGATCTCCCTGGGCTCGCCCTCAGCAATGAGTCTGCCTCTCTTCATGGCAAAGATGTGATCTGCGTACCTGATCGAGAGATTTATGTTGTGAAGGATTGCAACGATCGTAGTCTTTTTGGTCTTATTGAGCATCGCAAGACAGTCCAAGATCTCCACCTGATAAGCGATGTCCAGATAGGTTGTCGGCTCATCCAGAAGAAGAATGTCCGTATCCTGCGCCAGCACCAGCGCGATCCACACCCTCTGCCTTTGTCCACCGGACAATGAATCCACGCTCTTGTCCGCAAGGTCAGCGATACCCATGGCCTCCATGGCGTCGGCAATTGCCTTGTAATCTGCCTTTGAGAGCTGTCCGAAGAGGTTCTGATACGGGAATCTTCCCCTTGCAACCAGATCCGCCACGGTTATGCCCGCCGGAACAATCGGAGACTGTGGCAAAAGACCTATCTGCTTGGATAAACGCTGTGTCGGGATATCATATATTGACTTCCCGTCCAGTACCACGTCGCCATCCTTAGGCTTTAAGAGGCGCGCAAAGCTCTTTAAAAGAGTTGACTTGCCACAGCCGTTGGGACCTATCAGCACGCTGAATTTCCCTGCAGGAACGATGATGTCCAAATCCTTTAATATGAGGTTCTCTTCATATCCTGCGCTTATGTTTCTCGCGCAGAAATCATGACTAAGTGCAAATCCATCCATTAGATCTTTTCTCCCTTTCTGTTAAGGTTAAGCAGCAAAAACAAAAGATAAGGTGCTCCCAAAAGTCCCGTGACAACGCCAACAGGGTACTTGGTTTCAAACATGTTTTTTCCAACAAGTTCCGATGCGTAAACTAGTATGGTTCCGATAAGTCCGGCAACTACCATGGCGTTCTTACCGTTCTTGGTGCATTTGCCGGCGATGGGTCCTGATAAAAAAGCAACCGATGCAATAGGTCCCGTGATTGACGCAGCAGTTGCGCTCAGCACCAGTGCGCAAAGCATGCAGCATAATCTCACGGCCGAAAGCGGAACTCCAAGAGTGGTCGCATATTCATCTCCCAGCTGCATCATCCTCAGATACCTGTTGCAGATAAGCAGCAGCGCGCTGCAAATCACAGTAACCAGCGTAATTCCCAGAGCATCGCTCATCTGCACCAGATTAAGGCTTCCTCGAAGCCACCTGAGAGCCGTTGCCACGTCATATTCAGAGCCCACCAGCAGCATCCAGGAAATAAGCGCATTCAAGACCGCCTGAATTCCAATTCCGATGAGGATCATCCGGCTGCCAAAAAAGCTTCCTCTGCCAGACAACACAAAAATCACAGTTGTGATGAGAAGTCCTGCTGCTACGGCGAAAAAAGTCACCGCCGGTCCGCTTATTCCAAGGATCAGAATGCAGAACACCGCTGCTGCGGAGGACCCGGCCGAAACTCCGATGATATCCGGCGAAGCCAGTGGATTCCTTAGCAGATTCTGGAAAGTATATCCGGAAATCCCAAACGCAAATCCCGCAAAGCCTCCCACAATAAGTTTAGGAAGCCTTATGGTCTTTATGTTGTAAGCCGCACCTTTGCTCTCAGAGCTTAAAAGGTAAGCCAAAACCTCTTTTAACGAATAATTGGTATTGCCCAAGGTCATCATCAGCACTCCAAGTGCGGCGATGATCACCAGCAAAGCCACAATACAAGCGGTGTTCAGGCGGCTGTGTTTTCTATATATATTCTTAAGATCATGTTCAAGGTTCTTTGTCATATACTCTTAGCCTTTGTCTTACAAACAATCCAAATAAAAACAGGTGCACCGACTATCGCAGTGATGATGCCAACTTCCAGCTCTCCGGGCCTTCCAAGGACTCTTCCGAGGACATCCGAAAAAGTGAGAAGCCCCGCTCCTCCGATGGCCGACATAGGTATCACCAGCCTTAAGTCGCTGGCAAAGAGCTGCCTGAAAATGTGGGGAAGCATAAGTCCCACAAAGCCGATGGGTCCAGCAAGAGCCGTGACCGAAGCGCATAGAATAACGCCTGCAAGGGCTGCAAACATCCTGACAACTCCGACTTTGACGCCCAGGGAAATTGCCATCTCATCTCCAAGAGCCATGGCATTTAAGGGCGATGCCAGCACAACTGCGCAGACAACTCCAATCACCAGGAAAGGAACGATGAGCTTTATGTCCTCCCAGGTTGCTCCGCTGATGCTGCCCACCTGCCAGAACCTGAACTGCTTCATGACCTGCGTATCCGGAAGCATGATGGTGTTTACCAGTGCTCCCAGGGCCGTAGAAACCGCAGCTCCCGCCAGTGCCAGCTTAATGGAATTGGCTCCGCCATAGCCGACAGACGCAATGCCATATACGAAGAGTGCTGTCAAAAGAGCTCCTGCAAAAGATATACCTATTAACCTGATGCCTGAGGAAATGTTTAGATAGGCGATACCAACCACCACGAACAGCGCAGCTCCCGTGTTTACTCCAAGGATGCTGGGGTCTGCTATGGGGTTTCGTGTTATTGCCTGCATAAGAGCACCCGATACCCCTAAGGCAGCACCGGCCAGAAGCCCAAAGACTGTCCTCGGGATTCTGGCTGCGATAACTGCACTTAAAAACTCGTCGGTCATGCCGCCTGTGAAGTAGCTCATGGTGTCACCAAAAGGAATACTCTTGCTTCCATAGGATATGGAAAGAAAAAGACTTAGAATGACAAAACAAATTTCAATTGCAAGTGCAATAAATATGCGATTGTTACTGTATTTTCTGTGCTGCATCGTTTAAAGCTTTCAAATAATCATCAATTGCATAAGGAATTGAAAGAACTGTAGGTGTGCTTGCTGCTGCAAGAACATCGTTGGTATCAAGAAGCACAAATGCTCCGTCCTTGACAGCCGGGATATTTGCAAATCTTCCGTCAGCCTGCATTGCATCAACCAGGGACTCAGTACCGTAGGTGATGATGATGTCTACATCATTTAAAAGATCTGCATTCTCAGCACTTACTGTAATTGAGAAATCCTGATCGCTGGTGATAAGGCTCTTTACACTATCAGGTGTTACAAGTCCAAGGTCAGAAAGGAAAGCTGCTCTTGGATCATTTCCTGTGTAGATGTAGAAGGTTCCAAGGTCGTCCTCGGAGAGCCATGCGAAGGCTACTCTCTTTCCTGCAAGGTCAGGATACTGGGTGAGCTTATCGGCGATGAGCTTCTCTGTCTCTTCCACAAGCTCTTTTCCCTCCTTCTCAAGACCAAGGGCTCTTGCATCGTTTATGGCCTCTTCCTGCCAGGTTGTTGTCCAGGCGATCTCGGGGTAAGCCACAACCGGTGCGATCTCTGAGAGTCTGTCGTACTCCTCCTGACTAAGTCCTGAGTAAGCAGCAAGGATTACGTCAGGGTTGCAATCTGAAATTGCCTCGTAGTCCCATCCGTCTGTGTCGTCGAAGACATTAGGTGTAACGCCCGCATCCTCGAAGGCCTTGGCTGTCCATGCAAGAAGGCCGTTCTCATCTCTTGGTCCGAAGTTCGCCTCGGAAATTCCAACAGGGATAACGCCGAGAGCAAGAGGCACATCAGGGTTTCCCCAGGCGATAGCAACTACGTTCTCCGGCTTCTCCTCAAGGACTATCTCGCCGAGACCGTGTGTGATCGTCATAGGAAAAGAGCTGTCGGATAATTCATCCGTAACGGCTTCCTCTACTGAACCGGCTTCAGTTTTTTCAGCCTCTACTTCGTTTACAGTTTCTTCAGTTGTATTGATTTCGCTGGCAACTCCGCAAGCCATTGCTAACATGCTGATTGAGACTGCAAGCATTGTTGATAAGATTTTGTTCTTCATTTTACCCTCCTCGTTGTTAGCGTTTGCTAACCATGACATATTCTCATATATCAATTTAATTGTCAACAACTTTTGTGAATATTTATTAGTTTATGCTAACAAAAAAGAGCCTCTTCTTTCGAAAAGGCCCTTTTATAAGGTTTTAGCACTGTATTATCATTCAACAATCTGTCCGTAGAAAAGAAGTTCCGGCTCTTCAGACGCTGTCAGGATCATGAACTTAAACGGCTCATCAGCGGTAAACTCTTTTACTTCAGGCTGCTCCAAGAATGCGCCTTCAGTCATCATGATAGCTGTCGCTGCTGCAGCTTCAATGCCCTCTTCGTCGACTTTGATCTTGGTCTTCTGAATGATGTCGGATATAAATACTGACATGTCATCGCTCATCAGCGAGAAGTCTGCGTTTGCAGTGAAGGCATCTGCTGCTCCGCGCTGCTTGCAGAAGTCAACAAGCTCGTTATTACTAAACTCAGTCTCTGCCTCGAATTTAGGAAGCGCAACTGCAACTTCCTCGGCCGTTGCACTTGCCATTTTGCCTACAACATCTTCCACGTCACCAAGGATAAAGACTGCGTTGATCCCGCCATTCATAGGAAGAACCACGAACTTACCATTCTCGTCCTCGTAATACATGAAACGGCTTTGCTGATGCATGAAATCTTTTTTGACAACATCACCTGAGATTGTGGTGAAGTCGCCTTCTTTAGTTGCAAATTCTTCAAAAGAGCTAACCCAGCCGGCACGTAAGTAGAGCGTGTTAACAAGGATCAGGTCCGCGTAGGAGAGGTCATTGCTGATGGTCGGGATAAGTCCGTTAGTGTTTTTGTTGATCCATGAATTGACCTTGTCTGTGATCTTGTCGGGCGCCACGTTCTCTGCTGTTGCGCCGAAGTTCTCTTTTACAAGTTTGATGTACTTCTTGGAGAGCTTGCCACTGGCCTTGGTGTTGCGCCAGATTGAGTTCTGAAGGTCAAAGCTTCCTTCCGGTGCCTTGGCATCATCGCCGTAATATTCCTTGTACTCCTCGAAATCCTTCTTGGCAAACTCAAGCCACTCGTTGTAGGAATCGACTGATGCGGAAACGCCCTCGTACCAGGTCGTCAGCTCTTCCATGCTATCAAATCCCATTGCCTCAAGGAGCTGGTCTTTGGTCTCGTTATCCGCACCGGATACAGCCAGTGCCAGAGCAGCTCTGAAGGAGGTCGGGGATACCATGTAGTTTTGGTTCTCAAAACCTGAACTTTCTATGAAGTTTATAAGTGCGTTGTTAAAGTCCATATCAAGGCTATCCTCGGAAATCGCCGACTCTACTACTGCTTCTTCTGTCTCTTCTGCCTGCTCAGTGATTGCTCCCATGGTTGTCACGCCTTCTGTCTCGGTGACCGGTGCCTGCAGTGTAGTAACAGCATCTGTCTCAGGAAGTGCCTCTTCGGTTACCGGAACCTGCCTGATATTCCTGAATACCACGCCGGCTACCACCAGTAGCAAAAGACCTGCTGCCGCCAGATAAAAGCTTCTGAAACGCGCCACATTGCTGCGCTTTGCGGCATTGGCCTTTCCCTTTCCTCCTGCGCCTCCTGCGTTTTCGATGTGCTTTGGATCAATATCGCCTATTGCATCTAATAAATCATGTTCGTTCATAAAGTGAATCCTCCGTCTGTGAGATGGACTTTCAGCTTTTCTCTCATCCGAAAGAGCGTGGTCTTGACCTTGCTCTGGGGGAGGGAATACCTTTGACAGATCTCAGTTACGGAATCGAAGTACCAGTACCTTCTGACGAAGATGTTCCGCTGCTCCTCTGTGCATGAATCAAGAAATGCGTTTATGCACTCCGAGAGCTCTTTTGCATCAAATTCACCTTCAACGTCTGCGCTTCCCGGGATACACTCAAGCATCTCGTCCGATAGCTCGCAGTATTGGGCAGATCTCTTTTGCCTGCTCTCGTGGCGAAGCCTGTCGATTGCCAGGTGCCTGACGATCTTGCCGACAAATGCAAAAAGGTAGCTCCTGGGCTCGTTTGGCGGAATCAGGTTCCAGGTCTGAAGGTACGCATCGTTCTCACACTCCTTGGCTGTCTCTGCATCTGCCAGAACATTGCCGGCGATGCTGCGAAGTCCGCTTCCGTATTTTTGCGATGTCTGTGATATAGCCGTCTCATCTCTTATTAAGTAAAGATCTACAATTGCTGAGTCATCCATTAAGATGATCCTCTCTTTCTTTTAAGGCCTTCACTTTATATAGCGATGTTTGATAGTAGTTGGTTACATGAATTTCGAAAATTATTTCATTTTGTCTTTTAACGTATCAAAAATGGTCTGGGCGATCAGCTCAGAACCCGCCGGGGAAGCGTGTCTTCTGTCGGTAAAAAACAGATCGACCTCCGGATGCTTGTGAACCTCTTCCCACCATTTCTCGCCGACAGGTGCCACAAGGCAGTTATGTCTTTCGCCAAGTTTCCTGTACCTTGCGCTCATCTCGGTCTGGTAACTTTCGTTGTATTCCTCTGCCCAGGTCATGTAGTAGCAGGGAACGGCCTTAGTCTGCCTGATCCAGCCCATGAGCTTGTCGGCAGCTGCTTCCATGACCTCGTACTCACCCATGGGGTGCGCAACGTGCTGCAGAATGATAAAGTCGTAGTCGCCAAACAAAATGTTGAACCTGGTCTGCTCGTTCTCCGCGTGATAATCAAAGCCCATTCCGCCTTTGGTCAGCATGGTCACCTGCATGTCAATCCCGTTCTCAGCGCAGATGTCCTTGAACATCTTGGGCATGTCGTTGTAATAGGTGTGGCTGTTTCCGATAAAAAGTGTTCTCATACCTTATCCTTCCGTCTTGCTGGTATCAAGTTTAAGTGTGTCAAGGACAGCCTGTGCCTCCTCAAACTGGCTTCCAAACCATGAATCGCAGCCAACGGTCTGCGCGATGATCTGTGGCTGGTCCTCGCCGATTATTATAAAATCCCAGTGCTCGTGCTCGTCATAGGTGCCAACGTGCGCCTTGAGTCCTGCAAGCTCGATCTCCTCACTCTTAAGTCCTGTTCCGCAGACACCGAAGTTCTCTGAGCAAAAGACCTCTATGTGTCCCTCATCTGCAGAGTCAGGCGCAAGGATGAATCCGTAGGCGTCTGCAACGAGCTTGTCGTCACCAACTTTCGAAACTTCACAGGTCCAGCTCTCGGGGACGGTTATGGATAGCTCGCCAAGTGGTCCGCCGCTGGTAAGGGTCTTTTTCTCGTAAACACTTCCTTCGGCAAAAGAGCTCCACTCTCCGTAGGTTCTATCGCCACCTGCTCCTGCGAATGCTCTGACCTTGATCTGGAAATCAAAGTAGTCCTGCGCACCGTCGACGTAATTAGCCTCGGTGGTCTCTACGTTTTCGGGTTCGCGGTAGTCTTTTTCCGCAAAGTACTTGTTGGCAACGGAAACTTCGTAGCCGTCAGCGCCTTCTATCGGAGCCCACTCAAAATATACTTCCGCGCAGTCTTCGCCGGCACGGGAAACTCCGTCTTTTACCTCAGGGACGCCGAGAGTTGTTGGAGCAGGTGTCTCGGCTGTGGCCGTGGTTTGTGGCTCCTGGGGCTGAGTGCTTCCGCAGCCCACCATGAGTACTGCTGTTGTGATTGCTAATAATACGATAGGTCTTTTCATAATTACTCCTCCTTTATGCCTCCTCTACGAGACTGCATAGTGCTTCAAATAATTCAGGGAATTCCTGCTTCATTCTGATCGGCTTTCCTTCGGTGTTCAGGAACGCATGGGACGTTGTTCCGGTGCAGACAATCTTGCCTTCCTCGTTCTTCATCTCATAATTAAGGAAGAGCTTGACGCCCTTAAATTCCTTAACGGTAACCTTGATGGTAACCTTATCGGAAAACCCGGTGGGGAGCTTGTAGTCGCAGCTCACTGTCAGAACCGGGGATACAATCCCCATGGCCTCAAGCTTTGCAAACTCCCAGCCTATCTGCGACAGGAAATCGACCCTCGCTTCCTCCATCCACCTTATGTAATTGGAGTGGTGAGTTATCCCCATTTTGTCGGTCTCGTAGTACTGAACGATGTGTAAGTAATCCATGGCCGGTCTTCTCCTCTTTTTTATATCAATGTATCAATTATAGCCTAAAAATGAAAAGCTGTTGACCCCCATGTTCGGGAGCCAGCAGCTCTTTTGCATTATTATTTATTATTTCTTGTAATCATAGAAGCCTTTTCCGGCGTTGATACCTGTCTCGCCCTTATCGATCTTCTCCTTAAGAAGAAGGCCGATCTTGTGGATTGTTGAATCGGGATCCTGTGCCTCGGGCTTCATCTGGTTGATGTTGTAAGCTGTCTCAAGACCTACGATGTCAAGGATCTCAAAAGGTCCCTTGGGTGCGCCGGTTGCAAGGCGCCATGTAAGGTCGATAGTCTCGGGATCCGCTACCTCTTTTGCCCAAAGAGCCTGAGCTGCCGAAAGGAATGGAACCAGCATGGAGTTAAGGATGTAACCGGGCTGCTCTTTCTTGAGCTCCAGTGAAATCATGTTGATCTCTTTTGCAAACTCAACGACTTTTTTGTAGATTTCAGGATCTGTTCCGGGATGTCCCATGATCTCTGCTGTGTTGTTCTTCCAGATGGTGTTGGCAAAGTGCAGTGAAAGGTACTTCTCAGGCCTTCCTGTGTACTGAGCGAACATGCTTGGAAGAAGAGTAGATGAATTGGTTACCAGGATGGTGTCAGGATCAAGAAGGTCCTTCATCTGCTCGTATACATCAATCTTGGCATCCGGATCCTCTGCCATGGATTCGATAACAATATCTGCTCCTGAAACGGCCTTAGCCATATCAAGCTCGATATGTATATTGTCAGTCATGTTCTTCTCGCCCTTGGCTATAAGCTCATCAATAGCCTCAGCGGTGATTCCGTCCCAGCTTGTGATAAGTCCCTTGGGATAAAGGAGCTTACCGAGCGGATTGCCAATCAGGTTTTTTGCTGCAGACAGATCGTCAAGCATAGCTTTTTTGTAGAGCTCGATCTTCGGAGTTGTTCTTCCAATCGAAGACTCGCTTCTAAGCCAAAACGTAACGTCATGACCGGTATATGCGCACATAAGACCGATCTGTGTCCCCAACACACCGCCGCCTGCAACAACTACTTTGTTCATTGCCATAAATACCTCCATAAATATGATTTGATTGATTGCCTTCTCCGTGATGCATAAAAATACAAACACGTATAACTCATCTTACCATATATGAACGATATTCTAAACTATAAAATGAGTCACCGGGGACGTTTCACTTTGTCTCATTTTGAGTCAAACTGAAACGTCCCCAATGACTCACTCTTGTTCGTACAGTGCTGCGAAATTTTCGAGCTTCTTCCTGATTTCTATATGCTGAGGACAGTTCTTTTCACAAAGCCCGCACTTAATGCACTCCGATGCCTTGCCGTGGTTCATGGAGAAACGCTCGTAGTACATGTTTGACTTGTTGCCGGTCACGGCGTGCATGTTAAAGAGTCCGAAATACTCAGGGATGTTGATGTTCTTCGGGCAAACCTCCGTACAGTATCTGCAGCTGGTGCACTGGATGGTTCCGGTGCTGCTAAGGATCTCAGTTATATCGTCCACAAGCTTGTACTCCTCTTCGGAGAGGGGCTTAAAGTCCTGCATGTATGTGGTGTTGTTGTCGAGCTGCGCCAGGTCGCTCATGCCACTTAGGACGATCTGCACATCGCTGAGGGATGCTGCGTATCTGATGGCCAGAGATGCAGGGGTCAGGGCTGGGTCATTCATGGGAGCGTAGAACTCATTGAACTTCGCGATGGCTGCATCCGGGAGTTTTACAAGCGCTCCGCCCTTTACGGGCTCCATTACCATGACCTTCTTGCCGTGCTTTTGTGCCACTTCGTAGCACTTGCCGGACTCGATGGCAATGCTGTTCCAGTCCAGGTAGTTGATCTGCAGCTGGACGAAATCAACCTCCGGGTGATCCGTTAGAATTCTGTCCAGAGTCTGTGCATCATCATGAAAAGAGAATCCGATGTTGCGGGCGTAACCGTCTCTTTTTAGCTTTTCGATAAACGGGAATCCGCCGAACTTCTCGGTATTGATATATCTATCTCTGCCCAGGTTGTGGAGCAAGTAATAGTCAAAATAATCGACTCCGCAGCGACGCAGCTGCTCATCGAAATACATCTGATAATCCTCAGTCTTGGTGACTCTCAGGATTGGCATTTTGTCAGCAAGAACAAAGCTGTCTCTTGAAAATCTCTTTACAACAGCCTCTTTTACCGCTCCTTCAGAGCACTCCTGGTGATAGGGGTAAGCCGTGTCAAAATACTTAAATCCGCGCTCCACAAAAAGATCTGCCATCTTCTTGAACTGCTCAATATCGATCGATGCAGGATCATCAGGATTTAGGCGCGGTAATCTCATGGTTCCGAATCCAAGTTTTTTCATATACTCTTCCTTTTTTAGAAAAAGCACCTTAGTGCGAACTAAGGCGCTTTTTACTTTCTTACTTCTTGAACAGTCCTCCGGCGAGGTTCTTAATGTCTCCAAGATCAAGCTTGCCATCAGCTACAGCAGCCTGAACCTTCTTGATATCATCCTCGGAAACATCGATGTTGGCCTTCTTAAGAAGAGCAACACCCTCCTTGGGATCAGCCTTGGCGATCTGCGCCATCAGCTCCTGGTTGCCGTTGATCTTTTTGATGATATCAGCTACGTCTAAGATACTACCCATTTTTTTACCTCCTCCAATATAGTTGAATATTTATTATATTGTACCAAAAAAATGAGCTCTGGGGACGGAGTCAGGGGATCATAATCTGAAAATACTCATCCCTAGGTTCTATTGTCTGATAATGAGCCCTTGACTCCGTCCCCGGGGCTCATTAATTAAAACGCACATCGAAGGACCTTTCATCGGGGATTATTGCCAGTTCCTTCCGGTCTATGTCTGATATGTCGATGAACCTGCCACTTCTGATGGTGGCCACAAACCTGTCGATGGCCTCTTCTTCGCCCTGCACTTCGCAGGTCACGGAGCCGTCGTACTCATTTCTGACGTAACCCGTGAGCCTGTACATATTCGCAGCGTGCATGGCTGTGAATCTGAAGCCCACGCCCTGTACCATTCCGTAAAAGCAAAGCCTGTATCTCTTTTCCACTTTCCAATCACTCCCATAATACTTATCGTTATTTCGGTACCAAATTTGTGATATGCTTAAATAAAGGAGGCGACGCATATGATCAAGACTGTTTACATTGAAGATATGGACCACCTGTATGAGCTCCTGAACGAGCAGGAATTTCGCTCTGACCTTAAGAGAAACCGAAATCTCTTTGTTTATCGTGGCCAGCCGGATGCTTCCTTTAAGCTCACCACGAGCCTTGCCAGGAACTGCAAGGACAAGCAAAAAGCCCTCGAGCCCTGCATGCTCAGAAACTTCACCAAATACGCGGTTTTGGAAGAGCCTTCCATCGAGAACTCCGTCTGGAGGCAGATGATCTTCGGCCAGCACCACGGCCTTCCAACAAGGCTCCTTGACTGGTCCTTCTCTCCTCTTATCGCCCTCCACTTTTCTGTCACAGAAAACGACATGGAAGATATGGAGAAAAGAGACAGCTGCGTGTGGCGCACTGATATCCACGAACTTCACGACCTGCTGCCCGATAAGTACAAAGCGATATCTGCCAAGTACAACACCACAGTCTTTTCCGTAGACATGCTCGCAGAAGCCTGCGAAAGCCTTGATATGTACGACAAAGACATGGGTTCATCATCCATGCTCATGATAGAGCCGCCTTCAGTCGATGTCCGCATCGTCAACCAGTACTCGTTCTTCTCTGTAATCCCAACCGATATGCACGATATCGAGGGGTTCCTTGATGTGCACACCGAGAAGACCGTCCGCTACATCATAAAGAAGGAAATCCGCTGGCAGATCCGAGACATGCTCGATCACCAGAATGTCTCGGAGCGTATCGTATATCCCGGCCTTGACGGCCTTTCACGCTGGCTCGGGCGCCACTACTACGTCCGCTGAAATGAGCCCCGGGGACGGAGTCAGTGGCTCATTATCTGAAAATGCCCATCTCTGAGTTCTATTGTCTGATAATGAGCCACTGACTCCGTCCCTAGGGCTCATTTTTCCCCGAGAGCACTTTCGAATCTTGTTTCAAAAGACCTTTCGGCGTCACTTCCGATAACCGGCAGCTCCACCATCTCTCTTTCCCAGGAGGAGAGATATATTGCGTTGGACAAAAGAAGGCTCTTTCGCCCTTCTCTGCCGTCGGCAACACTCTTTCCAGTTCCTTTTATTTCATCAGTAAATCCCTTTATCACCTCTACATAAGGCTGCGGCTGAGTTTCAGGCACAATCTCACTCCAGGTTCCTTTTATCTTGGCAAAAAAGTCTGTGGAAGTCTTTCTGTACTCGGCTTCCTTACAGCCCATCTCCTGCGCCACTTCGCCAATCCGAAGCTTCCCATTCTCGCACACGATCAGCGCCTCTTCCAAAGATATCTCAAGTCTGTTGATGCCCGGCGCATCTCCAGTGGACGTGATGAAAGTTCCCGTCGCGCCGTTTTCCCATTCAAAGTACGCCGTAACGTCATCTTCAACCTCGATGTCGTGGAATCTTCCTTCATGGCAGAAGCCCTGGACTCTCTTGGGATTTCCGCATATCCACTGCAAAAGATCCAAATTGTGAGGGCACTGATTAAGCAGCACTCCTCCGCCGTCCTTATCCCAGGTAGCATGCCAGGAGCTTGATTTATAGTACTGCTCCGGGCGATACCAGTCCGTAACCACCCAGTTCACGCGCTTTAGCGCGCCGTACCTTCCGCTCTCCACAAGCTCTTTTAACTTAATGTACACAGGAAGCGTCCTCTGATTGAAGACCATGGAAAAGACCTTTCCCGACTCATCAGCTGCTTCCTCCATGAGCCTTGCCTGCCTTGAATACACGCCCGAGGGCTTGTCGCACAGAACGTGAAGTCCATTTTCAAACGCCCTGACAGCAATTGTTTCATGAGCAAAATGCGGAGTTGCAATGATCACAGCATCCAGCGCAAGACTGCCGCTCTCCACAGCCTCAAACAAAGCATCTGCGCTCTCAAAAACCGGAACGCCTCCGTCAATCGACTTCTGCAAAAGCTCTCTGTATGCGCCTCTTACGCGGGTGAGCGCAGAAAGCTGCGCGCCGTCAACCAGCCCGTCCTGAAGGATCTGCGCATATTTGCTACCCATATTTCCAACGCCAATTACTGCGATTTTGATCATCCTGTTATCCCCTTGTAGACCTCGTAGTCCGCCCGGCTGAAATTCACTATGGTTACTTCCATCTCATAATCTGCATGTTTCTCAAGCCACTCTTTTACTGTAGCAAGAGCAATTTCCGCCGCTTCCCTCTTGGGATATCCGTAGACACCGGTCGAAATCCCCGGAAAAGCAATGCTGTGAAGGTCGTTGTTCCTGGCAACTTCCAGGCTGTTCCAGTAGCAATTCCGAAGGTCCTCCGCATCATACTTACTTCCGCTGTAAATCGGCCCAACCGTATGGATCACGTGCTTTGCCGGAAGGTTGTAGCCTCCCGTGATCTTTGCTTCTCCCGTTCTGCACCCGTTCAAAGTCCTGCACTCTTTAAGGAGCTCCGGGCCTGCTGCCCTGTGGATTGCTCCGTCAACGCCTCCGCCGCCGAGAAGGCTTGAATTTGCTGCGTTCACGATGGCGTCAACTGCAAGTTTTGTTATATCTCCTACGTGAAATTGAATATTGCTCATAGCTCTTTTCCTCCTTATGCAGTCCCTGCGGGAATCGCGTAAGTTTCAGTCCTTGCGGAAGTCGCGCAAGCTTCACTCTCCACCGAAAATTCTGCCGATCCACTCCCGAAACCTCTGCCAGGCATCGTAAATCGGGTTCGTGTTTACAACCTTGTCTGCGTCCGGCGCAAGCTCATTGCTGCCGTCTGCATAATTTATGTCCACGCCCGGCTGTACGTTGTAGCAGAACACGTTAAAAGAGATTCCTCTCCCCTTATCTTCAACCGAATAGCCTTCTATCTGAACCCCATCGCACAAAAGGTTCTTTTCCCTGAAAACGGGCGTAACCCTGTACATCACATGCCTGCCCGTGTCCTGAACGTACTCCGCCACCTCATTTTCGTAGGGCAGCATCCCCTGAACATTCATGTACCTTGTGCCGGTGATAAGGTTCTTTTCATTGGCGTTCTCGCCCGTCAGCTGGAAGCCGATCATGTGGCACCTGTTGTATAGAAAGGGCGGATCCGTGTCAATGAGTCCCGGGTATTTGTTCTGTTTCCATCCGGTCGGCCTGATCTCGCTGATTTCCTGCCTCTCCTCCTTTGGCATCAGGTCCCTGCCAAGGCACGCAACCGCCGCCGTGCATCTTCCCAGCCCATCCAGCTCCCCGTATTGTTCAAAAGAGCTTGTGGTGATCTCCTCAGCTGTGAACTCCGGCACGTTTCCGTTTACCACTACAGATGCTTCTCCGCTGTACGGCGGGATCTGCTCTGCCAATGTTTCCAGGCTGTCCGCCTGGATCTGCTCTGCTGCCCGGCTCGCAGCGCTGCACAACATCAGCGTCGACATGCCGATGCATAATGAAGTCAAAAGTAGGATGCATATTCTGTTTGCTATGCTTGATTTTCTGGTCATGGGCGTTCTTTCTCTTATTGCAATTATTATATCATGGCCGCTCGCCTTTATTTCACGTTACATCCACACAAAAAATTCCCCAAAGCCACGCCTTGGGGAATTCTTCATAAGTCAATATTCTATAATATGCCTTTAGCAACGATATATCTCTATGTCCAACAAGCTCACACAATCGAATACTGCATAAACTCGTACTTCAGCTGCGTCCCTTCAGCAATGCCTTCCGGTAAAAGAGCTCTCGCAACCAATTTCAGATCATCCGACTCAATGTCTGTTCTCTTTAAATTTGCATAATCGCCGTCAATGCTGACAACTACGTAATACCAGGTTTCCATTCAAGTTACCTCCTTTAACGTATCACCAGTATTATACCATTTTATGCGATCAGAATCTCATACAGATCCGGTGTCAGATACTCCTTTAAGATGCCCTCTGCATCTACATTTCCGAATCCGCCGTAGAACTCTTCTGCAACTCCGCCTGCGATTGCTCCGAAGGTATCAGAATCGCATTTCAGGGAAAAGACATTTCGGATAAAGCTCTCGTAATCGCAGCTCTCGTAAAAGCATCTCATTGCCGCAGGTACTGAGCCCTGGCAGCTCTCGTTCCACTTGTAACGAGGCCTGATCTCATCGAGGCTGTAGGCGATGCTGTACTCGTAGTCATCCTTTGGATACTGCTCCAGGACGTAGTCATAGATCTCTTGCTTACTCTTTCCGTGCCTTGCCATCCAGATGCAGGTTGACGTAACCACTGCGCCTTTGATGCCCTCCGGGTGATTGTGCGAAACTGCCGCCACGTCGGCTGCCATCTTCTGCATCTCGTCGTAGTCATCAAACGCCTCGCCGATATAGGCTGTCCTCATGGCTGAGCCGTTGCCCCAGCTGTTATACGGCGTGTGGACGGCCCCCATGATCCAGCCAAAGAATCTTCCGCCATAGCCACAATCCGGGTACTTTCTGCCAACAGCCACCATGGTCTCAACAAGGTCTTTTCCCTCTAAAAGAGCCTTCTTGATGGCCAGAGTCATCACCGTGTCGTCAGTGTAACTCATCGGAAGCCACGACACCAGCGGAACATTCTTCCAATCAAGGTTCCTCGGTCTGTTAAATTCGTACTGCGATCCCAATATATCTCCTAAAACTGCTCCTTTTACTGCCATTTCAATTCTCCTTTCTAAATGAGCCCTGGGGACGGAGTCATGGGCTCATTATCTGAAAATTCCAACTCCTATGTTTTATTGTCTGATAATGAGCCACTGACTCCGTCCCTAGGGATCATCCTCTCTTCCTATAATCTGCTGCGATGTCTTCTTCCCATCCGCTGGCGCCGAGGTCACGGCTGGCTTCGCGAGCGCTACCTGCCATCATGACGGAGCAGACTGCCTTTGAAACTCCTGCGTAGACAGTGGCTGTTCCGATGCCATCGCTTACGTAATTGACTGCCCTGTCTTTTCTGATGCCGTACTTCTGGGCCTCAGCGTAGGCGTCGATGTTGGCTCCGATAAAGATGAACTCCCAGCCATATTTCTTTTGCTGCTTCTTGACCATCTTCTCGATCTTCTCACGAGAGTATCTGCAGCTGGCATTCTCCTGTCCATCAGTTGTGATGACAAAGATGGTCTTCTCGGGCCTGTCCTCTTCCCTTGCGTACTTGTGGATGTTGCCGATGTGGTGGATTGCTCCGCCAACCGCGTCCAGAAGCGCCGTGCAGCCTCTGACGTAATACTGCTTGTCTGTCATCTTCTCGATCTTCTCGATGGGAACTCTGTCGTGGATCACTTCGCACACGTCGTCGAAAAGAACTGTCGACACAACCGCCTTCTCGCCTGTCTTTTTCTGCTTCTCCATCATTGAGTTGAAGCCGCCGATGGTATCGAGCTCCAGACCGCCCATGGATCCTGATCTGTCCAATATGTAAACAATCTCTGTATATCCTTTACTCATAACTATTACCTCTCCTTCTTTGATGTGCCCCCGCGGAAGAGCTGTCCTTGTTTGTAAGGTAATAGTAATTCATGAGGGAATAAAAAAGGTCGCACGGGAGGCGACCTTGAAAATTTATTTTGTTTCCTTTGAAAGTGGCGCAAGTCCGTAGTCGAAGAGCACCATATCTATCTTGATCACGCTGTACTGCTCATGTTCGATGAAGTATTTGACCACCGCATCCGTCTGCGAGATCGGCGAAATAGCGTAGCCTGCGATCTTCAAAAAGTCCACCGTTTCATCCATGTTTAGGCGAAGTCCAACTGCCAGGGCCAGGACTTTTTCTTTTGACGGCTTGACCTGACCTTTGAGGAGCTTGGAGAAGTACTGCTTGTTGATATTCGCCGCGACGTAAACCTCAGAGTTCTTCAGTCCTTTCTTGTTGATCAGCTTCTGAAGATGCTTTTCAAAAGAGTCCGTGTAGATCCCTTTCAGCACATCATCAAGGGACTCGGCCTTCATGAGCTTGTTCATTTTGGGCGCAGGCGCACCGACTTTAACCTTGCGCGCAGACGGCGCAGCGCCCGTCGCTTCATATGGCGCCGAGTATGCCATTCCGGCCGGAACGCCATCGTCCATTTCAGTCGGCGCAGATTCTGCTTTTCTTGCCGCTATGTCCATATGCCAGGTTGGCGCAGAACCATGCAGTCCTTCCGGAAGTCCCTGGTCAATATACTCATCCTCGTAGGCTTCTGTAACGTAGTCATCATCTATGAAACTGCGCACTTCCTCGCCGAGTTCGCCCGAAACCCTCACGGTTCCCTGGTCGAACACCACAAGGTATATCTCCATATCATGCTCTTCCAGGAACTTGGTAAAAGAGCTGACGGCCACCTCCATGCCTATCTCAGCCGGAAAACCGTAACATCCCGTAGCCATTACAGGGAATGCGATGGACTTGCATCTCTTTTTGGCGGCCAGCTCAAGTGCTCTGTCATAGCACTTACGAAGGAGCTCTACCTCGCCCTTGTCTCCGCCTTCCCACCAGCAGCCAACTGCGTGGATGATGTATTTTGCATCAAGATCAAAGGCCTTCGTGATCGCAACTTCGCCGTATTCCAGTGGCCCGATCTTAGCACGGGCGGCAAGGAGCTTGTCTTTTCCCGCAGCATTATAAATGGCAGTGTCAACACCGCTCCCTATGGCTACTTTGGGATTTGCCGTGTTCACTATGGCATCTGCTTTTACTTTTGTTATGTCGTTTCTGATTATTTGAAATGGCATTTTATAGCTCTCCTGTTCCGAAACCGGTCTTATATCCTATTTTACACTAAACCGCCATAAATTCATCGTTAATCAGGTTAGAAAGTTTTAATATTTATTTATGCTCATTTTAGAATATGTTGTATATAATAAAATTATAGAGCACAAGATTTAGTGGTCATGGGTCTCAGAACGCCTCGAGCGTTCGCGGAGGAAATACCATTGAGCAATGAACATGTAACCTATAGATGCTATGGCAAACCCATCCCAAAGACATATGACGCCATCAACCTGCTTGGCCGTTATAAAGATCCACGAAGTGTAACAAAAGGAGTAACGGGAATCCTGTCAGCAGCGCTTGCTGCAGGGCTTGTCGCCCTCCAACTCCTTTACATTTTCAATTAAATTCGAATGTTTCAGGACCGTGTCTCCTGATTAGCCATTTTAAAAGCCCTGTGTATGTATATCATGAAATGTACATACACAGGGCGCCTCCATTTTTGAGCCCCTGACTCCGTCCCCAATGTCATTAAGTTAAGGGTCGCGAATCAATCAAAGATATAATAAAGAGAGACTGATAGCATTATTTCAGTCTCTCTTTTGCTTTTTATGGTATGCCTAATAGGCAGACGCTAATCTGCCTAATCATAATTATGAATTCAAGCACAGTTATGCTACTCTATATAAGAAGCCACGGAAAACTCTTGGCGCGAAATTTCGCTCCCAGTTCCTATCTGGCCGAATTGGCAAGAGGTTCTTCGAAATAACGGCTTCCAAAACTTGTAGCGTTGTTTTTCTGCGGTAATATAGTCTGCACATATGGACTGCTACTGTAAAGTTTGCTTTATAAGTATGCTTCCTTTG
>NZ_AUIZ01000011.1:0-135654 GCF_000423965.1 Butyrivibrio sp. VCB2001 | reverse complement strand
AGTTTTTCAATTGGTATTTTTCTGCTCCTAACAAAATCCTTTCCCGGAGAAACACAGAACTGATCGATGGACTTGCAAACGCTGTGTATCTCCTTTAGTAAAATATCTCTAACTTGTTTTGATTTCACGTGCACCTCCTTGAATTTAGACTTTTGCCTCTAATTTCAAGGGCCGCTTTCGCTACCTCTAAAAATAAATCTGTAGCGAAAGCGGCCGCACTTTTATGCTTACATGTCAACTGTTTTTAGAAAAAAAGACCCCTACATCATTTTCAGATGTAGAGATCTTTATAGTGTCATCTTAACTTAATGACATTGGGCCTGATGGTCAGACCCATTTTTTGTGTGTTTTAAGGATCAAATTTGAATAAAAATGAAATTTCTATAAAAAAATTTTGTTCGGAAAACCGCATATTTACTGGATGAATCACAAATCATCATAGAAATTACAAAAATAAAATATATTATGATGGGTATTATGATGGGTGATATTGTAGAATTCATTTTGTGAGTTATAAACCAGGAAAAAATGTGTTTGATTATTTATGAAAAGGAAGGTTTACAAGATTATGAAGAACAAGAACATTATCAAGGCTCTGGCAATCGGTATCAGCGCAAGCATGGCTCTTCAGCCTGTAACAGTACTGGCTGAGGGTGAGGCTGTTACACCTGAAACAGGAGATCTCGGGGGAGAGGGATCACATGTTGAAGAAGTTGCGCAGAACCCGGTAGAAAAAAGTTTTAATGAGACTGAAGAAGTTATCCAGCAGGCTGATGATGCTGTAGAAGAGGCTGAGAGAGATACAGGCGTTGAATTTGACAACAGCCACAGCCTGATCGCTGTTATCACAGGCGAAGTAACATCAGCTGACGAGCTCATAGATGAAGCTGAGAGCGATGTTGAAACTGCTGAGGATCTTGCTGTTGCAAGAGATAAAGCAATTGCCGATATGGAAGAGGCAATCGAGGGAGAAGGCCAGTTCAATGACAACATTGGTGATGCTAAGCAGGATTTCAAGGATGCTAAGGAAGCAGCAAATGAAGCACAGCAGCTCGCTGAGCAGGTAACTGAGGATTCTACACAGGCAGAGGCACAGCAGCTTGTAACAGAGGCAGAAGCAAAGTATTCAGAGGCTACAGAGGCTCTTGTAAAGGCTGAGAGTGAGTACCAGGCTGCTCTTGATGCATACGATGTAGCATTTGCTAAGTATATGGAAGCTTCAGCTGAAGGCATTCTTACATATGCTGAGCTTGAGAAAGCAGAGTTTGAGCTTGCAGCAGCTAAGCAGCTTGTTGTTAATAAGAAGAAGGAAGTTGAAGGTCATGAGGCTAACGCAAAGGCTGCTTATGAGAATATGCTCAAAGAAGATTATTCTCTGATCCAGGCATCTGCTGATAAGCTTGCTAAGGGCGAGACAACAAAGGAGGCACATGCAGAGCTTCTTATCAATTCATACATCAAGCGTAACGGTGGAAAGCTTGTTGCTGAGAATGCATTTTCAACAACTGATAAAGGATATGTTGGAGAGAATGGTGAGGCCAAGACAAACACTTATAAGACTGTAACTTACATAGATGCTGAAGGAAATACTGTAACAGATATTTTTGATGTTACCGTTGGTGAGGATGGAAACGTTGCAGTAAATAAGATCACAGTTGAAGTAGTGACTGATACTGATAATGTGATCAATCCTGAGGTTCAGGAAGTAAAGGCCGGATATATAAAGGCTGACGGAACAAAGGTTGAGGAATCTGAGGACAACAAGTACGAGTATAAGACAGTAAATGAGAAAGAGTATGCTGTATATACCGGCGAAGCAAAAGAGGATAAGACTAATCCTGCCCAGATTTCTGAGGATTACACAGAAGTATCTTCTGAAACAAAGTGGGTAGACGATACATATAAGAGTGTTGTTGGATACAAGCAGAAAACTGAGACGGAGAACCTTGGTAAGGCATCAAGCTTAGATGATGTTAAGAGGATGATTGCCGAAAGTGGAAAGAATGTAAAGTCAGTAAGAGTAGGCCGTTTCATACAGACAGATTATGACATCAATAATCCTTCATTTTTAGCTAGATTTATTAATGAAGTTGATAAGTTACTTAGAGTTAGAAACAACTTCGATGTTACTGTTTCCTACGAGACAGATGATACTACTAAGCCAATCTATGAGGATGTAAATGGTATTGCAGAGGTAGTTGAGACAACTTATACAAAGACAACTACTGAGGATAAGTCATATACATATAGTAATTTCTGGACTGCATTGGATGCTAGAGCAACAAAGAGTGCAGCAGAAGCAAATGCTCCGGAGGGTGCTACAGTTGGTGATGCATATTGGGTAAAGACTAGTCGTTTTACTGGTTATTATGCATGTAACGTCACATGGATTGAAAAGAATACTTCTACCATCACTGTAGAGACCAGCAGAAAAGTATACGCAGCAGACGCTGTTTCAAAGAAAGTTGATGCTGTAGCACATCAGAATGCAGAATACGGTACAAAGCTTCAGGTTACAACAGGTGATTCTCTCGTAGAGAACGATCTTAGTACTCAACTTGCTGATCAGGCAGCAAAGCTTGCTGACCAGGATCTTGCAGTAAAGCAGGCTGAGGCAGCTACACAGTCATACTATGACGCTGTTAAGGCTGTAGAGACAGCTCGTGCAAAGGTAGAGAAACTTAAGAAGCAGAATAAGCCTTCAGTTACTCTTGCAGCAGCTCAGGCTGAGCTCAGAGCAGCTATGAAAAAGCTCGGTGCAACATACATTGCTAAAAACAAGGCTGAGCGTGCAGCTTATAAGGCAGAGGCAGCTCTTGCTGAAGCTAATGAAGAGCTTGAAGCAATCATTGCAAAGAACAGAAACAACAACCCTTCAAACAATGATCAGCCTTCAGGCGGCGATGATACAACAGGTGGAGATAATACATCAAACGACACAACTCCTGTAATCAACACAGTAGTATCTAACACAACAGTAGATAACGCAGAAGTACTTGGTGCTAACAGATCACCTGCAAGAAGAGCAGCTAGAGCTAACAGCACAAAGACAGCAACAGAGAGCACAGAGGTTACTAACGATTCTTCAAACGCAGCAGTAGCTAATGATACAAACAGCACAGCAACTGAGAAAGAGACAACAACAGTTGAGACTACAGCTACAATCGCTGATGAAGATACAGCTAAGGCAGCTACACCTATCGAGACAAAGAAGGGATTCCCTTACTGGGTACTCATCATCCTTGCAGCAATTTCAGGTGTATCAGTTGAGGAGTATGTAAGAAGAAAGAACGTTAAGGCTAAAGCAGATGGTTCTAAGAAGAACTAATTGATAAGCTAATAATCAAACACTTTCTATACAGAAAGAGGCGAATCCATTGTGGTTTGCCTCTTTTTTTGCCCTCCCGGAAAAATAAAATAAAAAAATTTAAAAAAGTGCTTGCATTTTATTTTGATTTGTAATAATATAAACAAGTCGCCGCAATACGGACGACTTAAAAATGCCTCGTTGGTCAAGCGGTTAAGACGCTGCCCTCTCACGGCAGAATCAGCGGTTCGATTCCGCTACGAGGTACTGACTGTTTATAACAGCCCAACCCGAGAAGCTAGAATACATTAGTATTCTGGCTTATTTTTTTGCCCGAGATGTTTATAATAAGGTGCTACAAATTTCGGAGCAATTGTTGTATCCTAGCAGTAAATACATTTCATGAAACGGACTATACAAAATGAGAAAAGCACGTACAGAAAAAGAAAACTTAATAAGAGAGAAAATGATTGCTGAACTGTACTCCAACAAGTACAATCAGTTCATTGGCTTTGAAATACTTGAGCTTAGCTCAACCTACAGCAAGGCCAGAGTTAAGTGCGATGAGAGGCTTCACAACACTTACGGAAGTATTCACGGCGGAGCACTGCTTTCCTTTGTTGATGCTATGGCGGGAGCGACAGGAAGCATGAGCGGATATTATGTCACAACCGTATCTGCTAATCTGAATTTTCTTTTACCTGCTGTGAACACAGAGTATATCTACTGTGAGTGCATGAAGCTAAAGACAGGTCGGCACATCCTGGTATTTGATATAAGAGTTACCGATGATGACGGAAATCTGCTTGATAGTGGAGAGTTCTCATTTTATGCAAGTAAAGTTTCTGTTCTTGAGGGGAATTTGAAATTCGGGGATAAGTGATTGTAAGAAAAGGAAAAAGAGGAGAGAGTTATGAAAAGAGTGAACAAGTTATTGATTATGGCCATGACCGGCGCAGCTGCCCTTAGTCTTGTTGCATGTGCAAACGGTGATGTGGCAAAAGAGGAAGAAAAAGACCTTTATCAGGCCTTTCTTGATGGAGAAGTGTCTGCAACTCGCATCACTGAAGAAGGTGGTGAGTACACCTTCAAGTACTCAGACCTTCCGCATGATCCAGAGGACTGGGAGTGCTACACAGTAAGTGATGAGAGAGTTGACCTTGATAATGACGGCGAAGAAGAGCTGATCATAAACGGCCCTTACGGCGGTATGTATATCGATGTCAGAGACGACAAGGTATATGTCCTTGCAGAGGGCGAGGGAACAACCGGCGAACTTAGCTACACAAACTATCAGGATGCAGTATATATAGTTCATCGCGATACATCCCACGGCGGAAGGCAGATGTACTGGCTTGATAAATACAACGGTAAGGGCGAAGCCGAAGACTCTTTTACCCTGTCTGCTGAGTACTGGGATAATGAGAATGACCAATATGATGAGAACAGCACCTTTACCTTCCGGGATAAGGCAATCACAATGCAGGAATACGAGGATCTGGTAAAAGAGATCATGGGTAAATAGTAGGGAAAACTAGAAAACCCTTGACGAAATCGCATAAACATGGTATTGTCTACATGTAAATTGTAAGTGGGCTCGAAAAAAGCCCACTTTCTTTATGTCAATTTAACGGTAACCCTGTTATTTGACGGTCTCAATTAAGAGAGGAAATTACATAATGAAGAAAAGCGAAATTGAAGCAAAGACTGAAGCAATCTTACAGCCTATCTGCGAGAAGTTCGGTGTCAGGATCTATGATGTCGAGTACGTCAAGGAAGCCGGAGAATGGTACCTTAGAGCCTACATCGACAAGGATGGCGGTGTTAACATCAATGACTGCGTTGATGTAAATCATGCGCTCTCTGATGCGCTTGATGCGGATGACTTTATTGAGGAAGCCTACACCCTGGAGGTCTCAAGCCCCGGACTTGGAAGGCAGCTCAAGAAGGACAGGCATTTTGCAAACAGTATTGGTCAGGACGTTGAGCTTAAGCTCTTTAAGCCCAGGGATGGAGTTAAGGAGTTTGCCGGTACACTAAAGGCGTTTGATGACACCACAGTTACCGTAACTATAAATGATGAAGATGAAACTTTTATAAGAAAAGAGATATCAGTTATTAAGCTTGCTCTGGATTTTTAATCCGGACGGAAATGGAGATTACGATGAGTAAAGAATTAATGGATGCCCTTGAGCTACTTGAGAAAGAGAAGAACATCAGCAAGGATTCACTTTTTGATGCGATTGAGAACTCTCTTATCACAGCATGCAAGAACAACTTTGGTAAGGCTGAGAACATCAGAGTAGAAGTTGACAGAGAGAGCTGCGATTTCAAGTGCTACGCTGACAAGGAAGTTGTTGAGACAGCAGATGATGTAATGGATCCTAACCTTGAGATTTCACTTGATGATGCCAAGAAGATTTCAAAGAAGGCAAAGGTTGGAGATATCGTTCCTGTATCTCTTAATTCCAAGGAGTTTGGACGTATCGCTACACAGAACGCCAAGAACGTTATCCTTCAGAAGATTCGTGAGGAAGAGCGTGGCGCTATCTATAATGAGTATTTCGAGAAGGAGCATGACATCGTAACAGGTGTTGTTCAGAGATTCATCGGCAAGAATATCTCTATCAACCTTGGAAGAGCAGATGCGATCCTCAATGAGAATGAGCAGGTTAAGACTGAGGTTTACAGACCTACACAGCGTCTTAGAGTATATGTTCTTGAAGTTAAGAACGGTTCAAAGGGACCAAGAATTCTTGTATCCCGTACACACCCTGATCTTGTAAAGAGACTTTTCGAGCAGGAAGTTGCTGAGATCCAGGACGGTACAGTTGAGATCAAGTCAATCGCAAGAGAGGCAGGAAGCCGTACCAAGATCGCTGTTTATTCCAAGGATCCTAACGTTGATGCTGTAGGAGCATGCGTAGGCGTTAACGGAAGCAGAGTTAACCTTATTGTTGATGAGCTCGGCGGCGAGAAGATCGATGTTATCAACTGGGATGAGAACCCCGGTAACCTCATTCAGAACGCTCTTTCACCTGCTAAGATCGTAGCAGTATTTGCAGATCCTGAAGAGAAGAGCGCTAAGGTTGTTGTTCCTGATTACCAGCTTTCACTTGCCATTGGTAAGGAAGGTCAGAACGCAAGACTTGCAGCAAGACTTACAGGCTACAAGATCGATATCAAGGATGAGACACACGCTAAGGATGCTCCCGGATTCCGTATGGAAGACTACCTCGATGATGAGGATGAGTACGATGAGGAGTATGAGGGCGAGTACGAGGAAGAGTACGAAGAGGTACCTGAAGAGGGCACTGAAGAGTAACTTAAACTCTGGTTGGAGAATACATGCAAAAGAAAATTCCCATGAGAAAATGTGTTGGCTGTGGTGAGATGAAGGAAAAGAAGGAGCTGATCAGGGTCCTTAAGACTCCTGAAGATGAGATACTTCTTGATACCACCGGCAGGGCCAATGGCAGAGGAGCATATATATGCAACAATGCCGATTGCCTTAAAAAGGCAGTTAAGAACAAAGGCCTTGAGAGATCACTTAAGTCACATATACCAGCAGAAGTGCTTGAGCGAATGGAAAAGGAGCTTGGCTAAAGTTGGATTTAAATAAGGTTTATTCTTTGCTTGGTCTTTGTATGAGAGCAGGCAAGGTTAAAAGCGGAGAAACAGCCGTGATGGATGCGATCCGCAAAAGAAAGGCTTGTTTGGTCATTGTTGCAGAAGATGCTTCAGATAATACAACCAAACAGTTCAGTGATAAATGTAAGTATTATAACGTCCCGATAGTTTTCTTTGGAGACATGGAAAAGCTGGGACATGCAATTGGTAAGGATGTTCGAACTAGTCTGGCAATAACGGACAAAGGTCTGTCTGAGTCACTTCGGAAGAACTTACTCGAAGAAACAAGTGGAGGAAATGCGAATGGCAAAAATTAAAATATCCGAACTTGCGGGAGAGCTTGGATGCGAGGCAAAAGAGCTGATAGCTTTTTTGCAGGAAAAAGGAATAGAAGCAAAACGCTCTAACAGTTCAATTGAAGAGACAGATGCTGACGTTGCCAGAAAGAAATTTGGTAAGGGACAGGGAAAGAGCGCTACAGAGGAAGCACCTAAGAAGGCTGCAGAGGCTCCAAAGGCTGTAGAAGCTCCAAAGGCAGAAGAACCTAAGAAAGAACCTGTAAAAGAGGCAGCTCCTGCACCAAAGGCAGGAGAGCAGGTACCTGTCAAGAAAAAGAAGAAGATCATTGTTGTCACCAACAACAATAATTCCCAGAGAGGCGGACAGGGCCAGCAGGGCGGAAACGGAAACAGAGACTTCGGAAACAGAAACCGTGACAACAGAAATCAGGGTGGTAACGGACAGGGCCAGAGAAGACCTACATTTGCTCAGGCTCAGAACACATATCGTCCTATCAAGCCTTTAACAGCTCCTTCACAGATGGAGAGCTACAACCAGCCTATCAATAAGTCTGTAACTCCAAAGCCTGCACCAAAGAAGGAAGCAGCGCCTGTTCAGGAAGCAGCTCCTGCACCTGTTAAGAATACAGCACCTGTTCAGCAGAGTGCACCTGTTCAGCAGGCACCGACAAGACCTGCGCAGCAGCAGGCTCCTGCAAGACCTGCAGCACCTGCTCAGAATAGAGACAACAGGGATAACAGAGATAGCAGAGACAATAGAGACAACAGAGATAACAGAAATCCTCAGAGGGGCGACAGACCTGCCTTCCAGGGAGGAAGAAACGATAGAAACGACAGAAACGACCGCGGTCAGTCAAACGGCGGTGGTAAGTTTGGTGGCGGCAAAGATAACAGATTCGCCGGCAAGAATGATAACAAGGGTGGTCAGAGAGGCGGCTTTGATGGCGCAGCTGACAGACCTGAGGGCGGACATGACTCAAGACGCCGTCAGAACCAGGAGAAGGATAAGAGAAACAAAAAAGACTTTGCTCTTGAGCAGGAAGAGATGATGCCAAGAAGCAAGAGAGTCGGCAGATTCATCAAGCCTGAAGTTAAGAAGGTGGAGGAACCTGAGGAGCAGATCAAGGTTATCACAATCCCTGAGAAGGTTTCCATCAAGGAACTGGCTGAGAAGATGAAGATGCAGCCTTCAGTTATCATCAAGAAGCTCTTTATGGCAGGCCAGATTTCAACTGTTAATACTGAGCTTAGCTATGAGGATGCTGAGAATATCGCAGCTGATTACGATATCCTCTGCGAGAAGGAAGTTCCTGTAGATGTTATCGAAGAGCTTCTAAAGGAAGAAGACGATGCACCTGAGACACTTAAGAAGAGACCTCCTGTAGTCTGCGTAATGGGTCACGTTGACCACGGTAAAACATCACTTCTTGATGCTATCCGTAAGACATCCGTTACAGACAGAGAGGCAGGCGGAATCACACAGAGAATCGGTGCTTATACAGTATCTGTAAATGACCAGAAGATCACATTCCTTGATACTCCCGGTCACGAAGCATTCACAGCTATGCGTATGCGTGGTGCTAATTCTACAGATATCGCAGTACTTGTAGTTGCTGCCGATGACGGTGTAATGCCTCAGACAGTTGAGGCTATCAATCATGCTAAGGCTGCAGAGGTTGAAATCATCGTTGCGATCAACAAGATTGATAAGCCAAATGCCAACATCGACCGCGTTAAGCAGGAGATGACAGAGTATGGCCTTGTTTCAACAGATTGGGGCGGAACAACTGAGTTCGTACCTGTTTCAGCCAAGTCCGGTGAAGGTATTGAGGACCTCCTTGAGACCATCATCCTCACAGCTGATATCCTTGAGCTCAAGGCTAACCCTGACAGAGAGGCAAGAGGACTTGTCCTTGAGGCAAGACTTGATAAGGGCCGTGGTCCTGTAGCTAACGTTCTTGTTCAGAAGGGAACACTTCATGTGGGAGATTTCATCTCTGCAGGAGCAAGCTCAGGTAAGGTTAGAGCCATGGTTGACGATAAGGGCAACAAGCTTAAAGAGGCTCGTCCTTCACAGCCTGTTGAGATCCTTGGCCTTTCTGATGTTCCAAATGCCGGTGAGGTATTCCTTGGACATGAGACAGACAAAGAGGCTAAGCAGTACGCAAATACATACCTTCAGCAGCACAAGAAAGACCTTATTGAAGAGACAAAGGCTAAGATGTCACTTGATGATCTTTACTCCAAGATTGAGGAAGGAAGACTTCAGGAACTCAACATCATCATCAAAGCCGATGTACAGGGTAGCGTAGAGGCCCTTAAACAGAGTCTTCTTAAGCTTTCCAATGAGGAAGTTGTTGTTAAGGTTATTCACGGTGGCGTTGGTGCCATCAATGAGTCTGATGTAACCCTTGCTGCAGCATCAAATGCAATCATTATCGGATTTGATGTTCGTCCTGATGCAACAGCTAAGAGCATGGCTGAGCATGAAGGCGTTGAGATCAAGCTTTACAAGGTTATCTATCAGGCAATAGAAGAGATCGAGTATGCTATGAAGGGCATGCTTGCACCTATCTATGAAGAGAGAGTTACAGGACATGCTGAGGTTCGTCAGATCTTCAAGGCATCCAAGGTTGGTAACATCGCCGGTGCATTCGTCAAGGATGGTGTCATCAAGAAGGATTGCAAGGTTCGTATCTACAGAGATGACGATATGATCTTCGAAGGAGATCTCGGATCCCTTAAGAGATTCAAGGACGACGTTAAGGAAGTTAAGGAAGGCTTCGAGTGCGGTCTTGTATTTGACGGCTTTGACCAGATCCATGAAGGAGACAGGGTAGAAGCTTATGAGATGGTAGAGGTACCACGTCAGTGATGCCCTTCCACAGAGGAATAAGAAATGCGTAAAAACAGTAATAAAAACAGAAGAATTAACGGTGAAGTCCAGAAGGTTATTTCAGAGGCGATCCGTTACAGCAAGGACCCAAGGATCAGCCCCTTTACATCTGTCATGGATGTAGAGGTTGCTCCTGACCTTAAGACCTGTAAGGTTTGGGTAACCGTAATGGGTAATGAAGAGGACAGAGCAAGAACCCAGGAGGGACTTAAGTCCGCCTCCGGTTACATTCGCTCTACTCTTGCAAAAGAGCTTAACATGAGATATACACCTGAGCTCAGATTTATCATGGACGACTCCATTGAGTATGCGATTAACATGTCCAAGAAGATCGATGAAATAACAGCTAAGGATAACGAGGCAAGACTTGCCCGTGGAGAGAGTCTGGACGAAGATTTACCGGAAGAAGATCAGGAGGAAGAATGAAGATTGACCAGCTTGTCCAAAGCGCAAAAACAATCGGAATAAGTGGCCACATCAGACCTGATGGTGATTGTATCGGATCATGCATGGGACTGTATCTTTATATCAAAAAGAACTATCCCAAGATTCGATGCGATGTCTTCCTTGAGACAATTCCACCGGAATACAGATTTATCAAAGATATTGAAGATGTAAGAAGTGATTTTCAGACAGATATAGAAAGCTATGATATATTCTTTGTTCTGGATTGTTCCAAGGACAGGATTGGAGATGCAGAGGAGTATTTTGATGCTGCAGCAAAGACAGTAAATATTGACCATCATGTGAGCAACAAAGGCAGTGGCGATGAGAATTACATTGTGCCTACCGCAAGTTCAGTGTGTGAGCTTATTTACGATGTTATTGATCCGGACAAAATAGATGTAGAAATTGCCAAGTCCATTTACATGGGAATGGTAACAGATACGGGCGTTTTCAAGTACAACAACACATCGCCTAAGACCATGAAGACTGCAGCAGAGCTGATTTCCTACGGCTTTGATTTTGGTAGCCTGATTGATCATGTCTTTTACGAAAAGACCTATATCCAGAATCAGATTCTTGGAAGAGCCCTTCTTGAGAGCATTATGCTGATGGATGGAAGATGTATAGTATCGGTTGTCTCCAAGCAGACAATGGAATTCTACGGCGTTTCAAGCAATGATCTGGATGGTATTGTAAATCAGCTGCTCCTCACAATCGGAGTTGACTGCGCGATATTTATGTATGAGCTTGCACCACTTGAGTACAAGGTAAGCCTTCGCAGTAACGGAGCAGTAAATGTGGCTGAAGTAGCCGAGATGTTCAGCGGCGGCGGACACGTCAGGGCTGCAGGCTGTACTGTCAGCGGAACAAGCCACGACGTTATCAACAACATTACTAAATACATTCACAAACAGCTCTACGGAGCTTGATTGAGACTTATGGATCACAAGGCATATCGTGAGAGATGTCTTGTGATTTTTGTAAGCGGGTAAAAGATGCAGAACAGATACAATGGACTTATAAATATATACAAGGAGCAGGGCTTTACTTCAAATGATGTAGTGGCTAAGCTCCGCGGAATCCTTAAGCAGAAAAAGATCGGTCACACCGGTACTCTTGATCCTGATGCAGTAGGAGTTTTGGTTGTGTGCCTGGGAACGGGAACCAAGCTGGTTGAGATGCTCACAGACCATGACAAAGAGTATATTGCCGTGTGCAGACTTGGCGTTACCACTGATACTCAGGATATGTCAGGACAGATCCTTGAGACCAATGAAGTAAATGTCACAAGGGAAGAACTTCACGAGGCAGTAAGGGCTTTTGTTGGTGATTACGACCAGATTCCACCTATGTTTTCCGCAATCAAGCAAAATGGGAAAAAGCTCTATGAGCTTGCAAGGGAAGGCATCGAAGTCGAGAGGAAAGCCCGTAAGATTCACATCGATGCCATAACTATTTTAGATGATTCACTACTTGCATCAGACCACATCTTTACCATGGAGATCAAATGCTCCAAGGGAACCTATATCAGAACCCTTTGCCATGACATCGGACAGAGACTGGGATGTGGCGCTGCTATGCAGCATCTTACAAGAACCCGTGTAGGCGCATTTTCGCTGGACAATGCAGTTACTCTTTCGCAGGTGGAGCAGCTTAGGGATGCTGGAACTTTAGACGATATTATAGAATCGCCTGAGTATATTTTCAGGGACCTTGATAAAATCCATGTAAAAGACACTGCAAGAAAGCTCCTGGAAAACGGAAACAGCTTCAGAAAGGACAACGTCCTCAATGAAGATCCCACCGGTGTTAATGACACTGAATACGAAAAAGAGATGTTTAAGGACGGTAACTCTTTCAGGGTATATTCTGAGGACGATACTTTCTTTGGCATCTACACATACAATGAAAGAACAAGACTCTTTAACGTGGACAAGTTCTTTTACGAAGCATAATCGAAAGATCAAAAGATGGAAATAATTACAGGAACAACCAAGTTTCATATAGATGAGAAAAGCGCCGTAGCTATCGGTAAATTCGACGGAATACACGTGGGTCACAAAAAGCTCCTCAAATACATTTTGGAGCAGAAAAAAGACGGCTTAAAGAGCGTAGTCTTTACCTTTGATCCATCGCCGGAAGAATTCTTTACCGGGCACAAGGTGCGCCAGCTCTATACCAAACAGGAAAAGAGAAGAGAGTTTAAAAAGCTGGGGATCGATGTGCTTATTGAGTTTCCTCTTACGGAAACTACAGCAGCCACAGATCCGGAAGACTTTGTAAGAAGGATCCTTGTCGGTCAGCTCTCTGCAGATTACATTGCAGCCGGAACCGATGTGACCTTCGGAGCCGGAGGAAGAGGAGATCAGTACCTTTTAAAGAGCCTTGCAGGAGAACTTCTTTACGAGCTTGAACTTATCGACAAGGTAAGACTTGACGGTGCAGAGGTCAGCTCCACGAGGATCAGGAATGAAGTAGCCGACGGCAACATGGCCATGGCAGAAAGACTCCTTGGCAGTTACTACAGTGTCTGCGGAATTGTAGAGCATGGAAGACATATCGGTCATACAATAGGGATTCCCACAGTCAACATCATCCCGCCCGAAGATAAGCTGCTTCCTCCTTACGGAGTATATTCCAGCAGAGTTCACCTTGGAGGAAAGGTGTACGACGGAATGACCAACATAGGCAGAAAGCCAACTATTTCCGAACAGGAAAAGGTTGGAGTTGAGACCTATATCTACGATTTTGACGGTGATGCTTATGGTGAGTTTATTGAAGTTGAGCTCATCAGATTCGTAAGACCAGAGATGAAGTTTGACAGTCTTGATATGCTTAAGGCTCAGATACAGAGCGATCTGGAAAACGCAAGAGAATAAACTGCTCGGGAAAGATAATACTTTACACAAATGACTTTGTGTGATAGTATAAATTGGTTGCAGCTTCATTTCCTGCAACAGTAACAGAAACGACCTTTACTAACGGTCATGGACACTCCAACCGGGCCTTGGTAACAGGCGCATTTCAGGATTAAAGATTTAAAAGGAGAAAAGAAAATGATCACAAAAGAGAAGAAAACTGAAGTTATCAACAAGTTTGCCAGAAAGGCCGGCGACACAGGATCACCTGAGGTTCAGGTAGCTATCCTTACAGAGAGAATTCAGGAGCTCAACGAGCACCTTCAGAAGAACCCTAAGGATCACCACTCAAGAAGAGGTCTTCTTAAGATGGTTGGTCAGAGACGTAGCCTTCTTGGATACCTCAAGAAGAAGGACATCGAAGCTTATCGTAAGCTCATCGCTGATCTTGGTCTCAGAAAGTAATTTTTGAAAGCAAAGGCGGGATAAGGCTGATTAACGTCGGCTTATTCCGCTTTTCTACGTTTATGAGAATTTGCGCTTTTTATGCGCTTTTCTATAGAAGAGTAAACATGTTTTAATGCACACGCACCCGAAGTAGTGCCGGGGTTTCGGCACTGGATGAGGGAAGGCGGATGAGCAGAAGGAGAAAAAATGGTAAAAACTTATTCAATGGAACTGGCTGGTCGTACACTTAAGGTTGAGATTGGCAAGGTAGGAAAACAGGCAAACGGATGTGCTTTCATGCAGTATGGAGATACAACAGTTCTCTGCACAGCTACAGCATCAGCTAAGCCAAGAGACGGAATTGATTTCTTCCCACTTTCAGTAGAGTATGGTGAGAAGTTCTACGCAGTTGGTAAATTCCCCGGTGGATACAACAAGAGAGAGGGTAAGCCATCTGAGAACGCTATCCTTACAAGCCGTGTAATCGATCGTCCTATGAGACCTCTTTTCCCTAAGGACTATCGTAACGACGTTACAATCGAGACTATGGTTATGTCAGTAGATCCCCAGTGCAGACCTGAGCTGGTTGCTATGCTGGGTGCATCTGTTTCAGTTTCTATTTCAGATATCCCATTTGACGGCCCTTGCGCTATGACACAGATGGGTATGATCGACGGCGAGCTTATCGTTAACCCTACTCAGGAGCAGTGGAACACCGGTGACCTCAAGCTTACAGTAGCATCTGTAGGACAGAAGGTTATCATGATCGAGGCCGGTGCTAACGAGATCCCTGAGGAGAAGATGAAGGAAGCTATCTACAAGGCTCACGATGTGAACCTTCAGATCATCGAATTCTTCAAGGGCATCGTAGCTGAGGTTGGTAAGCCTAAGCATGAGTACACAAGCTGTGCTGTTCCTGAAGAGCTCTTTGCTGCAATCAAGGAAGTTGTTCCTCCGGAGGAGATGGAGAAGGCAGTCTTCACAGATGACAAGCAGACAAGAGAAGGCAACATTGCAGAGATCACAGATAGACTTACAGAGAAGTTTGCAGACAACGAAGAGTGGCTTGCAATCCTCGGTGAGGCTATTTACCAGTATGAGAAGAAGACCGTTCGTAAGATGATCCTTAAGGATCACAAGAGACCTGACGGACGTGAGATCAAGCAGATCAGACCTCTTGCAGCAGAAGTTGACCTCATCCCAAGAGTACACGGAAGTGCTATGTTCACTCGTGGACAGACACAGATCTGTGACGTTGTAACTCTTGCACCTCTTTCAGAGGCTCAGAAGGTTGAAGGTCTTGATGCATTTGCTGCAGACAAGAGATATGTACATCAGTACAACTTCCCTGCTTATTCAGTAGGTGAGACAAAGGTTTCAAGAGGACCCGGACGTAGAGAGATCGGTCACGGTGCACTTGCAGAGAGAGCACTTCTTCCTGTTCTTCCAAGCGTTGAGGAGTTCCCTTATGCAATCCGTGCAGTATCAGAGACATTTGAGTCAAACGGATCAACATCAATGGCTTCAACATGTGCTTCCTGCATGTCACTTATGGCTGCCGGTGTTCCTATTAAGAAGATGGTTGCTGGTATTTCCTGCGGTCTTGTAACAGGCGATACAGATGACGATTTCGTAGTTCTTACTGATATCCAGGGTCTTGAGGACTTCTTCGGAGACATGGACTTCAAGGTAACAGGAACAAAAGACGGTATCACAGCTATCCAGATGGATATCAAGATCCACGGTCTTACAAAGCCTATCGTTGAGACAGCTATCGCACAGTGCCGTGAGGCTAGATTCTTCATCATGGATGAGTGCATGAGCAAGGCTATTGCTGCTCCTCGTCCTGAAGTATCTGAGTATGCTCCTAAGATCGTTTCTCTCCAGATCGATCCTGAGAAGATCGGTGATGTTGTTGGACAGAGAGGAAAGACAATCAACGAGATCATTGCTAGAACAGGCGTTAAGATCGACATCACAGATGACGGTAAGGTTTCTGTATGCGGTGAAGATAAGGCTATGATCGAGAAGGCTGTAGAAATGGTTAAGACCATCGTTACAGACTTTGAGAAAGGTCAGGTATTCACAGGTAAGGTTGTAAGCATCAAGGAGTTCGGTGCATTCGTAGAGTTTGCTCCCGGCAAGGAAGGAATGGTTCACATCAGCAAGATCTCCAAAGAGAGAATCGAGCACGTTGAGGACGTTCTCACACTTGGCGACACTGTTAAAGTAGTGTGCCTTGGCAAGGATAAAATGGGTAGAATCAGTTTCTCAATCAAGGATTGTGCTCAGTAATCCCACCTCTTGTGGCTTAATAGATGATTTACAGGGCCGGCGTGTTCACACATACCGGCCTTTATTAAAAAAGGAACATCGAAATGAGTAATACTAAAGATACAATTAATGAGATAAATAAGCGACGTACATTCGCTATAATTTCGCATCCGGATGCTGGTAAAACTACACTTACAGAGAAGTTTTTGCTTTATGGTGGGGCCATCAATATGGCCGGATCCGTAAAGGGTAAGGCGACAGCAAGACATGCGGTTTCTGACTGGATGGAGATTGAGAAGCAGAGGGGTATTTCTGTAACATCATCAGTACTTCAGTTTAATTTCGAAGGCTGCTGCATCAATATCCTTGATACCCCGGGACACCAGGATTTCTCGGAGGATACCTACAGAACACTGATGGCTGCGGATTCAGCAGTCATGGTAATAGATGCAAGTAAGGGTGTTGAGGCCCAGACCAGAAAGCTCTTTAAAGTCTGCGCCATGAGTCATATTCCAATCTTTACCTTCATCAACAAGCTGGACAGAGATGCAATGGACACATTTGATCTTCTTGATGATATCGAGAACAACCTCGGTATCGCCACATGTCCCATGAACTGGCCAATCGGTTCAGGTAAGAACTTCAAGGGAATCTATGACAGAAGAGAGAATCACATCGTAACCTTCTCTGAGACCCAGAAGGGTACCAAGGAGGGAAAAGAGACTATCATTGCAATGACAGATAAAGATGCCATTGACAAAGAGGTAGGTCAGGATGCTTTCAGCAAGCTAACTGATGATATCGAGCTCCTTGACGGAGCAGGTGCTGAGTATGATCTTGAGAAGGTAAGAGCGGGTGAACTTACACCTGTATTCTTTGGATCAGCTCTTCAGAATTTCGGCGTAGAGCTCTTTTTACATCATTTCCTTAAGATGGCTACACCACCGACAGGAAGGGTTTCTGCAGACGGCACCAAGATTGACCCTATGGAGAATGATTTCACAGCCTTTGTCTTCAAGATCCAGGCCAACATGAACAAGGCTCACAGAGACAGAGTTGCTTTCATGAGAATATGCTCCGGCAGATATGATGCCGACAAGGAAGTTAAGCACGTACAGAGTGGCAAGGTTATGCGCCTTTCACAGCCCCAGCAGCTTATGGCTGATGAGCGTAAGATCCTCTCAGAGGCTTATGCGGGCGATATCATGGGCGTATTTGATCCCGGTATCTTCTCTATCGGAGATACAGTATGCATGCCTAAAGACAACGTAGTATATGAGGGAATTCCTACATTTGCTCCCGAGCACTTTGCAAGAGTTCGCCAGGTTGATACCATGAAGCGTAAGCAGTTCGTAAAGGGTATCACACAGATTGCTCAGGAAGGTGCTATCCAGATCTTCCAGGAGTACAACACAGGTCTTGAAGAGATCATCGTTGGTGTTGTTGGTGTCTTGCAGTTTGATGTATTAAAGTTTAGACTTGAGAGTGAGTATAATGTTGAGATCATCCTTGAAAATCTTCCTTACGAGTACATCAGATGGGTAGACAACGATAATATTGATATGTCTTCACTTGTTGGAACTTCCGACATGAAGAAGATCAAGGATATGCACGACAGACCACTTCTTCTGTTTATCAACGAGTGGAGTGTCGGCATGACAATGGAGAGAAATAAGGGACTTATTCTTTCTGAGTTCAAGAAAAACTAAGATTTAACTCTGGAGGGGCGCTTTTGAAAAAAGCTGTCATGACAATTAAAAGAGGCATTGCTCTTGTGCTGGTGACTGCAACCTGCGCATTATCTCTGACGGGATGCGAATATGAGAGCTTTGATGACTATCTTAAGGCTCTTGGAATCAAGGATCCGATGGAGTACAGCGATGACATCTTTGAGGCTGCCAGTGTAGAAGATATTCATGTGGCAGAGGAAGATGTTCCGGCGCAGGAAGCTGAGCAGGCGGCAGAAGAGATTTCTTTTGACATGGGAACGCTGGAGAGCTCAGAGCCGGAAGACGATGCTGCGGCACTTGAGTTTAGCACAGGAGAACCGGCAGATATTGCGCTTGAGGCGAAGTACAAGAATGCATCTGAGGCAGATATTGACGAAACCATGAAGGCTGCAAGAGTAGCCATCGGCCTTACGGATGACGGAATTGCCAAACTCAAGAAGCAGCAGGAAGGTCTTTATGCCTACGAGCATCTTACGGATGCAGGCAAGACCCTCTACGTTGAGATCCTCGCAACTCTCAATTCTCTGTCAAAAGACATAATAGTATCCACCACAAGTGATGATGCGATCGAGATGGTCTTTGACTATGTCATGGCCGATCACCCGGAGATTTTCTATGTGGATGGCTATCAGTACACCAATTATTCGGTTGGTGATACCATAACCAAGATTTCTTTTACCGGTAATTATCTGTATGATGCCACAGAGGTTGCCAAGAGGCAGACCAAGATCAATGAAGCCGTTCATGCCTGTCTTGCCAATGCACCGGCTTCAGAGGATGATTACTACATCATCAAGTATATTTACGAGTATCTGATCGCCAACACCGATTATGATATTGGCGCAGCAGACAATCAGAATATCTGCTCGGTATTTATAAACGGAAAGAGTGTATGTAACGGCTATGCCAAGGCTGCTCAGTACCTTCTTAACAAGATGGGAGTCAGCTGCACACTTGTTACCGGAACGGTTAACACCAAGAACGGGAAAGATATAAGACATGCCTGGAACCTTGTTCTTTGCAACAACACTTATTACTACCTGGATGTTACGTGGGGAGATGCTTCCTATCAGACGGTTTCCGGTGAGAGTGCAGATGCGACCAAGCTTCCGGATGTTAACTACGACTATCTGAATGTAACTACAGCCGAGCTTCTCAGAAATCACACTATATCAGATATTATCCGCATGCCTGTATGCAACAGCATGACTGACAATTACTATGTCAGAGAGGATGAGTACTTCACATCGGCTGAGCTTGTACTGGTCGGAGATCTCTTTGACCGCAGATACAAGGACGGAAGCAGGAATGTGACCATAAAGTGCGCGTCGGACGATATATATGATGCGCTCTTTGAGGAGCTTATCACGGGCAGAAAGGTGTTTGAATACCTTCAGGGAGATACTTCCCAGGTTTCATATACTACTTTTGAGGATACCAGGACTATTATATTTTGGCTCTGACGCCATGTTTTGAATATTTATGATATAATGAGTGGTAAAGGTATTCAAAGTCATAAGAATGCATACTTGTTTTATCACAAGCAAATGAGAGGAACTGAAATGGGAAAAGAGATTGCAGAAGTAGGATCAGTTAAGATCGCAGATGATGTTGTGGCCAGAATTGCAGCACTTGCAGCCCTTGAGGTTGACGGTGTTTCAGCTATGGCCGGTAATTATACAAGTGAGAATTTAGAGAAAGTCAGCAGAAAGAACCTTTCAAAAGGAGCCAAGGTTATCGTTGGATCAAGCGACGTTAAGGTTGATCTTGCACTTATGATGTCTTACGGTTTCAATATTCCTGCAACATGTCAGCAGGCACAGACCCGTGTTAAGGCTTCTGTTGAGAACATGACAGGACTTGAAGTAACAGATGTCAACATCAGGATTGCCGGCATCACAATGCCCAAGGCATAAGAAGGACAGATAATGATGAATAGAACAGAACTAAGAGAGCAGGTTTTTGAACTGCTCTTTCGTGTTGAATTCAACTCAATGGAAGATATGTCAGAGCAGGAGGAGCTCTTTACCCAGACCTCTGACAAGGAAATAAGTACTAAGGACGCTGATTATATCAGAGATAAGTACGAGAAGATTGCTGAGAAGCTTCCGGAGATTGATGAGGCAATAAATAAAGAGACAACCGGATGGAATACAAGCAGAATTGGCAAGGTTGATCTTGCCATCATCAGACTTGCTATTTATGAGATCAAGTATGATGATTCGGTGCCTACCGGCGTCGCAATTAACGAAGCTGTTGAGCTGGCCAAGAAATTCGGTCAGGATGGCTCACCTGCCTTCGTAAACGGAGTGTTAGCTAAATTTGCGCAGTGAATATACAGTCACACAGGTTAATACATACATAAAAAATATGTTTACACAGGACTTTCTCCTAAGGAGCCTTACGGTCAAGGGAGAGGTCAGTAACTGTAAGTACCATTCATCCGGTCACATATATTTCACTATCAAGGATAATGGTGCTGCTTTAGCCTGCGTGATGTTTTCCTCTGACAGACTTAAGGGTCTTGCCTTTGATATGAAGGAAGGCCAGCAGGTCAAGGTCTCAGGTTCGATAAGTGTATATGAAAGAGATGGTAAATACCAGCTTTATGCAAGGAAGATAGAACTTGACGGAGCTGGAGTTCTTTATGAGAGATATGAAGAGCTAAAGAAGAGACTACAGGAATCCGGTATGTTTGCGTCTGAATACAAGCAGCCGATTCCAAAGTACATACGAACTCTCGGTGTTGTGACGGCACCAACAGGGGCTGCTGTGCGTGATATTATCAATGTCGCCACCAGACGTAACCCGCATATCCAGATCATTCTTTATCCTGCCATAGTACAAGGCGAAAAGGCCGCCGAGAGCATAGTGAAGGGTATTCAAACTTTGTCCTGCTCAGAGGCTGATGTCATCATCGTCGGACGTGGCGGAGGTTCTATAGAAGATTTATGGGCATTTAATGAAGAAATTGTCGCTCAGGCAATTTTCGACTGCCCCGTTCCGATCATTTCAGCAGTTGGACATGAAACAGATACTACAATCGCAGACTTTGTCTCTGACAGAAGAGCGCCTACGCCTTCTGCAGCTGCAGAGATCGCGGTATTTGAATACGACAGATTTATTCAGGATCTTGAGGATTACAGAAATACTCTTTTGACGCGCATGGACAGAAAGATAGGTCTTTTGTCTATCGAGGAAAAGAGATTGTCTCAGGCTCTTAAGCACCTAAGCCCCATGGGCAAGATCAGGGATAAGCTCCTTAGGATGGACCAGTATCAGGATTCTCTTAAGATGCTTATGGAAAAGAGACTTAAGGCTGCAAGGCACGAACTGGAAGTAGATATAGAGAGGCTTAAAGGTTTTTCACCGCTCGACAGACTTAAGACCGGTTATTCCTATGTTGCAGATGATAAGGGGAAAAATGTGCGCAGCACATCGGATGTTGAGATAGGGGATGAACTATCTGTCTATGTAAGTGACGGCCTTATAAAGACAAGCGTAACAGGAACCGGTAAGGTGGGATTTTTATCAGGCCGGGAGGATTAATGAGAAAAGGAGCCGCTTATGGCAGCTAAGAAAAAAGAAGAAAACATGACAATCGAGGAAGCTTTTGCTGCGATTGATGAGAAGATAAAGGCTCTGGAGAATGAGGACATTTCTCTGGAGGATTCCTTTGCGCAGTACAAGGAAGGAATGGAGCTGCTTAAGTTCTGCCACGAATCCATAGAGAGCGTAGAGCAGAAGGTTAAACAGATCGCCGACGATGGCAGCTTGGAGGATTTTGAGTAATGAGCAGTGTTTCCATTGAGGATGAACTCTTAAAGAGAGCAGCCTATTTTGAAGATATACTTGAGAAGTCGCTTCCTGCAGAGGAAGGATATGCAAAGACCGTTATAGAGGCCATGAATTACAGCCTTTTGGCAGGCGGAAAGAGACTTCGCCCTGTGATGATGCTTGAAGCCTTCAAGCTCTTTGCGGGAGAAGATGCAGACGATACCACATTAAGACCGTTTATGCTGGCCATGGAGATGATCCACACCTATTCTCTGGTGCATGATGACCTCCCGGCTATGGACAATGACGAATACAGAAGAGGCAGAAAGACTACACATGTAGTCTACGGTCCCGGAATGGCAACACTTGCAGGTGACGGACTTCTTAACCTTGCATTTGAGACGGCAATTAAGGGAGCAGTTTCAGGAAAAGAGCTTGTCTACTACGACGGTGATACTTCAAACCGCTATCTTGCAGCACTTGAAGTCCTTGGTAGAAAAGCCGGTATCTATGGCATGGTAGGCGGTCAGTGTGCAGATATCTGTGCTGAGAATAACCACGATTATGACGATGAGACAGCCAAGGCTGTGCTTCATTATATTGACGAGAACAAGACCGGAGCTCTCATTGAGAGCAGCCTCATGATAGGCGCAATACTCGGCGGAGCATCAGCCAAGCAGGTTAAGAAAGTTGAGAAGATGGGCAGCAACGTTGGAATAGCTTTCCAGATTCAGGACGATATTCTCGACATTGAAGGTGATGCCAAAGAACTCGGTAAGCCCATAGGCTCTGATATTAAGAATGAAAAGACTACCTATGTCAGCCTCTATGGCATGGAAGAAGCCAGGAAGAAGGTAAAAGAGCTTTCTGATGAGGCTACAGAGATACTAAGGGAATTTGGACAAAAGGACACATTCCTCGAAGGACTCTTTGAGTATCTTATTTACAGAAAGAAATAACACGCAGCAATTGGAGTTAATTATGCTTCTTGATCAGATAAATAAGACCGGCGATATTAAGGGGATTGCCCGTGAGGATTACCCTGAACTTGCCCAGGAAATAAGACAGTTTCTCATAGACAAGATTTCAAAGACAGGCGGACATCTCGCCTCTAATCTTGGTGCCGTAGAGCTTACCATGGCTCTTCATATCGCACTGGATCTGCCTGATGATAAGATCATATGGGACGTAGGCCATCAGTCCTACACTCATAAGCTTTTGACCGGAAGGAAAGAGGGCTTTGATACTCTGCGCCAATACGGTGGCATGAGCGGATTCCCGAAGAGATGCGAGTCCGATGCAGACTGCTTTGACACAGGACACAGTTCCACATCTATATCCGCAGGTCTTGGCATGGTCAAGGCAAGAGATCTTAAGGGTGAGGACTACGCAGTGGTTTCAGTGATCGGCGATGGATCCTTAACCGGCGGACTTGCGTATGAAGCTCTTAACAATGCTTCAAGGCTTGAGACCAACTATATAATTATATTAAATGACAATGAGATGTCCATCTCCGAGAGTGTCGGAGGAATGGGCAAGTATCTCAATAACGTTCGTACAGCGCAAGGGTATCTTAACCTGAAAGAAGATGTGTATGCACAGCTTCGTACCAGCACCAAGGTCGTTGATTCAATCAGAAGAGCCAAGAACTCTTTTAAACAGCTCTTTGTGCCTGGCATGGTATTTGAGAACCTTGGCATAACATACCTTGGACCTGTAAACGGACATGACACAGCAGGCCTTGTGCGTGCCATCAAGGAAGCACGTAAGGTTAAGAAGGCTGTTATGATCCATGTGGTAACCAAGAAGGGTAAGGGGTATGAACCTGCTGAGAAGCACCCGGCAAGGTTCCATGGAACAGAGCCTTTTATCGTGGAGAACGGACTTCCAAGAAATCCAAGAACCACTGCCAACTACCAGGATATCTTTTCAACGGTAATGTGCAAACTCGGTGCCAGGGATGACAAGGTTGTGGCTATTACGGCAGCCATGGCTGACGGTACGGGACTTAAGAGGTTCAGAAACATATATCCCGACAGATTTGTTGATGCGGGAATTGCAGAAGAACACGCGGTTACTTACGCTGCCGGACTTGCCCTCGGAGGCTACAAGCCGGTATTTGCAGTTTATTCATCATTCCTTCAGAGGGCTTATGACCAGATACTTGAGGACGTATGTCTTCAGAATCTTCCTGTTGTCTTTGCAATAGACAGGGCAGGACTGGTCGGAAGCGACGGCGAGACCCATCAGGGAATATTTGATCTCTCCTATATGTCATCCATGCCCAATATGCATGTGCTGGCGCCCAAGAATAAATGGGAGCTCTCAGATATGCTCAAGTTCGCTGTCAGCTTAAACGCGCCGGTTGCAGTCAGATACCCAAGAGGCAATGCCTACGCCGGACTTGAGGACTTCAGGGCACCTATAGAGATGGGCAAGTGTGAGCCTATCTATGAAGAAAAAGACATCTGCCTTTTAGCGGTAGGCAGTATGGTGAAAATCGCTGAAGAGGTAAGGACAATACTTAAGGACAAGGGCTACAAGTGCTCATTGGTAAATGCGAGATTTGTTAAGCCCATTGATACGGATTACATCCACAGGGCAGCAGCTACTCACAGACTCTTTGTAACAATGGAAGAGAACGTGGCCTCTGGTGGATACGGTGAGAAGGTCAGAAGCTATATCGATGAAAAGAGACTTGATGCAAATGTCCTTTCCATTGCAATACCTGATCAGTTCGTAACCCATGGAAGCGTTGATAAGCTCCTTAAGGAACTTAGAATGGATGCTCAGTCCGTGGCGGATAGAATAGTAGAGGAAGTACAAAGGTAACGAATTTATGGCAAAAGATAAAGAGCGTCTTGACGTTCTTCTGGTAAACAGAGGCCTTGCGCCATCGAGGGAAAAGGCAAAGGCTCTTATAATGGCCGGCGATGTATTCGTCAACGGACAGAGAGAGGATAAACCCGGAACCACCTTTGAGGAAGCCAAGATAACATCACTTGAAGTTAAGGGTGCTCAGCTGCCTTACGTCAGCAGAGGGGGACTTAAGCTTGAGAAGGCTGTCAAGAATTTTGGGTTCTCTCTTGAAGGTAAGGTGTGCATGGATATTGGAGCATCCACCGGCGGCTTTACAGACTGCATGCTACAGAACGGAGCTGCCAAGGTTTATTCTGTCGACGTGGGACACGGTCAGCTGGACTGGAAGCTTAGAAGTGATGAGAGAGTGGTCTGCATGGAAAAGACCAACTTCAGATACATGGTCAGGGACGACATAGAGGACGACCTGGATTTTGCATCCTGCGATGTGTCTTTTATCTCACTGACAAAGATCCTGCTTCCTGCCAGAAGACTTCTAAAAGACGGAGCAGAGATGGTGTGCCTTATTAAACCCCAGTTTGAAGCCGGAAAAGAGAAGGTCGGCAAAAAGGGCGTTGTAAGGGACCCGGAGGTTCACTCCGAAGTGGTACACAGAATATTTGATTTTATGGGGATTGCGGGCTTTGAAGTTCTTCATCTGGACTTCTCGCCCATTAAAGGGCCTGAGGGCAATATAGAGTATCTGATCCATATCCGCAAGGATGCTTCGAGAAATGTAGAGGTTGAGGGACTTTCCGAGGCAGACGGAGAAAAGAAACTTGCAGAGATTCAGGCAGATAAGAGCGGTATTTCTTTTGAAGAAGAGAACAATAAGCTCATAGAGGATGCGGTATTAAGGGCAGCAGCAGAGCTTAAGTAGGGGGCTGGCTATGGACAAGTTTTGCATTGTTACTAACAGGGTCAAGGATAAGGACTTAAAGGTTACAAACCACATAAAGAACTATCTGGAAAAACGTGGTAAAAAGGTTGTTATCGCAACAGAAAAGAGCGAGGAGGAAGATCCTCTTTTTATCACAAGAAAGCACCTGAGCATCATACCTGAGGATACGGACCTTGTGATCGTTCTCGGCGGTGATGGTACCATGCTTCAGGCAGCAAGAAGTGTTGCCTATCAGGATATTCCGCTTGTGGGCGTTAACTTGGGAACAATGGGATATCTGGCTGAGGTTGAGGAAGCCGGAATAGATGACGCTCTTGATCGCATACTTAAGGGGTGGTATGAGATTGAAGACAGGATGATGCTGAGAGGCGCGCTTGAAGGCAAAAAGGACTATTCCCTCAATGATATCATTGTTACAAGATACCAGGGAATCGCGACGATCGGTTACAATATCTTTGTAAATGATCAGTTCCTGTGCAGTTACTATGCAGACGGACTTGTGGTATCTACACCTACAGGATCCACCGGATATAATATGTCGGCAGGTGGTCCCATCATTGAGCCATCCGCAAATATGATCCTGGTAACCCCGATTTGTCCGCATACGCTCAATTCCAGGAGCCTTGTCTTTTCCCCGAATACAAAGATCGATGTTGAACTGCTTCCCGGAAGAGACGGAAATCCAATGACAGCCATCAGCAGTTTTGATGGCAGCGGAACTCTCCTTATGCACACAGGAGATAAGATTGAGATTAAGATGTCCAAGAAAACTACTAAGATCCTAAGGCTTAACAAAGTAAGTTTCCTTGACGTCATAAGTAAAAAATTTGAGAAATAAGAAAGGAGTTTGTCATGAAGAAGAACAGACATGACAAGATTATCGAGCTCATCAACAACTACGAAGTAGAGACACAGGAGCAGCTTGCATCACTTCTTAAGGATGCCGGCTATGATGTGACTCAGGCTACGGTTTCCAGGGACATCAGACAGATGAAACTCACCAAGCAGGTGACACCTGACGGAAGACAAAAGTATGTGTATACCACTGCCGATCCTGAAGTTATGCATGATAAGTATGTCAGCGTAATTAAGGCCGGCTATGTGAATATGGACGTTGCAGGAAATCTTCTTGTTATCAGGACGGTTTCAGGTATGGCCATGGCGGTTGCAGCAGCTATAGATGCTCTTGATATGCCTGAAATCATCGGCTGTATTGCTGGTGATGATACAATCTTTGTGGCAATGAAGTCCGAAGAGATAGCCAAAGAGCTAATGGATAAGTATAAGGGCTTTTTAAACAGAGGATAAGATGTTATATAGTTTACACGTTAAGAATCTTGCTCTTATCAAGGAGCAGGAGATTGAGTTTTCCAAGGGCCTTAACATTCTCACCGGTGAGACAGGCGCAGGTAAGTCTGTCGTCATCGGGAGTGTTAACCTGGCTCTGGGAGGAAAGGCAGATGCTTCGCTCATTAGAACCGGCGAGGAGTATGCCCTGGTAGAGCTGGTTTTTGGAGTTGATAATAAGCTCCAGATGCAGCGCCTTAAGGAGATGGATATTCCTGTAGAGGAAGACGGAACGCTTATCCTGCAGCGAAAGATCATGCAGGGAAGAAGTGTTTCAAAGATCGGGGGAGAAAGTGTTTCAGCAAGACAGCTGAAGGATATTTCTGGTATTCTAATCAATATTCACGGTCAGAATGACCATCAGGAGCTTCTCCACAAGAAAAAACATATTGAAATTCTGGATGATTACTGCGAGTCTGAACTGGCAGGTCTTTTTGCTGAGCTCGCAGCTAAGTATTCTCATATGAGAGAGCTGGAAAAAGAGCTTTCTGAGACCGATATTGACGAGAGTGCAAGGATCAGGGAGCAGGAGCTACTGGAGTATGAGATAGGCGAAATCGAGGATGCAGCTCTGGTGGCCGGAGAAGATGAGGAGCTTGAGAGCAGCTATCGCAAGATGGTAAATGCCCAGAAGATATCGGGGGCGGTTTATCAGACAGCTGCCATGGTAAACTCGGGAGACGGTGAAGAGAGCGCCTCTGACATGGTGGGAAGAGCTGTAAGGGAACTCTCATCTGTTGTTAATTATGATGAAGAGCTTGAGGACCTTCTTTCGCAGTTATCTGATATTGAGAATCTCCTCACGGATTTTGGACATTCCATTTCGGATTATATCTCTGACCTGGAGTTTGATGATGAGAAGTTCAGGACAACAGAGGACAGACTAAATACCATAAATCATCTTAAGGACAAGTACGGCGGCAGTATAGAAGCCGTTCTTAAATACATGGAGGAAAAGAGTAAGAGGCTGGATGCACTAAGTGACCTCGGAGCTCACAGAGATAAGCTCACAAGGCAGCTTGGTGAAGAGAAATCGAAAGCTCTTTTACTGTGTAAGAAAATCTCTGATGTCAGGAAGAAGGGAGCCAAGGGCCTTTCTGAGAAACTAAGGGCTGCGCTCATTGACCTTAACTTCCTGGATGTAAGGTTTGAAATTGATGTCAGAAGTGACGAGGAGAAGATAACTTCAAGGGGCTATGATGATGTGGAATTTATGATCTCCACTAACCCCGGAGAAGAACTTCGCCCTCTTGATCAGATAGCAAGCGGCGGTGAACTCTCGCGTATCATGCTGGCTCTTAAGACAGTGGTGGCTGACAAGGACGACATCAGCACTCTGATATTTGATGAGATAGATGCCGGAATCAGTGGTAAGACTGCCTGGAAGGTTTCTCAGAAGCTGGGCGAGCTTTCACGTGAGCACCAGATAATCTGCATCACACACCTTCCTCAGATCGCTGCTATGGCGGATACTCATTTCATGATCGAGAAGGGGCTGGAAGATGGCAGAACCGTCACCGGAATTCACAGCCTTGATGAGGAAGCCGGCATTAAGGAGCTTGCAAGACTTCTTGGTGGCGATACCATCACGGAAGCGGTTATCACCAATGCGCAGGAGATGCGCAAGATGGCTCTTGATACGAAAGAGAGCCATAGATAAAGAGGTTTAGAGATGACAATTGACAATGATGATCTTTTGAATAGCATAATGGCTTCTCTTGGGAGAATAGAGACAATCTCTTTGGATGAGATCCCGAATATCGATCTTTATATGGATCAGCTGACTTCTTTTATGGATGAGAGACTTAAAAAAACAACCCGTCATCCCGGAGAGGACAAGATCCTTACCAAGACCATGATCAATAACTATGCCAAGAATGATCTGCTTCCTCCGCCTATCAAGAAGAAGTATTCCAAGGATCATCTCATTTTGCTTATAGTTATTTACTATCTCAAGAGTATTCTGTCAATCAACGATATCCAGACGCTGATAGAACCCTTAAAGCGCAGGTTCTATGGGGCAGAGGATAAGCTCGATCTTTCAAGGATATATGAGACTTTGTATCAGCTTCAGGAGGAGTCTTTAGAGCCTGTTAAAGAGGATATCACCAAGAGATATGAAAGGGCTATGCAGACCTTTGATGATCCGGACATTACTGATGAAGAACAGAAGAAGATGCGTCTTTTTTCATTCATAACTCTTCTTAGCTACGACGTTTATGTCAAAAAGCTGCTCATAGAGAAGATTCTGGACAACATGACAGAACATGAAGATAAGCCGGACAACAAAAAAGAAAAGAAAACCAAGGATAAGAAGTAATGGGAATTTACGATACACTCAATTCGCAGCAAAAGAAAGCAGTGCTGCAAACTGACGGACCGGTGCTTATTTTGGCCGGGGCAGGTAGCGGTAAGACCAGGGTACTGACCCACAGAGTAGCTTACCTGATCGATGAATGCGGGGTTAACCCCTGGAACATAATGGCCATCACCTTCACCAACAAGGCAGCAGGTGAGATGAGGGAAAGAGTAGATAAGATCGTGGGCTTTGGTGCCGAGAGCATCTGGGTTTCCACTTTCCACTCAAGCTGTACCAGAATACTCAGAAGATATGCAGACAAGATTGGTTACAGCAATAATTTCACGATTTATGATACGGATGATTCCAAGGCACTTATGAAGGATGTCTGCAAGAGATTCCAGCTGGAGACTCAGCAGCTCAAGCTCAGAAATATAATGGGCATTATATCCAAGTGCAAGGACAATCTGGTCAGCCCTGAAGAGTACGCTCTTTCAGCGGGCAATGACTATATCAAGACAAGAGTTTCCAAGGCATATACCGAGTACCAGCTGGCACTGAGGAAGAATAATGCCTTTGATTTTGATGATCTTCTGATGAAGACCGTTGAGCTTTTTAAGAAGAATCCTGATATTCTTGATTCCTATCAGGAGAGATTTAAGTACATCATGGTGGATGAGTATCAGGACACCAACAATGCACAGTTTGAGCTCATAAGGCTCCTTGCTGACAAGTACAGAAATCTATGTGTTGTAGGTGATGACGATCAGAGTATCTACAGATTCAGAGGTGCCAACATCAGGAATATCCTGGACTTTGAGAAGGTATATCCCGATGCTACTGTAATTAAGCTGGAGCAGAACTACAGATCAACCCAGCAGATACTTGATGCTGCCAATGCAGTTATCAGCAATAACTCAGGGCGTAAGGCTAAGGCTCTTTGGACTGATATCAAGGATGGAGAGAAGGTACACCTGCGTGAGTTTGATACCGCCCAGGAAGAGGCTGAGTATATAGCCTCAGAGATTGGCAAGCTCAAGAGGAATCATAAGCTTTCCTACGACGAGACAGCAGTTCTTTACAGGACCAATGCACAGTCCAGACTTTTGGAAGAGAGATTTGTTTATGAGGGTATTCCCTATGATATCGTAGGCGGCACAAACTTCTACTCAAGACGTGAGATAAAAGACCTTCTGGCATATCTTAAGACCATTGATAGCGGACTTGACGATATCGCAGTCAAGAGGATAATCAATGTTCCCAAGAGGGGAATCGGTGCAACAACCATAGATAATGTTCAGGCCTATGCTGATGAGAGGCAGATCAGTTTCTTTGAGGCTCTGTGCGAGGCAGACCAGATCATGACAATATCACGCGGAAGCGCCAAGCTTACGGACTTCGTGACCATGATTAGAGCTTTCAGAACCAAGAGTAAGACTTTCTCACTGGAAGAGCTCCTTAAAGATGTCATTGACGTTGTGGGATATATGGATTATCTGAAGACCCTCGATGATGATGACGACAGTGGGGACAACGATAGAGCTGCCAACGTAGACGAGCTTATATCCAAGATCGCTGCCTATGAGGAGAATGAGGAAGTTGAACAGCCAACTCTAACAGGATTTTTGGAAGAGGTGGCGCTGGTTGCCGATATAGACAGAATCGGAGAGGACAATGAGAAGGTCCTTCTCATGACACTTCACAGTGCCAAGGGACTGGAGTTTGAGAACGTGTATCTGGCCGGAATGGAGGAGAATGTCTTCCCCAGTTATATGGCGCTTCAGTTTGAGGACTCGGATCCTGAGGGCATTGAAGAGGAGAGAAGACTTGCGTACGTGGGCATAACACGTGCTAAGAAGAATCTTACTCTTACAGCCGCAAGACGCAGAATGGTAAGGGGCGAGACCCAGTACAACCGTCTTTCAAGGTTTGCCCAGGAGATTCCGGATGAACTGCTTGATCGCAACAAGCCTTTGACAGCAGCTTCCTTCCTGTACGAGGGCGGCGAGACTATAGATGATGACTTTGACTATTCATCAGGCGATGACTACTTTGATGGCGGATATTCGGGAATTAAACCTGCTTTTGCAAAGGGACTGGCTAAGAGCGCGTCCAAGAGTTCTTTTGCCAATGGAAAGTCAGAACTGGCCAATACTTATAAGTTGAAGGCTAAGCCAAAGCCTAAGGTAACTAAGCCCAGGGCAGTTCCGGACAAGCCATATATAGCCGGCGCAGGTGCAACTCATGCCAAGGGCCAGCTTGCAGGCATTTCCAAGGGAATGCCGATGAAGGCAGAGACTCCCGACTATGTCGTGGGCGACAGAGTATCCCACGTGAAGTACGGAGAGGGCACGGTTACAGGCCTTGAACAAGGCCCGAGAGATTACAAGGTTACGGTAATGTTTGACGGACCGGGTCAGAAAGTAATGTACGCCGCTTTTGCAAAACTTAAGAAAATATAAGCCCGATACATGTTATAATATTTATATCAAACAATTTTTTAGGAGGGGTTACAAATGGAAGTAAAATCTAAAATCGAAGACTTAATTGAAATGACACGTATTAACGAGCTCCTGGATAAGAGAGAGGCAGCAAATGCCAAGAAGCCTTCCAACGTGATCCTTTGGGCACTGGCAGTACTCGGAGCAATTTCTGCAGTAGCAGTTATTTCATTCCTTGTATATCGCTATATGACTCCTGCGTTTGAAGACGATTATTACGATGATGACTTCGATGATTTCGAAGATGACTTTGAGGACGAGGACTTCATCAGAGAAGGCTAAATTTTATTGTGAAGAAAAAAGATATTATCGAGGGAATTGTAAAGAAAGTAGAATTCCCCAACAAAGGAATAGTTGAAACCAGTGAAGGGAAGGTCATCGTAAAGGGTGTCCTTCCCGATCAAAAAGTATCTGTCCAGATAACCAAGCTTAGGAAAGAAAGGGCAGAGGGCAGAGTAGTGGAGGTCCTTGAGGAATCTCCCGATGCTCAGGATAGTCCCTGCATACACTTTGGAAAGTGTGGCGGATGCAGCTATCTTACTATGCCCTATGTCAAGGAACTTGGCCTTAAGGAACAGCAGGTCAAGACACTGCTTAAGCATGCCATGGACAGACAGGAAGGCAAGTTTACCTGGGAGGGTATCAAGACCAGCCCGGTTAAGTTTGCGTACAGAAATAAGATGGAGTTCACCTTCGGTGACGACTCCATAGGAGGCCCCCTTTGTCTTGGTATGCACAAGAGGGGCAGTTTTTATGATATCGTAACGGTCTCAGGCTGCAGAATCGTTGATGATGACTATAAGGCCATTCTCTCAGCAACTCTGGACTATTTTGCTCCGATGTACGAGAGGAAGGAAATCTCTTTCTACCACAGAATGAAACAGGTGGGCTATCTTAGGCACCTCCTTGTAAGGAAGGCTGTTAAGACCGGGGATATCCTGGTGGACCTTATCACAACCTCTCAGGAAGAGCATGATCTGTCAGGCTTTACAGAGACTCTTTTATCTCTTGATCTCACCGGCAGAATTGCAGGAATCCTTCATACTAAGAATGATTCTCTTGCTGACGCGGTAATTGATGAGGGCACAGAGATCCTCTACGGACAGGACTTCTTCTACGAGTACCTGCTGGGACTTAAGTTCAGGATCACTCCGTTCTCATTCTTCCAGACAAATAGTTTGAGCGCTGAAGTGCTTTATACTACGGTAAGAGGATACATCAGAAGTTTATATGATCAGAAGAAGATCAGCCAGGATGAGATCATCTACGATCTGTACTCAGGAACCGGTACTATTGCACAGCTCCTTGCTCCTGTTGCCAACAAGGTAATAGGTGTTGAGATTGTAGAAGAGGCTGTCGAGGCAGCAAGAGAGAATGCCAAGCTAAACGGCCTGGACAACTGCGAGTTCATCTGCGGAGATGTCCTTAAGGTTCTTGACGAGATTGAGGACAAGCCTGATTTCATCATCCTTGATCCGCCTCGTGACGGCATTAACCCCAAGGCGCTTCAGAAGATCATCAGTTACGGAGTTCGTTACATGATCTACGTCTCCTGCAAGCCCACATCCCTCGCCCGCGACCTGGAGGTCCTTCAGGACGCAGGATATGAGATGACTAGGGGCGTTGCTGTGGATCAGTTCCCTTGGACAAGCCATGTAGAAACAGTCGTTCTATTGACGAAGACAAGCGGCAGCGAAGGATGAGTGCTGTAAGCGCGGTTGTTCCGGAAAGATAACATTTATATGACTTATTTGCAGTCCGCCGTTCTTGGCGGACTGCTATAATTCTATTTCTCTTATAATTGGCAGTGGCATTTTCAGTCTATTCACTGCTGATATTTCCAAAAATCAATTTATGGCAGTTGTAATTTTGAGGTGAATTCTGCTTTTTTCTTGTATTAAGAGTTTAATGGTGGAAAAATGCTGGAAAACCTGTTGCTTTTAAGTGTTTTACTGATTTCAACCGGTGTTTTTAGTTGAAAATCCTGTTGGAAATAGTTATTTTATCAATTCCAACAGATGAATTTAACTGGAGATTCCTGTTGAGAATACTAGTTTTATCAATTCCAACAGATGATTTTAGCCGGAACGACCTGTTGGAAAAAGTAAATAGAGAGAATTCAACAGGGAAGATACTTGAATAAGACTTGGGAAAAGGAGTTATCTTGAATTTTCGTCAGATAAATGGTAAAGATAAAATACAACAGGAAGATAAAGAAAGATTATCAAAGGCGCTGCCTGGTTATGATAAGGAGAACATCCATGACAAAACTAAACAAGAAGTTTCTTTCAGTGATTATGTCAATTACACTTATATGTGCAACTATCACGGGCTGCGGAAAGGCAAATACTGAAACAGTAGAAAGTGGAGACGCACAAAGTGATGCTTCAGGGCTTCCAATGGATTCATCGGTCATGACCCCATGGATCAACTCAACAATCCTCGGTATGGTCACAGAGGATGTTAATGCTGATCTTAAGGATGATTTTTACCTTAATGTGAATCATGACTGGTTGATGAATGCTAAGTTGCGCCCGGGATATCCAACCGAAATGCCACTTCTTGACGCCGCCGATATTGTAAAAAACAGATGCATGGATATGCTTACAGATACAAGTCTTACAGGCGAAGATGCAGAAAAAATACAGAATTACTACGAACTATGGCTTGACTGGGAGGGACGAAATGAAACAGGTATCGACCCGATTATCCCATTTGTGCAAAAGGTAAGAAATGTTACATCTCTTGATGAAATGTCAAAAGTTCTGGTTTCAGAAGAAAACTTCAAATGGGGAGTCAGTCTGGCAACGGTAGACCTTTCGCTGAACAGTGAGAACTCCATTCTCTACGAGGTTCAGATATCTCCTACAGAACTTTCACTGCAGGATTCTGCTGAATACAAAATCCTCACAGAAAATGGAAAACGTAAACAAAAGGCAAACAAAGAAACAGCTGGCTATATGCTTGGCAGAGTTGGTTTTTCCAAAGATGAGATAGACAAAGCTTTGCAGGATATGTATGATTTTGAGGCCAAGCTGGCAGAATATGAAAAGAGTGTTTTGGAAAGAAGTGACCCGACTTATGTAACGGCTTCTGTTAATCCTGTAACCATGAAGGATATTGAGACTCTTTCTCCCAATTATCCCCTAGTAGAGTATATGGAGAATTATGGCTGGTCAAAATCCAAACTTATCAATTTAAGCGAGCCGGAGTGGCTTAAGGGTTTAAATGAGCTTTATACAGAGGAAAATCTGGAGGGCATTAAGGCATATATCCTTGTCCATAGCATCGTAGCTTACATAAGTGTCATTGATGAAGAAGCATATCGCGAGTATCAGAGAATAAGCAATGAGGCTTCAGGTACAACTGAGAGTATGCCGGATACAGAACTTGCTTATTCTGATGCCAGGGAAAAGTTTCCGGGCAGCTTTGGACGCATTTATAAGGAAAAGTATTTAACTGAAGAAATGAAACAGGAGATCACAAAGCTATGCCGGGATGCTATTGACGCTTATGATAATATGTTTGACTCTGTTGACTGGCTTTCGGAAGAAACCAGAAAAGAAGCCAAAAATAAGCTTCATAAGATGAAGATAAATGCTGTCTATCCTGATAAGTGGGACGATGATTCTATCTATGTAGTTAAGTCAAAAGAAGAGGGTGGAACACTTTTGCAGGCGATACTTGATTATGGTGAAGCGTTACGAAAAGATTCCTTAAGTCGCCTCAATACCACAATCGACAGGGATATTTGGATGGTTGACATGCTTGATACAAATGCGTTCTATAATCCAATGGACAATTCCATCAATATAATACCGGGATTCTTCTGTGATGTTACTTATAGAAGTGATATGTCCTTGGAAGAAAAATATGGTGCACTTGGCAGTGTTATAGGCCATGAAATCTCCCATGCTTTTGATACTAACGGAGCTCAGTTTGATGCAGAGGGTAACCTTAATAACTGGTGGACGGACGAAGATTATGCAGCATTTAAAGAAAGAGCTGACAAGCTTGTGGCGTACTACGATAAGGTCGTAGCCTTCGATGATGGCACAGCGTACAAGGGACAGCTTGTACAGACAGAGGCTATAGCAGATATGGCAGGCTTAAAATGCATGCTAATTATGGCCGGTAAAATAGATGGCTTTGACTACGATAAGTTCTTTAGGGCAAATGCACATTTGTGGGCAAGAGTCGGAACAGTTGAATACATGGAGGCGGCTGTACTTTCTGATAAGCATCCGCTTCATTATTTGAGATCCAACGTTACTTTGGCTCAGTTTGATGAATTTGTTGATTGCTATGACATTAAAGAAGGTGACGGTATGTACATGGCACCTGAAGACAGGATTGCAGTATGGTAGACTACTCCAAATACATACTGATTTTTTGATTATTGGGAGGCATAAAGAGGAGGACAAGTATGAATGCAAGAGAGTACCTGGATATTTTACATGTTGCGGAGAGGTTAAAAGACACACCGCGTCATTGTACAACCACAAATCGCAGAACCGAGAGCGTGGCTGAGCACAGCTGGCGAATTTCACTGATGGCATTTCTTTTAAGGCACGAGTTTCCGGAACTGGACATAGACAGAGTTGTAGATATGTGTCTTATCCATGATCTGGGTGAATGCTTTACCGGGGATATTCCTACTTTCATCAAGACAGATGACGACAGAGAAGTTGAGGATTCTCTTTTAAACAGATGGGTACAGTCCCTACCGGAAGAATTATCAAAGGATATAGCTGACCTCTATAAGGAAATGGATGCGCAGGAAACAAAGGAAGCCAAGCTCTACAAGTCTCTGGATAAGCTTGAAGCTCTCATCCAGCATAATGAATCTCCGATAGATACCTGGTCAGAAAATGAGTATGAGCTTAACAAGACCTATGCATTTGATACAGTGTCTTTTTCCGAATGGCTCACGGAACTGAGAAAGGCTGTGCTTGACGATACTTTGAAAAAGATTGAAGAAGGGAAATGATGGTGTGATCAAGTACTTAGAAGAATTAAAGGATGAAGAATTCCCCTGGGTAGAAGTGGATGATAAGGTAAAAGAAATCCTGGAAAAGCGAGTAAGAGTAGAAATAATAAAAGCGCATGAGCTGTTTTCGATAAAGGAGAAGCTCGTCGCAGTAGCCACTTGTGAAGCCAATGATGATGCTCTGTTTTTCTATGATGATAATTACTACATGATTCATCTTACATGGTCGTACGGTAATTCTAAGTATCCGAGATATACTGTCATAGAAAAAGACAAAATAGATGATTATTTACGTAACTACGAGTGGTAACTAAAGGAGACAAACCACCATGGGATTGAAGAAGCTATCACAGCACATATGGTATATGCCCTTTGAAGAGGAAAGAGATCGCCCCAACCTTGGTTATATCAAAGGCGATAATTACAGCATTGCGATTGATGCAGGCCACTCAGCTGCACATACAAGGCAGTTTTATGATCTTTTGGAAAAAGAGAACCTCCCACTTCCGAGTATGACAGTAATAACCCACTGGCACTGGGATCATACTTTTGGAATGCATGCAGTAAACGGACTGTGTCTTGCTAACGAAAAGACAAATCAGTATCTTGCTACATGGAAAGAAAAGATAGAGACAAACGGTCCCGGTGAATTCCTTTCTATGAATGAAAGCATCAGAAAAGAGTATGAAGGGAATAAGGAAGTAATAGTAGTTAAGGCTGATATGACGTTTTCTGGTGGAATCACGTTTGACCTTGGAGGCTGTACTGTTAAAGTTATGCAGACGGAAGCTCCGCACACGGATGATTCAGCAGTGATCTACGTGTGCGAGGATAAAACTCTTTTCCTTGGGGATGCTACATGCCCACAGTTTCCAAACGGTGCAAAGGATTCGGCTCTTAGCAGAAAACTTGCCGATACGATAAGGGAGATCAATCCTGATATATGCGTGGAAGGTCATTGGGTACCGGTAGAAACCGATGATACACTGGCAGATTTATTATTGCATTGACAACACTCTAAGCCTGCGATATCATAACAAACAATAAACCGATAAGGAGCACTTATGAATCAGCGATATATGTATAACTACATGGAGATTATGTACAGACGTATTCGCTTATAGCTGGATTTATCCACACAGCTGTGAGCCGATAGGTCTTATCTGTCTGTGTGGTTTTTCGTATATGATGATTTATGAAAAGCACATGGCAGATTGTAATCTTGCTGATGTGCTTTTTTGTTGCACAAGTCGTACAGGCAAATGGATGAGCGTAAAAAGGAGGATCATGAAATGGGACTAGAGGGAAAAGAGCTTGAAGAGTTATATCTGAGACAGTACTCAGGCGCAGGAGAAGAGTATCGTTTGTTCAGCACAAAAGTAAATGAAACAGAATTCAGATTGACTATGCACTACCTCCATAAATTTCTAAAACCCGGTGACAGGATCATAGATATCGGCGCCGGCTGCGGAGTTTACACAAATGCTCTGGCTAAGGAAGGCTACTCAATCGATGCAATTGACCTGCATCCGGACAACGTTGCTAGAATGAATGAACTCTTTAAAGATGCAAAGAACATAAATGTGCATCAGGGTAATGCGCTTGATTTGAAAGAGTTTAACGACAACACCTATGACCTGGTACTTGAGCTGGGCCCTGTCTACCATCTTCATAAGACACCGGAGAGAATAGCAGCGATAAAAGAAGCTGTAAGAGTAGCTAAAAAAGGTGCACCGATATTTGTGGCATTTGTGCTTCAGGATGCTCCGCTCATACAGTACATATTCCAGCATGAGAATCCGGCTGAAGAGATAAAGACAATAGGCTACGAAAGGGACACAGCCAGAGTCACAGACAATACCGGATCATCCATATACCTCGATACTATCCCAACAATAGATGAACTGACAGAGCTGGTGCTAAAAGAAGTGCCTGTCATAAAAGGTCCAAGATTTGCGCAGGATGGACTCTCACATGTCATCCGGGATTCAGTAAACAATATGTCAGAAGCCTCCTATAACGAGTGGCTTCAGTACCTGATAGCAACAGCTGAAAGGTCTGATCTGATGGGCTATTCCAACCATGTAGTGCAGGTTTTCATCAAGAAATGACGATGGCTATTTCTTGTGAGCTCCATGGTTATCGGATATAATTGAATAATGGTCCCTAGGGACGGGGGTTAGGGACCATTTTTGACCCCTGGGGACGGAGTCAGTGGCTCATTTTTGAGCCCTGGGGACGGAGTCAAGGGCTCATTTTTTTCGACAGTTTTGAAAAGAGGAGATAAAGTATGGCGGGACAGATTACGCACATGGAAGTAGCGTACAAGCTGATAGACAGATTGGGGATAGATGAGGGGAAAGCGGAATACATTCTCGGAAGTGTAGCGCCTGATTCGGTGCACTTTGACGAGGATTACCTGAGTAAGAAAATCCATTCCCATTTATTCGAGAACTGCGGACCATGGGGAGATACGCAGAACTACGATAACTGGATCATAAATATCAAAGCCTTTTGGAACAAGTATGTGGTAAAAGAAAATGACAATATCCGAAAGGCATTCTACATCGGAATAGTTGTCCATTGTCTCACAGACTATTGGAACGACCTCCTTATCTGGCGAGCTCTGCAAAAAGAGATGATTCCTCCAATGACCTACGATGGTTTCAAAAAAGCTTATTACCCTGAATCAACCAGAATAGACAGATGGCTCTATCAGAACATAGATGACGCCGATGAGATAATGAGACTTCTTGAAGACTCAAAGGCGGAAGATTTCGAGGACTATGTTAAGGCCATGTGCATGACTAAGATGAAAAGACATCTCATAGACGAGCAGTATAATCTTCCTGATCCTATTGATGTGTCCGGACATAAATTCTATAAAGCAGATATGATGCGCAGGTTCGTGAGCGAAGTACCGAATCGGGTTTTCGAGCAGATAAAAGAGTTTGGAGATAGCTCTCCGGTTCAGATGCTGCTTATAAATGATGACTATCTTGGACATGTAGAGACGCTTCGTCATGCCTGCAGAGGAATACTTGTAAAGGATGGAAAAGTTCTTTTGTGCCACGAGCCAAAGAGTGGACTTTACATAATCCCCGGCGGCGGAGTAGAAGAACATGAAAATTACGCTGATTGCTGCGAGCGTGAGATGCTGGAAGAGACCGGATACAGGACAAAGGCTATAACAGGATATCTTGATATTGAGGAGCTCTTTGACGTCTGGAGGCACATCAATCATTACTACATTTGTGAACTCATAGAAGACACAGGAGTTCAGCACCTTACAGAAGCAGAAATGCTTGCAGGCTACACAAATGCATGGGTTCCGCTTGAGCAGGCGCTGGAGATATTCGGTAAATACGAAGACTACCACGACAGTGACATAGCAATTTACGGGCTTTACAGGCGCGAGCTGGCTGCGCTTAATGAGTATGAGAAGTTCATCTCAGGAGGAAAGCGCAATGGATAACAGGTCTTTTGACTCAAAGAGAATAGCGCTGGGATACGCCAAGCGCCCGTGGCTTCACAAGTCTGTTATTGAACAACTGCTTAAAGACTGCAATCTTGGCGCAGCATATAAATTCAAAAACGGCCTCGACGTCGGCTGCGGAGCAGGTCTTTCTACAAAGGCTCTTCGTCTCATTTGCGACAAAGTGACAGGAACCGATATCGCGGACTCAATGGTAGAAGTCTGTAGAGACTTGTATGGAAAAGACCTTTCGTATTTCTTCTATGTTGCCAAGGCCGAAGAGACAAAGATGCCCGATACAAAGTACGACATAGTAACCGCCGCAGGCGTTATTAACTGGGTTGACGAGAAAAAGTTCATGGCAAATATGTTTGATGTCATGGAAGATGGAGGCCTGCTTGTTATATATGATTTCGGAATCACCGACAGAATGGCCGGGAGCGATGCCTACACCACATGGTATCGGGACGAGTATCTAAAGAGATTTCCTAAACCTTTCAGGAAGGAAAACAAGTGGACTCAGGCGGATTTGCCTGATGGTTTCACGATGGAGAAGCAGACTGAGTATGACATGGAGTATGAATTTGGTCTTGAATCATTTGTGGACTTCATGCTGATCCAGTCAAATGTGAATGCCAAGATCGAAGGTGGAAGCACAACAGCTGATGAAGCCAGAGAATGGATAGAGACGTCTCTTGCGCCAATATTTGAGCACAGTAAAAAGAACCTTATCTTCCACGGCTACAGCTGGTACATAAGGAAAGTGGCTACAGCCTAAAGACAACAGGGAATGGAGAGCGAAAATGCCCAAGCAGAACATATTTGACAACGAGACATTCTTTGAAGGTTACAAGAAAATAAGGGAAAAAGAATCCAACGCCAACGACCTCTTTGAAATCCCGACGCTGTTTTCTCTTTTGCCTGACCTGACGGGGAAAAGAGTTCTCGACCTGGGATGCGGATATGGCGAGCACTGCGTCTCTTTTGTTCAAAAAGGTGCAGACAGAGTTGTGGGCATTGACATTTCAGAGAAGATGCTGGAAGTGGCAAAGGCCAAAAACAGCAATCCGAAAATCGAATATCGTCTCATGCCAATTGAGGACATAGACCAAATAACAGAGAAATTCGACGTGGTCATAAGCTCACTGGCCCTTCACTATGTTGAGGACTTCGAAGGAGTAGTAAGGAACGTCAATAACCTCCTTACACCCGGCGGCGAATTTATCTTTTCACAGGAGCATCCCTTTAATACCTGCCACAGTACAGGCAATCGCTGGACCAGAGATGAGAACGGTGAAAAGATACATATCAATCTGAAGAACTATGGTATCGAGAAAGAGAACGAGAGTACCTGGTTTGTAGACGGCATTAAGAAGTACCACAGAATGTTTTCGACGATAGTAAATACGCTGGTAGAGGCCGGTTTTGTAATAGAGAAGATGGTAGAGCCGCTGCCTGATGAAGAACTTCTTAAGAAATTTCCGGAGCATAAAGATCTTTTCCATAAGCCGGATTTTCTGGTCATTAAGGCAAGGAAACATTGAGGATCAACATGAAAAGACTTTTTGAAATTGATTTAAAAGATTATAAGGAATCAGGCAACGTATTTCGAAGACCCTCTGCAAGAGCAATCATCAGAAAGGGTGATAAGATCGCGCTGGTGTACAGCCAGAAGGAGAAGTACTACAAATTCCCGGGCGGCGGAATACACGATGATGAGGACAAAAGACAGGCTCTTATCCGAGAGGTCAGAGAGGAAGTCGGAATGGTTGTCATCCCCGAGAGCATCAGGGAATTCGGAAGTGTCCTTCGCAGGCAAAAGAGTGATCGGGGAGAGGATACTATCTTCGAACAGGAGAACTTTTATTACTTCTGCGATGTAGAGGACGAGCTGGTAGGGCAGGAACTTGATGATTACGAGAGCGATGCGGAGTTTGTGCTGCGCATAGTAGATCTTGATACTGCAATCGAAGCCAATGACATATATTCCAGCGATATTTTTTTTGACGAGGTCATGATAAAAAGAGATCTCAGAGTGCTGAGATTATTAAAGGAGTTGTGAAGCTGACTATGGAGATAAGACAAATAGAGGATAACGAAAAGATTGGAGAGTTCATCAACAGGGAGTTCACGGATTATGCTGTGGACTGTGATGTGGCGCTGAACTTTGAGGAATTTACCTTCGCAGCAGAAGATGATGGAAAGATAGCAGGAATCATTACGGGACGAGCATATTACAACGAGGTTCATATAGGTGACCTGATAATCGGAAAAGAGTATAGAAGAGCCGGTGTCGGCAGCAGGCTTGTGGCAGCTGTTGAAGAGACTTACCGAGGAAGAGGTTATGACAAAATCGCACTCACTACCTTTGGATTTCAGGCACCGGAGTTTTATAAAAAGCTGGGCTATGAGCTTGAGTTTGTGAGAGAGGATAGGGATCCTAAGCTTTGTAAGTATTTTTACCTGAAGAAGATTTGATAATAGGAGAAAAGACCTGATGATTAATCTTGAGACAGACAGGCTGATCCTTAGAGACTACACTGAGAGCGACTTTGACGCCTACTACAGATTAAAAACCGATGATAAGACCATGTACTATATGCAGGATATCAGGCTGGACTTAGTAGATGATGCCAGGGCAGAATTCAGAGACGTGCTTGCAGATATGGAGAAGTATGACAGAGAGTTTTATTTCCTGCACATGGAACTTAAAGATACCCATGAGCAGGTAGGAAGCGTCGGATACACTGTTACAGGAACGACTCCGGTTGGCAAGCTTGTTCATTTGGGATACTTCACATATCCGAAGTTCTGGGGTAACGGATATATGTCCGAGGCAGTGAAGAAGGTACTTGAATTTGCTTTCACCAAGGACAACGTGTACAGAGTAACAACCGGATGCCTGGCTGAGAATATCGGCTCTGAGAGAGTTATGCAAAAAAGTGGGCTTATAAAAGAAGCTGAGCACATCGACTATGAGTGGCATGACGACAGGATGAAAACCCGCCTGGAGTACAGGCTCCTTCGGCATGAGTGGGAGAATATGCAGAAATGAAAAAAGTACTTGTACTGGGGTGCTCGGGAAGTGGTAAGAGCACCTTTTCAATTAAACTCCATGAGAAAACAGATCTTCCGTTGTACCATCTGGATAACATATGGTGGAAGGCAGACAGAACCCATATTTCCAGGGATGAGTTTGACGAGAAACTATCTGACCTTGTAAGCCGCGATAGTTGGATCATTGACGGAGATTACAGCAGAACTTATGAAAAGAGAATTGCAGCCTGCGATACAGTCTTTTTCCTGGATTACGGTGAGCAGGTCTGCATGGATGGCATTATAGGCAGAGTAGGGCAGGAACGTCCTGATATGCCATGGACAGAGAATAAGCTGGATCCTGAGCTTGTGGGGCTGGTTAAGAACTATGAGGAAGAAAACAAGCCGGTTCTTTACAAGCTCTTTTTCCAATATAAGGACAAGAACGTGATAACATTCCACACTAGAGAAGAGGCAGAAAAATGGATTACAGAAATATGAATACAGACAGAATAAATGAACTTAGAAAAGAATGGGAAGCAGAGGAGAAGATCGCCCACATTCACGGCTGGGACTTTTCTCACATCCATGACAGATACGAAGAGGAGGACGATCTTCCCTGGGATTACAAGAAGATAATTGAGGAGTACCTTGATCCTGACATGAAGCTTATGGATTTTGATACAGGTGGCGGAGAGTTCCTGTTATCGCTGGGACACCCTTACAAGAACACAGCAGCAACAGAGGGCTTTCCGCCAAACGTTGAGCTGTGCAAAGAGACTCTTTTACCCCTCGGGATTGATTTCAAACCTTGCGATAATGAGTCAGACATTCCTTTTGCCGACAGCTCTTTTGACATAATGATCAACAGACACGGCAGCTTTGACCCCAAGGAGATACACAGACTTCTTAAGGATGACGGAATATTCATCACGCAGCAGGTGGGAGGCAAGAACGACAGGGAACTGGTGGAGATGGTTCTTCCCGGCACACCTGAGCCCTTCTCGGAGTTAGAACTCGCTATCCAGAAAAAGAAATTTGAAGAAGCCGGATTTGAAGTGATTCGAGGAGAAGAGGTGTTCAGACCCATCAGGTTTTATGATGTAGGAGCATTCGTTTGGTTTGCGCGCATCATAGAGTGGGAGTTCCCCGGATTCTCAGTAGAGAAGTGCTTTGACAGGCTCCTTGAGATGCAGGAAGAGATTGATAAAAGCGGCTTCGTCGAGGGAACCATCCACAGATATCTCATTGTAGCGAAAAAGTAAAAATGAGCCCTTGACTCCGTCCCCAGGGATCAAAAATGAGCCCCTGACTCCGTCCCTGGGGCTCATTTTATGTCATTTCAGTGGGGATTTTGTATAATTGAGAGGATATGAATTGTCCAAAAAGGCAGCGATGCTATGATTGGTATATAGAATAACGGAGGCGGTTGTGGGAGACTCATCTTTTTATCTTATCGGTTTTGTCATATTGGTTGTAATACTCATTGCCTGTATTGCTGTCCTTGTAAGGAACTACATGAAGCTGATCGCAAGGAACGATGCACTTATGGAAAGCGTCGATAACCTGTGCAGGCTCAATGACAAACTCAGAATGGACAGACATGACTACCTTAACCATCTGCAGATTGTATATGGGCTGATGGAACTTGAGGAATACGATGAAATGAATTCGTACCTCAGAAAAGTTTACAAGGAGCTGCTAAAAACAGGAAAAGCTGTAAAGACGTCAAAGCCTGCTATAAATGCACTCCTGGCAGCCAAGATGGCAGAAGCTGAGGCACAGGGCATCGAATTTCAGGTCGATGTAAAATCAGATCTGAAAAAACTAGCCATAGAAGACTGGGAGCTGTGCAAGGTTCTCTCCAATCTGATAGACAATGCCATGAAGGCACTTGAGGATTCCACTGGCGAGGAAAAGAAGCTAAGAGTGCAGATCACGGAAACCCCTGAGAGATATATTTTCAGCGTGGATGACAATGGTCCGAAGATCCCCGAAGATATAAGAGATAACATTTTCAAAAGAGGCTTTTCAACCAAGAAAGGTGAAGGCCATGGAATGGGACTTGCGATCGTATCCGAGATTCTTGGTAAGAACAGTGGAGATATTGAGCTTTCGTCAGATGACGAGGAGACAGTATTTACGGTAAGCTTTGGAAAAGGAGAATGATTATGGGAGCAGTTCAGATATTGGGAGTTATAGTCCTGATAATAGGAATACTTCTGATAGGTGTCGAGTTCTATATGCCCGGCTTTGGCTTTCCGGGAATAGCAGGTATCATCTTTACCGCAGCCGGCATCTTTCTGACCGGAAACAGCATGCAGCAAAGAGTGATAGTGGGCGTCATAGCCATTGTCATAATCGCAGTAATGCTCGTGATAAGCATAGTGATATTCGGGTCAAAAAAGATAAAGTCACCCATCAAGCTTGATGAAGACCTGCCCGGCAAGAACCTGTTTATCGATGAAAAGGATATGGAGTATCTTATCGGGAAAAAGGGAGTTGCAATAACGGACCTAAAGCCCGCAGGAAAGGGCGAGTTTGATGGAGTCAAGCTGGATATTCAATCTGCAAATTATTACATAAAAAAAGATTCTGCTCTTGTTATAACAGAAGTAAAAGACAACAGGATAATTGTAGAGGAGGAGAAATAAAATGATGACAACTATTATAATAGCAGCAATTGTAATCATACTTTTGATCGTGTTCTTTGCTGTGATCCCTGTTGGAATGTGGATTTCAGCAGTAGCCAGTGGGGTTAAGATCAGTATCTTTTCCCTGGTAGGAATGAAGCTTAGAAGAGTTAAACCCGTAAAGATTGTAAGTCCGCTCATCAAGGCTACCAAGGCAGGTATAAATGTTACAACCAATCAGCTTGAAGCTCATTACCTGGCCGGCGGAAATGTAGACAATGTTGTAAATGCTCTTATAGCAGCAGAGAGAGCAAGCATGAACCTTTCCTTTGAGCAGGCATCTGCTATTGATCTTGCAGGACGTGATGTATTTGAAGCCGTAACCATGAGCGTTACTCCCAAGGTTATTGAAACTCCTCAGATCGCAGCAGTAGCAAAAGACGGTATAGAGCTTCTTGTTAAGGCTCGTGTAACTGTAAGGACCAATATCGACAGACTCATCGGTGGTGCAGGTGAGGCAACTGTTCTTGCAAGAGTAGGTGAAGGTATCGTAACTACTGTTGGTTCTGCAATCACTCACAGCAGCGTTCTTGAGAATCCTGATGATATCTCAAAGGTTGTACTTGAAAAGGGACTTGATTCCGGCACAGCTTACGAGATCATGTCCATTGATATAGCAGATATCGATATCGGAAGAAACATCGGAGCTAACCTCCAGAGTCTTCAGGCAGAGGCCAACACCAAGATTGCTCAGGCCAAGGCTGAGGAGAGAAGGGCAATGGCTGTAGCTCTTGAACAGGAGATGAAGGCAGAGGTTGTCAAGGCAGAGGCAGAGATTCCAAGAGCAATGGCAGAGGCCCTCAGGTCAGGAAATATCGGAGTGCTTGACTACTACAATCTTAAAAATGTCCAGGCAGATACCAAGATGAAAAACGATATCGGCAACAGTATCGCTGAATATGTCGAGACCAAGAAATAATAAACTTTGAAGGGGCGAAGTTATGATACGGGTAATGATAGTTGAGGATGAAGAACAGATTAGAAATATTCTTAAGAAGATGATAGAGAAAACATCCGATTGCGAAGTTGTATCCTCCTGCGGAAATTTTGCGGCGGCTATCAGCGACTTTATCAAGCTTCGCCCCGATGTTGTCTTCATGGATATTGACCTGTCCGGTGAGAGCGGCCTTGAATGTGCCAAGGCTATTACTGAAGTCGATCCCAAGGTGAAGATAGTTTTTGCGACAGCCCACAGCGAGTATATGGCCAATGCCTTTGAGATATACGCTTTTGACTATCTCGTCAAACCCTTCGATCTTGAGAGGATAGGCAAGACACTTGGCAGGATAAAGAGTATGACAGCGGAAAAAGAAACTGAGGCTAAAGCTGAAGGCTCTTTTGACAAGCTGGTCATCCGCGGAAAAGAAGAGATAAATCTCATTGATACGAAGGACATCATAATGATCGAGAGGACCGATGGCATAAGCAGGATAGTGACGGAGGATGAGACCTTCCTTACGTCGTCATCTCTTTCTTCTATACAGGAGAAACTCGATCCTGACAAATTCATGAGATGCCACAAGTCGTACATAATCAGAGTGGAAGCAGTCAAAAAGCTTGAGGTGTACGGCAGATGGACATATACGGTAACACTTAAGGGCACGGATGAAACTGCTCTTATGACTTCTGAAAAATATAATGAGATGAAACAGAAGCTGGTATTTTGACGAACTAAAAAACACGTTGACTTTAAAGCGCACATTTGTTACTCTGTGTAATGTAATAAAAATCTTAAGGAAAGCGAGGTAATCATAATAATGAGTGCAAACAGAACAGAGATTGTAAATGAATATAGTATGATGACCTCGGTTTATGCCTTCTGATATCTGCAAGGCGTTTATATAGCGTATTTAGACCGTGGCATTTTTGTCGCGGTTTTTTTATTGCGCTGTCTACAAGGTCTCCATACTATGGCTAATAACTAAAACTGAAAACAACATGAATTAGTAAACATAATCAAGGAGACAAAACATTGAATAATTTAATAATCAGAAAAGAAACTACAAGTGACTACTACGATACAGAACTGATGACCATGCGCGCTTTTTGGAACATTCACGGCCCGGGATGCAACGAGCATCTGATGGTGCATAAGCTCCGCAGTGCTGATGAATATCTGCCGGAGTTTAGCCGCGTTGCAGAGCTTGATGGCAGGATAGTTGGAGCAATATATTACTCGAAGGCTAAGGTTGTGGATGGCGATAAAGAACACGAAGTCCTGACCTTCGGTCCTCTGGCAGTAGAGCCTACATGCTTTAGCGCAGGGATAGGAGCGGCGCTGTTAAAAGAGACTATTTCTCTTGCCGTGGCAGCAGGATACAAGGGGATCGTAATCTGCGGAGAGCCACAGTATTATCCTAAGCACGGCTTTAAAACCTGCGACAACTTTGATATCCATCATCCGGCATTTGGAAATGCAGATGCGTTTATGGCACTTCCTCTTAACGACGGATTTGAAGATATTCACGGATTATTCTACGAGGCACCTGTTTTCGAGGAGTGCGAGGATGAAGAGGAGATAAAAGAGTTTACGGATAAATTCCCGTATTACAAGCCTCTTAAGCTTTCATGTCAGTGGCTTCATGAAGAAAAACTCGGAAGAATATCACAGGTAAGCAAAAACAGCTACATGATAAAATTCTGGGAACAGGAAATCCCTGCAAAGCTAAAGGGCAGTTTTTACGGAGAAGATGCAGACAAGCTTCCGGTAGTGGGAGACTATGTGACATTTCGCTATAACAGACAGGGGGATTCAATGATCCTCTCTGTATGTGAGAGAACGAGCTTCCTGCAAAGGCCCGACCAGGCCAAGACGGGAGTTATGCAGTACATGGTTTCCAACGTGGATTACTGCTTTATTGTCACATCCCTTAATGAGGACTACAACTACAACCGCATAGCGAGGTACGCAAGCATTGCACTTCAGGGTGGTTCTACTCCTGTCGTGATCCTTACCAAATCCGACCTCTGCAACAACACAGGAAGATATGTGCGTGAGGTGGAGCAGATCTCTGATAAAGTGCGAGTTCATGCAATTTCAGCGATCTATGGCATTGGCCTTGAGGAGCTCAGAGAATATCTGATCCCCGGAAATACGATCTGCCTCATGGGCTCCTCCGGTGTCGGAAAATCAACGCTTGTCAACACTCTGATAGGGGAGGACATCATGAAGACCTCAGAGATCAGAGAGGATGATGACAAGGGACGCCATACTACAACCATCAGAAGGCTTATCGAGACATCAAACGGGATCTGCTTTATTGACACTCCCGGAATGCGCGAAATAGGCATGGCAAACACCGCTGAAGGTATTGATGATACCTTTTCCGATATTGTAGAATTGGAATGTCAGTGCAAATTCAGTAACTGCAGGCACGAGACTGAGCCCAGATGCGCAATTAAAGCAGCCATCGCAAGCGGAGAGCTCTCCCCTGAGAGATATGCGCTGTACAAGAACCTTGGCTCAGAGAATACCAGGAACTACGCCAAGAAAAAAGAGATTTCCAAGTGGGCAAAAGCCTATAAGAAAAACAATAACAGGTATATGTAATGAAATCTTTTATAAGACTTACCGACCACAAAAAAGAAGATCTGCTAAAAATATTTGAGATTGCCGATACCATCGGGGAGTATGACGGATTCCTTAAGGGAAAGACCATAGTTATGTTCTTTCCTGCATCCAGCATTAGAACCAGAGTGTCTTTTGAAAAAGGAATATATCTTCTCGGTGGCCAGTCCATCTTGTTCGACCCAAAGACACTGGACAAGAAGGAAGAAATAAAGGATGTGTGCGGATATCTGCAGAACTGGGCAGATGCTGTTATAGTGCGCTATCCGGATATTAGCATGATTGACAGGATGGCTGATGCAATGTCAGCCCCTGTCATTAATGCCATGACAGATGACAACCATCCCTGCGAGATGATGTCCGATCTCTACACGCTTTCGGGGATCAGAGAGGATTACCTTGGCGATAAATACTTATTTGTCGGTGGCGATGGAAACATTGGCAGAGCCTGGAAAGAGGCATCGGATGCCTTTGGCTTTTCGCTAACTCAGTGTGGACCGGACAAATACCGGATTCCCGGAGCTTCTTTTGATGCGAGCCTTGAGAGTGCGATCGTAGGAAAAGACATTGTCTGCACAGATTCAATTCCGCCAAGTATGCTGGAGGATTTTAAGAACTATCAGGTGACAAAAGAGCTGATGGAGATGGCAAATGATAATGCGATCCTGAACCCGTGTCCTCCATTTTATCGCGGAGAGGAAGTATCTGCGGATGTGATTGATTCAGATTTCTTTGTTGGATATGAATTTAAAAAGAATCTTTTGAAAGTTCAACAGGCAATCATGATCTATGTTTTGAGCTGAAGGGAAAGAGGAGCGTGTTATGAAAATACTTGTTGTGGGTGGTACCAGATTTTTTGGAATTCCAATGGTCAATGCACTACTGTCCGCCGGCCATGATGTGACAATTGCCACGAGAGGAAATGCCAAGGCGGATTTTGCAGGAGAAGTGAAGAATGTAGTCTTTGACAGGACAGATCCTGAAAGTATTAAAAGAGCTTTAAGCGGCCTTAAGTATGATGTAATAATTGATAAGATTGCCTATGGCTCCAATGACGTAAAAGCTCTTTTGGAGAACGCATCCTGTGACAGATATATTCAGATGTCCAGCTGCTCTGTTTATCATGAAGATCATGCGGATATCAGAGAAGAGGAATTCATAACAAAAGATAATCCTCTGAAATGGCAGGACAGACTTCCTGATTATCCCGAGACCAAGCGAAATGCAGAGCGTGCAGCTCTTGAGTTTATGGATGAAGCTTCCTGCACCTTTGTGAGATATCCTGTTGTCCTGGGAGAGAATGACTATACCGGGCGACTTCGTTTCTACGTTGATCATATAAGGAACGGAAGTCCCATGTACGTTGATGATATGGACAGAGCAATGTCTTTTATCCATGAAAAAGAAGCCGGGGAGTTCATCGCATACCTTGCTGATCACCCATGTGACGGCGCTGTGAACGGATGCTCAAACGGAGTCATCAAGATTTCGGAGATCATTGATTATGCTGAAAAGAAGATTGGCAAGACTGCGATTCTTTGTGCTTCAGGTGACGCAGCACCCTACAATGGACTGACAGATACACTGAGCTTCAATACCGAAAAGGCAAGAGGTATAGGCTATACCTTTTCCAATCTGGACAGCTGGATATATGGACTCATCGATTATTATGTAGAAGCTTAAGTGCATATGAGACCATGGAAATTAACTTCAAATAAGGAATTGCAACATGATATCATGGATTATTGCAACGCTTGCAGCGTTTTATGTTAAGGGGCTTTGCGGATTCGCAAATACTCTGGTTTTTACGTCGATTTTAAGTTTTACGGCAGCTAATATAAATATCTCTCCTTTGGAGCTAGTTCTTGGATATCCGACAAACCTGATAATAAGCTGGAAAGAGCGAAAGTCGATAGACCTTAAGATTGTTCTTCCGCTAACGGTCATGGTGATCATCGGAAGCTTTGGAGGAGCTCTTTTCCTGAAGAATGTTGATGTTACAGTGGTTAAGATAATCTTCGGAGTGCTGGTGATAATTGTCGGCATAGAGATGCTGCTTAGGGAATTGTTCCACAAGAAGATGGAGAGCTCGAAGATACTGCTTACGATAATAGGAATTCTGTCAGGTTTTCTGTGTGGACTCTTTGGAGTCGGAGCTCTGCTCGGTGCATATGTTGGAAGGACGACAGATAATATGAAGTCTTTCAAAGCCAACATCTGCACAGTATTTGTGATTGAGAATACCTTCAGAATAGGTCTTTATCTCTTTTACGGAATCCTCACTGTTGCTGCCTTGAAAAGAGCCTTGGTGCTTGCACCATTCATGCTTGTCGGGCTTTTTGCGGGAATGTTTAGCGCCGGGAAGATAAGTGAGCAGGTAGTAAAAAAGATTGTGATCATCCTGCTGATCGTATCAGGAATCGCACTGATTCTGAACAATATACTTTAAAGAGGTTCATTCTGAACCTCTTTTTTCATAAAAGTGTTGACTCTGACGTTACGTAATAGTTTAAGCTATAATTACACGTGAAGGAGATGAAAGCCATGATGACAGTAAATGAAGTAAGTAAACTGACAGGAGTGAGTATACGCACCTTGCAGTATTATGACAAAATAGGGCTTCTTGCGCCGGCGGAGTATACCGGGGCCGGATACAGGCTGTATGACGATGCAGCCCTGGAGAAGCTGCAACAGATTTTACTGTTCAGGGAGCTGGAGTTTCCGCTAAAAGACATAAAGGAAATTGTGACCAGATCTGATTTTGACAAGAGGAAAGCACTGGATCAGCAGATTGGGCTCCTGGAACTTAAGAAGGAGCACATCGAAAACCTGATCGATATGTGCAAAGGACTAAAACTGAGAGGAGTGAGAAAATTGGATTTTAAAGCATTTGATATAAGTAAAATTGATGAATACGCAAAAAGAGCAAAAGAGCAGTGGGGAAAGACTCCCGAATTCAAAGAGTTTGAAGAAAAGGATAAGAATCGCACCGATTCTGAAAAGGCAGATATGATGGCTGATTTTATGAAGATATTTGAGGAGTTTGGTGCCATGAAGGAGCAAGATCCTGCATCTACTAGGCCCCAGGCTCAGGTTAAGAAGCTTCAGTCCTACATCACTGAGCATTTCTACCACTGCACCGATGAGATACTCTTTAGCCTGGGCAAGATGTACGCCGGAGGCGGAGAGTTCACCGAAAACATCGACAAGATGGGCGGCGAAGGAACTGCAGAGTTTGTCTATCAGGCAATCAAGGTATATTGTGGCAAGTGATAAATTGTCAGTAAAAATAACGTATATACTGAAAATTGTATTGACAACTCATAATACGCCCTTTATACTTACAACTAATTATCTCGGAGGAAAGTTCACCATATGACAAATACACATCTCGTCAACAGAATGGTCTTGGCAATGCTCGTGAATATTTTTCAGGAGTTTTGTTTACCATGCGAGATGAGGTAGAACTTTCAGTGTAGAAAGTATTATGTATGATTTAGACCTTATCAAGCACATTTGGTAAGGTCTTTTTTTATACAAAAGGAGGGAAATTATGAGAATCGAAGAAGAGACAATCACATTAAAGGACGGAAGAGAATTAACACTAAGATCCCCCGAGGAAAAAGATGCACAGGCGATGCTGGACTACATGATAAAGACTGCAGAGGAAACTCACTTCCTTGTAAGATACCCCGAGGAGATTCAGACAACACTTGATAAAGAAAAAGAGATCATAAACTTCGTGCTTGAAGCTGAGGATCGTGTATGGTTCACAACGTTTGACGGCGAAAGAGCTGTTGGCAACTGCTCAATTTCCCGAAACAGAAACCATATCAAACTAAAGCACAGATGCGATTTGGCAATTGCACTGACTCAGGAGTACACAGGGTGCGGACTTGGCACGATCCTGATGGAAAAGGCAATCGCAAAGGCAAGAGAAATGGGCTTTGAGCAAATTGAGCTGGGAGTATATGAAGACAACGAAAGAGGCCTTGCCCTGTACAGGAAGATGGGATTTAAAGAGACGGGCAAGATTCTTAGAGCATTTAAACTCAAAGACGGCACATACTTCGATGAGATAAATATGGTCCTGTTTTTATAAGCAGATATAAGCAGAGGGAGGACATGAAATGATAATAAAGAACGAGATACCAATACTTGAATACGATGATCACTCAGCTGAAGTAATAACTCCAAACCACGACTGGCCGGATCTTCGGCTTCCGAAGAAGTGCCTGTTTACATTTCTTGGCGATGTAGTTCCGAAATTTGCGCAGGAGCATAATGCAGAAATTGTTGAGAAATTCATCACGGTTTCACATACCGTTGAGATATATGTTCTTCATGAAGATGGTGAGGATATATGCCTTGTACAGTCTCTGATAGGAGCTCCGGGAGCTGCTTCCCTCATTGACTGCCTCGTAAGCTGCGGCTGCGAGAAGATAATTGCTGTAGGATCATGTGGAGTTCTTGCAGATCTTCCTGAGAATGTCTTTATTGTTCCGACAAAAGCTCTCAGGGCTGAGGGCACATCTTATCACTATCTTCCGGCTTCAAGATATATCGAGCTGGATAAAGAGCCCGTGGAAGCAATTGAGAGGTGTTTTAGTAAACATGATCTTCCATTTGTGACCTGTACAACCTGGACTACGGATGCATTTTTCAGAGAGACAAAAGACATGGTAAAATATCGTTTAGAGGAAGGATGCTCTGTTGTTGAAATGGAGTGTGCTTCACTTGCCGCAGTATGCAGAAAGCGCGGAGCAAGCTTTGGCCAGTTCCTCTTTACGGCTGATTCTCTTGCAAATGTTCATGAATATGACGTAAGAGACTTTGGATCAGGGTCTCATGAAAAGGCTTTGCTGCTGGGACTGGACGTACTGAAGGAATACACAGACTGACAGGAAAGGAACCACCACAAAATGACAATAGAAGACATCAAGCAGGTAGCAAGGGAGGCAGGAGATATCCTACTCACAGCCAAACGGCCCAAGATCATGGAAAAATCAGGACATGCAAACTTTGTGACCGAGACGGATGAGAAGGTTCAGAGGTTTCTTGTAGGCAGGTTAAAAGAGCTTCTTCCGGAAGCAGAGTTTCTCGGAGAAGAGGACGGGCAGGACGAGTTCTCAGCCAAGATGGCAAAAGGGTTCTGTTTTGTCATTGACCCTATAGACGGAACTTCCAATTTCATATATGAATACAGACCTTCAGTAGTATCCATCGGCCTTCTGAAAGACGGAAAGCCCTACATGGCGGTAGTCTACAACCCCTACGATGACATGATGTTCTCAGCCATTGCAGGAGAAGGCGCATATATGAACGGCGAGAGGATAATGTCCTCCGAGGCGCCACTTTCCGAGCAGCTCTCATGCTTTGGCACTGCGCCATATTATGAGGAACTGAGAGATAGGTCTTTTGACATAGCAAAGAAACTCCTTCCTCTGTGTGTAGACCTAAGGAGGTCCGGAACTGCAGCCTGGGATATGTGCTGCGTCGCCATCGGAAGGTGCGGACTATACTTTGAGCTTAAGATACAGATCTGGGACTATGCTGCAGCAGCACTCATCGCCAGGGAAGCAGGATGCACTGTGACAGATATAGAAGGCAATCCCCTTTCATACACAGGTGCTTCATCGGCGCTTTGCATGAGCAGAGGCGTAAAAGAGATTCCGACTTGCTTTAAGGAGGCTTGAATGATGGATTCAGAGGCAGGAATAAGGCTGAGCACGCACAGCAAACTCGGTATCTTGCGGATATTTTTCAGCCGTTTTATACTCATCTTTCTATTTCTTTTGGCACAGGTCTTTTTGTATTTTACGCTATTTGGCTGGCTTGAGAAGTACATTCCTTATTACGCTGTGCTTGAGATCATATTTGCATATGCAATGGTCATATATCTGTTCAATAATCGAATGGATGCTTCGGCTAAGCTGACATGGCTGGCGGTTATTGCATTGGTGCCCCTTTTTGGCGTTGCACTTTTAGCTTTTACCACATCCAATATCGGTCATAGAAGAACGCGCAAGAGAGTTGAGGAGATGATAAAACTCTCTGAAAATGCTGTTCCTCAGGACGGCGAAGTCATAGAAAAACTAAAGGGCGATCCTTACGGGACAGATGACCTGGTTAAGTATCTGAACCGAAGCGGAGATTTCCCAATCTTTACAAATACTGAAGTCACTTATTTCCCACTTGGAGAAGAAAAATTCAAAGCCCTTTTGGAAGAACTTGAAAAGGCTGAGAAGTTTATATTCCTCGAATATTTCATTATAGAAGAGGGCTACATGTGGGGAAAGATCCTGGAAGTCCTTGCAAGAAAAGCGGCGGAGGGAGTAGATGTAAGGGTCATGTATGACGGAATGTGTGAGATAACCCTTCTTCCCCACGACTATCCAAAGCGCCTTGCATCTCTCGGGATTCGGGCCAAGATGTTTGCGCCAATTGCACCATTTTTATCATCTCATTACAACAACAGAGATCACAGGAAAATCCTCGTCATTGACGGCAAGGTTGCCTTCAACGGCGGTGTTAACCTAGCGGATGAGTACATAAACCACAAAAAGATGTTTGGGCACTGGAAAGACACAGCAGTTATGCTTAAGGGAGAGGCAGTAAGGAGCTTTACCCTTATGTTCTTGCAGATGTGGAATCTCACAGAGCCTGAGCCTTCATTTGATCCCAAGTTCCTTGAACCCACAGGCTACCCTGAGACGGATGGCTTTGTTGTTCCTTACGGCGACTGCCCATTGGATGAAGACAAAGTGGGAGAGACTGTCTACATGGACATCCTAAACAGGGCAACAGACTATGTATACTTTATGACGCCCTACCTTATTCTGGATGGCGAGCTTCTGACAGCACTCAAGTACGCGGCTGAGAGAGGCGTGGATGTAAGACTCATTCTGCCGGGAATTCCGGACAAGAAACTTGCCTACGCTCTTGCTAAATCTCACTACAGCGAACTCACTGACTCCGGCGTTAAGATATATGAGTATACACCGGGCTTTGTCCATGCCAAGGTATGTGTCAGTGATGGCAAAAGAGCTGTTGTCGGAACCATAAATCTCGATTACAGGAGCCTTTATCATCATTTTGAGTGCGCAACATATCTTTATAAGGTGCCATGTATTGCGGATATTGAAGCTGACTATAATGACGCACTTTCGAAATGCCGCGAGGTAACGAGGGAGACTATAGCTCATGAAAAAATCGCTTACAAGGTTATTGGAGCACTGCTTAAATTTATCGCACCACTGCTGTAGGTGAGCATTCCATCATGGTATAATTATGTATATAAACTTTGGGGGACTTTGAAGATGAGTTTGAGCAACATAGAGAGAAGAGATCAGGGACTTGTTTACATCTCCGACGACTCGGTGTTCGAGGAGCAGAAGATTGCCCGTCGTATCACGCAGAAGCTTAACACAATGGACAGGTCGGATTTTGATTCCATCAGAAAGACCATTAGAGAACTCTTTGGAAAGATCGGAGAAAACTCTTTGGTTAACCCGCCGTTTTACTGCGACTATGGAACTCACATAGAGATCGGCAAGAACTTTTTTGCAAACTATAACTGCACCATGCTGGATGTAGGAATGATCCGCATCGGCGATAATGTTCAGATGGCGCCCAATGTGGCCATTTATACAGCCGGTCACCCGGTTCATCCTGCCACCAGAAATACCATGTATGAGTACGGGATTGATGTCACCATCGGCGACAATGTCTGGGTTGGCGGAAACGTTGTTATCTGCCCGGGAGTTACCATCGGCGCTAACTCTGTGATCGGCGCCGGATCTGTAGTTACAAAAGATGTCCCGGAGTGGTGCGTGGCAGCAGGAAATCCCGCTCGTGTGATCAGAAAGATCACGGAAGAGGATCGTAACAAGTATTTTGCGGGAAAAGAGATTGATGCAGAGGCCTGGGGGCATATTCAGAGGATCCAGGCTGAAGAAAATGATCCCGGTAAATATCCAACAGCCTGATATAAGTAAAGGAGACAAAATATGCTGCAGGTCATAATCCTAACTGCTTTATGTGCCGTTTTTGCAACGATATTCTTAAGAGCTGAAATGCATAACAAATATGTATCGGCTGATGTCTGGAAGGGATTTGCATCTCTTTGCTTTGTGCTGATCGGATTATTGAACAGCCCCGGAGGCAATGTGGCGACACTGCTTATCTATGGCCTTATTCTGGGATTTATAGCAGACATATTGCTAAACTTGAGATTCATCTTCAAGAAGAGAGGACAGCTGGCATTTCTTATTGGCATCCTCGTTTTTCTGGCCGGACACATTGTGTACCTTATCGCAATCCTTGAGATGTCCACAAACTGGAAGATATGCATTGCAATAGGACTTGCTCTGGCAGGACTTCTTATCCTGTGGCTTTTCCAGATCATCTCTGCAAAATTGCCGTTTGAGATTTTTGGTGTGATCTACATCGGAGCCATCATGCTGATGAACGCAGTTGCAGTAGGTAACCTGATTGCCAAGCCTTCGGCATTTACGGCGATATTCGCCCTGGGAGCCTTCTTGTTCCTGATCAGCGATATAGTTCTTATCATCAACACGTTCGGAAAAAAGTTCCGCGAGAGCTTTAGGATTTCCAACATTGTCCTGTACTATGCAGGACAGATCCTTATTGGCGTCAGTCTGATGTTCCTGTAAAAGAACCATCGGAAGATAGACAATATTCGGAAACAGTGATATTCTGACTAATAGAAAACTACGAAAGGAGAGCACATAGATGACCTGGAAAACAGTAAACCTTCATCTGATGAAAGGTAACGTTTTAGCTGTTTATGGGGATAGTGCGCTCTTTTTTAGGTAATAACCGACATAAGTATCAGCAGTCGGAATAAATTAAGAGACATTATCTCCTTATTCTTTTTAATGATCAAAAGATTAAGGAGATTTTTTTATGGATAAGAAAACAGCTAAAAAACAGATAAATAAATTACTTGGAATAGACGCCGTAGCAGGCCTCGCCATAGCAGGTGCTGCCTGGGTGGCACTTCTTGCTCAAAGAGGCTTTAGCACTGTAGAGATAGGTCTTTTAGAGAGCATCTTTCACATAACCAGCCTTACATTTGAGATCCCTTCCGGAGTTATCTCAGATGTCTTTGGCCGAAGAAAGACCATGGTGGCCGGACGAGTAATGGTGATAATCTCATCTCTTCTGATGATAGTATCTAAAGATTTCTTCACGGTGGCTTTGGCAATCGCGGTAAATGCACTCAGTTATAACCTGGCATCGGGAACCAGAGAGGCTCTTGCCTATGACAGTCTCAAAGAAGCCGGAATAGAGAGTGAGTATGATAAGTTTGCATCAACAGACCTTATGATCTATCAGATATTTGGCTCTGTAGGTACGCTCCTTGCAGGATTAGCTCTTTTCCTTGGATATAAAAGAGCTAACATGATAGATGCAGTAATTGGCGCTATCTCGGTACTCATAGCTCTTTCGCTGGTCGATGTAAAGACAAATCTGCAAAACGTCAGCAAGACCTCTGACAGATTTAAAAAGGTAATTTCGGAAAGTGCGGCTTTCATTAGACATAACAGAAAGGCCAGACTCATAATTTTGTTCAACTCCCTGATAGGTGCAGTGGACATACTGATACTTTTCTTTTTACAGGCCAAACTCCCGCTGATGGGGCTCAGTAATTTCTGGCTCGGACCTGCATTGTTTATCATGGGAATGGGAGCAGCAATAGGAGCTAAAGTGACGGAGTATTTTCCGGAAAAGAGATACAGAAGGATTGGGATCATTGCGACAATCGGCGTTATGTTAGCTTTTGCTTCTGTGTTTACGGGGAATATTTATCTTATGATAATAGGTGGTTTTATCGGAGCTTTCTCTGATAACTTCGTCCAGGTAAGGACGGACATACTGCTGAACACAATGATCCCGTCAGACCAGAGAGCAACGCTGATGTCAGTAAACTCTTTTGCCTTTTCCATGGTGATGATCGTGCTCTCACCGATATTTGGAATGATATTTGCGTAAGGAAACATCACTTATCTATGAGCCTGAAAGAGAAAGGATATACGCCGACTGTAACAAAGGACACGATAAGATAACGAACACTCCTTACAACACCCGCAAGTAGATTTCCTGATTCAAGAAACTCCTTGTGGAAAGGCAGTTTAAGTACTTCATTTAAGATCAGATAAATAGCAACACCACAGAAAATCCTCAGAATGCATATCAGAGGATTTTTTGTATTTTTGAAGTGAACAAATCTCTTTTCAAACTCAAAGGCACCATAGATTCCGCCCACAAGTCCCAGGCAGGTGAAATAGTCTGTGGTCTTGCAGTAGAAAAGTCCAAGACATGATACCAGGAATATCCCAAGGTAGATGAGCCAGGTCTTTTCCTCGGGGACCTTGTTTCTTAAGAAGGTGATGAGCCAGATGCAAAAGAAACCTGATAACCATCCCAGAAGAACGTCGGTGGGATAGTGGACGCCTACTACCACTCTTGAAAAGCCTACCAGGAAAATGATGATACCACAGATTATGGAAACCCATCTTTTTCGGACTTTCAGAGCGATGGTGCCAAACGCTATTGCTGCATTGGTTGAATGACCGCTTGGGAAAGACAAGCCCTGTGCTGCGATATCATACAGATCATGCTCTTTATCAAGAGGCCTGTAACATGTTATGGATTCGTGGTCAAAGTAGGGGCGTCTTCTCCAGAATATATTTTTGATAAGCGGATTTATTATGGTTCCGAGAATCATGATAGAACCTATGTGCTCGCCGAATTTCTTGTCATAGCACCAATAGGTAAAAGCTAAAAGAAGTATAAGAAAAAATTCCTCGCCAAGGGCTGAAAATGCAGAAACAATGCCGGCTCCTGTGGGACCCAGCACGCTTTGCAGCCATTCCATCAGAGAAACTTCAAAATCAAAATAAAAGGTGTTACCTGTGAGTGTTTCCATTTTTTCCCTCGCATTCCCCCAATATACTTCATAAATATTACTACGAAATGGTAACAACGGGCAATTTCTTTGGTAGAATGGATAACATAGGAGCAAGGAGGCAGAAAATATGACTGTTGAGGGCATCAGAGAAAAGTTATTTGAGCTTCAGGATGAGAAATACAGGGATTTTCAGCAGGGACTCATACCGTCAGTGGAGCAGAAGGAATTTATCGGTATCAGAACCCCTGCGCTCAGAAAGCTGGCAAAAGAGCTGTATAAGTCCGGAGAACTTGATGAGTTTTTTAGAGATCTTCCTCATAAATACTTTGATGAGAATCAGCTCCACGCCTTTGCCATATCTGAGATCAAAGATTTTGATGAGTGCATGAAGGCTTTGGAAGAGTTTCTTCCCTTTGTGGACAACTGGGCAACTTCCGACCAGATGTCGCCTAAGGTATTTAAGAAAAATAAGGAAGAGCTCTTTTCCCATATAAAGAAGTGGCTACAGTCTGATCACACTTATACCGTCAGGTTTGGAATCGGAATGCTTATGCAGCATTTCCTTGATGAGGACTTTGATCTGTCATACCCCGAGATGGTCGCGGGGATCCGCTCCGATGAGTACTACATCAACATGATGATTGCCTGGTACTTCGCCACAGCCCTTGCCAAACAGTACGAGAGCATACTTCCATTTATTGAGGAAAAGAGGCTTTCTCCCTGGACTCATAATAAGGCAATACAAAAGTCTGTGGAGAGTTATCGCATCACAGATGAGCAAAAGACATATTTGCGTAGACTAAAAGTTAAAATCTGATATAATAGTATTCTTGGCTTTTTTAAATTCAAATAGGGAGGATAAAATAATGGGAATCAATTCAATCGACGCAGAGGACGATCAGTTTGCATATCGTTATGACACACAGCTTCTTATTGACAGAAGAGACAAGGACCTCGATGAGGATGAGATAGCAGATTACATCACCGAGAATTTTGAGGGGAACAGCCTTATTGCTGCAGGTGATGAAGACCTTGTTAAGATTCATTTCCATACCAATGAGCCCTGGAAGGTTTTGGAGTATTGCAACACCGTCGGAGAGATTTATGACATCGTTGTCGAAGACATGATTCGTCAGTCTTCCGGAAAGCAAGGCTGATACTGGACTTTAACGTGGTGCAGTTATACAGAGTTTCCTTGCTAAATGTTCCCGTATACAGTATAATGGTTTGGTGATTTTTATAGAAATTTAATAATTTGAAAGAGAGTTTACTATATGAAGTGCTCAGAAATGCCATACAACAGAGTTGATATGGATGAGGTAAAAAAGTTCTTTGAACAGCTCATCGCAGACAGCAAAAATGCAAAAAGCGGTGAAGAGCAGTTTGAGCTTCATAAAAAATATTATGAGTTCATGGCTGATGTCTGGACAAACATCAAGCTTGGAGTTTTCAGACACAACATAGATACAACAGAGGAGTTCTATTCTAAAGAGAACGACTATATTGATGAGATCACGCCTATGATCTCCAAGTATGCAAACGATTATAATAAGGTACTCTTTGAGTCACCTTACAGACCCTACCTTGAGGAGAAGATCAGCAAGGTAGCATTTAAGAACATAGAGCTTGCCAACAAGTCAATCGATGACAAGATCCTTCCTCTTATGCAGGAAGAGAATGCTCTTATCAGTAAATATGACAAGCTGATAGCATCTGCCAAGATCATGTTCGACGGTGAGGAGTGCAATATTTCACTCCTTCGCAAGTACCTTACCAGTGAGGACAGAGATACCAGAAAACGTGCATGGAAGGCTCTTTCCGATTACTTCATGTCTGTGACCGACGAGATCGATGACATCTATGACAAGCTGGTCAAGAACAGAACACAGCAGGCTAAAGAGCTGGGCTATGATAATTATGTAGAACTCGGCTACAACAGAATGAACAGAAACTCTTACAGAAGGGCTGAGGTTGAGAACTTCCGTAAGCAGATCAAAGAGTCTTTTGTTCCCTTTGTATGCAAGATCCAGGAGCAGAGAAAGAAGCAGATCGGCGTAGACGAGCTTAAGTACTACGACAATGATATGTTCTTTAAGAACGGTAATCCTAAGCCTACAGGAACTCCTGAAGAGATCATGAAGGCCGGACAGGAGATGTACAAAGAGCTTTCTCCCGAGACAGCAGAGTTCTTTGATTTCATGATTGAGAACGAGCTCTTCGATGTCCTTGGACGCAAGACCAAGAAGGCCGGCGGATACATGGATTTCCTTCCCAAGTACAAGTCACCCATCATCTTTGCCAACTTCAACGGAACCAGCGGAGATGTGGATGTTATCACCCACGAGTGCGGACATGCATTCCAGGGTTATGTTACAAGAAACGATGAGATAGTTGAGCACAATGACATCACCATGGAGACAGCAGAGATCCACTCCATGTCCATGGAATACTTCACCTACGGATGGATGGACAAGTTCTTCGGTGACAGAGCAGATGACTATTTCACAATGCACCTTCAGGATTCAGTAACCTTTATCCCTTACGGATGTATGGTTGATGAGTTCCAGCACATTGTATATGACAAGCCTGAGATGACTCCCGCAGAGAGAAAGCAGGTTTGGAAAGACCTTGAGAAGACCTACAGACCATGGCTTGACTTTGACGGCGATGAGTTCTTCGGAGAGGGAGGATACTGGCAGAGACAGGGACACATCTTCTGGAATCCTTTCTACTATATTGATTATGTTCTTGCCAGCGTTGTGGCTATGCAGTTCAAGGTATGGATGGACAAAGACTATCAGGATGCCTGGAAGCATTACCTGCAGCTCTGCAAGCTTTCAGCCAAGGACTTCTACGAGCCTATGCTTGCCGAAGTCGGACTTAAGAGCCCGTTTAAGGACGGAACCATTAAGGAACTGGCAGATGATATGAATGCCAAGATCTTTGGTTAATATGATTTATTTGTCTTTCTATATTTCTATGAGGGGCATTTAAATAAATACAAAAGGAGGAATGTTTATGAAAAACAGAAACAAAGTGTTGTCTGTACTTCTTGCTACATCTCTTGTTCTTGGAACAGCAGCTTGTGGCGCACAGCAGCCCGCATCTGACAATACAGGCGCTGATACACAGCAGGCAACAGAAAACACCGGTGATCAGGCAACTGAAGCCGCTTCTACAGAAGAAGTAGCATCTGGTTCTGACGCACCACTGGTAATCGCATCTGATGATTTTTCAGAGAAATTCAGCGAGTTCTTTGCTGCATCCGTACCGGATCAGCGTGTAGCTGATTTCACATCAGTAGCTCTTCTTGGCAATGACCGTGCAGGTGAGCTCATCTACAACGGTATCGAGGGAGAGACTAAGACTTACAACGGAACTGATTACACCTATCAGGGAATTGCTGATTGTGTTGTAACAGAGAACGCTGACGGAACAGTTGACTATGAGTTCAAGCTTCGTGATGGCGTTAAGTTCTCAGATGGTGAGGAGCTCACAGCTGATGACGTAATCTTCTCATATTACGTTTACATTGATCCTTCATACGACGGAAGTGCTTCAACATACGCTCTTCCTATTAAGGGTCTTGCAGAGTACAGAAGCGGATCAGATACACTCTTTAACCTTCTTGTTAAGGGCGGAGCTGATAACACAGACTTCACATTCGTAACAGAAGATCAGCAGAAGAAGTTCTTCGAGACAGATCTTCCTGAGGCAGGTGCAAAGTTTGCTCAGTCAATCGCAGACTACTGCACAGCTAAGGGTTATCTTGCAGCTACAGAGGCAGTTGCTAAGGCAGACATCGCTAACGCAATGGCTAACTGGGGCTTTGCTAAGGATAACGAGGACGGAACAATCACAACTGCTGCAACAGGAACAACATTTGATGTTGCAGGTGGACAGGCTCCTACAGCAGAAGATTTCTGGAATGAGATGATGGAATCTTACGAAGGAGATGTAGTTACTCTTTCTGACACAGAGCAGGCTGATTCAGGAATCCTTGATTTCCTTTCAGATGACTACAAGGTTGCTATTGAGACAGGTGATTCTGTAGATCACGTTGAGGGTATTCAGAAGGTTGATGACCACACTGTAAAGATTACTCTTACAGAGGTTGATGCTACAGCTATTTACCAGCTCGCAATCATGGTATCACCTATGCACTACTATGGTGATCCTTCAAAGTATGATTATGACAACAACAAGTTCGGATTTGAGAAGGGTGACCTTTCAAGCGTTCGTGCTAAGACAACAACTCCTATGGGAGCAGGCCCTTACAAGTTCGAGAAGTTCGAGAACAAGATCGTTTACATGACAGCTAACGAGAACTACTGGGAAGGCGTTCCTGTAACTAAGAACCTTCAGTTCAAGGTTACATCAAATGCTGATAAGGAGAGCGGTGTAGTTCAGGGTACAGTTGATATCTCTGATCCTTCAGCTTCTAAGTCAGCTCTTGAGCAGATCGCCGGCGAGAACTCAAACGGTGAGATCTCTGGTGACAAGCTCACAACAGTTCTTACAGACTACAGAGGATACGGTTATATCGGTATGAACTCTGAGAACGTTTGTGTAGGCGGAGAGAACGGCAGCGAGGCTTCTAAGAACCTTAGAAAGGCTATCGCAACTGTAATTTCAGTTTACCGTGACGTAACAATTGATTCTTACTATGGCGAAGCTGCTTCAGTTATCAACTATCCTATTTCTAACACATCATGGGCAGCTCCTCAGGCTTCAGATCCTGATTACAAGGTAGCATTCTCTGTTGATGTTAACGGAAATGATATCTACACAGCAGGAATGAGCGAGGATGAGAAGTATGCAGCAGCTCTTGAGGCAGCTCTTGGCTACTTCGAGGCAGCAGGTTACACAGTAACAGACGGCAAGCTTACAGCAGCTCCTGAAGGTGCTAAGCTTGGTTACGAAGTAATGATCGGTGGCGGCGGATCAGGTGATCACCCTTCATTCGGTATCCTTACAGCAGCTTCTGAGTCACTTAAGACAATCGGCTTTGATCTTCAGATCAACGACCTTTCAGACACATCCATCCTTTGGAATGCTCTTGAGGCCGGCACAGCAGAGCTCTGGTGCGCAGCTTGGCAGACAACTCTTGATCCTGATATGTTCCAGATCTATCACTCAGAGGGTGGTAGCGCAGGTCATTACAGAATCTACTCAGATGAGCTTGATAAGCTCGTTCTTGAGGCAAGAACTGTAACAGATCAGGCAGTTCGTAAGGCTCTTTACAAAGAGGCTCTTGACTTCGTTGTTGATTTTGCATGTGAGATCCCTGTATATCAGAGACAGGATTGCAACATCTTCAGCACAGAGAGAATCAATGTTGACACTATCACACCTGATCAGACAACATACTACACATATCTCAACGAGATTCATAAGATTGCTATGAACTAATATGCTTTAATAAGTATATATTTGGTGGCAAATCGCAGTGCACGTTTGTGCACTGCGATTTCTGCGCCAAAAGATTTGATTTTGTTTTTCTACTAGATAAGGAGCACCATTACAATGAAGAAGTTTATAATTAGAAGACTGCTTATATCTGTTGTTCTTCTATTCTTTGTATCTATGATCATTTATACAATAATGCGTCTGATGCCTACATCTTACGTGGAGACTCAGGCAATGACACTTGCCCAGAGACCCGGATCAAAGTCATTTCAGGAGTGGGTTGATCAGCTCAACGCACAGTATGGTCTGGATACCGGCATAGTTCAGGGATACTTCAGATGGCTATCTAAAGCGATTAGACTGGATTTTGGAGATTCCTGGTATTTCAATCAGCCTGTTCTTCAGAAGTTCTCCAGTGTTATCTGGTATTCATTCGGACTCGGACTTGCTGCATTTATTATTGAGATTTTAATTGCTATTCCTGCCGGAATCGTAGCAGCAAGAAAACAGTATTCAATTGCAGACTACGCAATAACAGTTATTGCACTCATCGGTATTTCACTGCCGAGCTTTTTCTTTGCGACAATTTTGAAATATGTCTTTTCCATCAGACTCGGATGGGTTGATCTGTACGGTATCGTAAGCCGTATGCATGAGACTATGTCCGATGCGGGAAAAGTTTTAGATATGGTTAAGCATATGGTACTTCCTACACTTACGCTGGTTGTTGTAAGTATCGGATCCCTTATGCGTTATACACGTGCCAACATGCTCGAGGTTCTGAATTCTGATTACATCAGAACTGCAAGAGCAAAGGGTCTTCCTGAGAACAAGGTTATCAATCACCATGCCTTCAGGAACACACTTATTCCTATCGTTACACTTCTCGGCGGATCACTTCCGGGACTCTTTGGTGGTGCTATGATCACTGAGACTCTCTATCAGATCCCCGGAATAGGATATACGTTCTATCAGTGCGTAACTCAGGGAGATATTCCTTTTGTTATGTTCTACATGGTATTTATGGCTGTCCTTATTCTTCTGGGCAACCTCATCGCAGATATCACATATGCTCTTGTTGATCCAAGAGTACGAGTAAATTAAGAAAGGAGGAAGAAGAAATGGCTAATGAAAATATTGAGAAAAAAGATATGAGCCTTGATGATGCAAACAGAGTCAGAGTTCTTTCTCCCGGAATGATGGTCTTTAAGAGATTCATCAGAAACAAACTCGCTATTGTAGGTATCGTTATTATAGTATTTATGTTCCTGTTCTCATTCATAGGAGGTCTTTTAAATCCTTATTCACAGAGTCAGGTATTCTATACAACAGAGCAGATCCTTAAGGATTATGCCGGAGCAACAGCTATAGATCAGTATCAGATCTATCAGGTAGATGGAGTAAAGCTTCCATCAGATATTTATTCAAAGACACTTATCGCTGCTTCCACAAACAAGTTCGTATTTGAGACCAGAGACGGTTCACTTTTAGGGCTTGGAAATGTAGGAGAGGGTGTATATCGTATCTTCTCTTTGGAAGAAGTAAATATGCTTCTTAAAAAGAATGCTGCTTATGATGAAGCAGTAGCAGCAGGTGAGAACTTCTTTGTTGACAAAGACGGTAAGACTTATGTTTTCCAGGACAACGGCGACCCAATGCCATCTGTTTATGAAGCAACAGAGATGGGCGTAGCTGCCATGAAGTCTTTCACAACTTATGAAAAGGACGCCAAGCTTTCATACGAATTCTACTGCGGCGCTCTGACAGCCGTTGCTGATGGAGAGAAGTCTTTTGAAGCAGACGGCAAGACATATTCCGTTGATGGAGATGTCATTACTGATGGCACTACAGAAGTTGCTCTTGTTTCTGATGTCAACTTCAATGCTGCCAATGCAGGTGTGTTCATCAGCCCTGCATACAAGGAGGCTGCTATGGCTGCAATCGAGGCAGGACAGACTTCCTTCAATTTCGCTGATGAAGACGGAACCGAGATCGAGTACAGGATCGAGAACAAGAACGGACAGTACACCTTCAGAAGATTCCAGGAGACACGAGTTATCGATACATACGCAAGACCTTCAGCTAAGCACTGGGTTGGTACAGACGCTAATGGCATGGACCTTCTTGCAAGACTTATGTACGGTGGACGTATCTCACTTCTTATCGGATTCGTTGTAATCTTCATTGAGGTATTCATCGGAATGATCATCGGTGGTATCGCAGGCTTCTTCGGAGGCTGGGTAGATAACCTCCTGATGCGTATCGTAGATGTTGTTTACTGTATTCCTACAATGCCTCTTTACCTGATCCTTGGTTCAATCATGGACTACTATCAGGCAAGCGCAACAACACGTATTTACATGCTCTGCGTTATCATGGCTGTTATCGGATGGGTTGGTATTGCCCGTATCGTAAGAGGACAGATCCTTTCTCTTCGTGAGCAGGAGTTCATGGTTGCAGCAGAAGCAACAGGTATCAGTACTTACAGACGTATCTTTAAGCACCTTATTCCAAATGTAGTTCCACAGCTTATCGTATTCGCAAGTATGGGACTTGGTGATGTTATCCTTGCAGAGGCTACACTTTCATTCCTTGGACTTGGTATCAAGTATCCTGCAGCTTCCTGGGGATCGATCATCAACGCGGTTAATGATTCTTACGTTATGAGCAATTATGTATTTGTTTGGCTTCCTGCCGGCGTATTCATCCTGCTTACGGTTCTTGCCTTTAACTTTATAGGTGACGGACTTCGTGATGCGTTTGATCCAAAGATGAAGAGGTGATAAAGATGGCTAAAAAGGATAATTATATTTCTGCCAGGGAGTCGAGAAGGATTTCAAGAGAAAACCGTAAGATCACTGCAGCAATTGAGAAAAAGAGAAACAGAAAAAACATTCCGGAGAGCGAGTATGTTACTCAGATGAAGAATCCGGATAACTGTGTAGAGTTTGATAATGTACACACATACTTCTTTACAGATATAGGAACAGTTAAGGCTGTTGACGGTGTTTCCTTCGAGGTACCAACAGGTAAGACTGTAGGTATCGTTGGTGAGTCAGGATGCGGAAAGAGTGTAACTTCTCTTTCACTTATGCAGCTGGTTCAGCGTCCTTCAGGACAGACTGTCGAGGGTGAGATAAGATTCAACACCGGAGATAAGGCTATTAACGTAGTAAATGCACCTGCATCATACATGCAGAAGCTCCGTGGTAATTCCATGGGTATGATCTTCCAGGAGCCTATGACCAGCCTTAATCCCGTATTTAGAATCGGCGATCAGGTTGATGAGGTAATAAAGCTTCACAATCCCGATATGAGCGCTGATGATGTTAAGGCAAGAACACTTGAGATGCTTCAGCTTGTTGGTATTGCCAACAAGGAGGGTGTTTATAAAATGTATCCTCATGAGCTTTCAGGTGGTATGAGACAGCGTGTCATGATCGCTATGGCTCTTGCCTGCGATCCTAAGCTTATCATTGCCGATGAGCCTACAACAGCTCTTGACGTTACCATTCAGGCACAGATCCTTGACCTTCTGCGTGACCTTAAGGACAAGATCAACTCATCTATCATGCTCATCACCCATGACCTTGGTGTTGTAGCTGAGATGGCTGATTTCGTTGTTGTTATGTACGCCGGAAGAGTAGTAGAAAAAGGTACTGCTACAGAGATCTTCAAGGATCCAAGACATCCTTACACCATCGGACTTATGAATTCAAAGCCTGTGGTTGGTAAGCACGTAGATAAGCTCTACAGCATACCCGGTAATGTACCTAACCCTATTGATATGCCCAATTATTGCTATTTCAAGGATAGATGTGAGATGTGCACAGAAAAGTGTAACGGCGCTTATCCTAAGACTTATAAGGTATCACCTACACACGAGGTTGCCTGCTACAGATGTGAGGAAGGAGGGCTTAACTGATGGAAAATATATTAGAAGTTAAAAACCTCAAGAAATACTTCCCCATTAAGGGCGGCTTCTTTGGAGGTGTTACAGGAGAAGTTAAGGCTGTTGACGATGTTTCTTTTACCATCAAAAAAGGAACAACAATGGGACTCGTTGGAGAGTCGGGCTGTGGTAAGTCAACAACAGGACGTACAATCTTAAGACTTATTGAGAAGACTTCAGGAGACATCATCTTCAATGGTCAGGATATCAGTACACTTGATAAGAAGCAGCTCCGCGAGCTCAGAACCAAGATGCAGATCATCTTCCAGGATCCGTACTCATCTCTTTCACCAAGACTTCCTATCGGTGAGATCATTGGAGAGGCTGTAAGAGAGCACGGACTTGTACCAGCATCAGAGTATGATGAGTACATCAGCAATATCATGAAGGAGTGCGGACTTCAGGAGTACCACAAGGACAGATATCCTCATGAGTTCTCCGGCGGACAGAGACAGCGTATCTGTATCGCAAGAGCCCTTGCTCTTAAGCCTGAGTTTGTTGTATGTGATGAGCCTGTTTCAGCGCTTGACGTTTCTATCCAGGCCCAGATCATCAACCTGTTAAAGCAGCTTCAGGAGGACAGAGGACTTACATATCTGTTCATTTCTCATGACCTTTCTGTAGTTGAGCACATTTCCGATACTATTGGCGTAATGTATCTTGGAAATCTGGTTGAGACAGGTAATACAGAGGATATCTTTGCAAATCCTCTGCACCCATATACAAAGGCATTGTTCTCTGCAATTCCAATGCCTGATCCTGATATCAAGAAGGACAGAATCCTGCTTCAGGGAGATATTCCTTCACCTGCAAACCCACCTAAGGGCTGCAAGTTCCATACAAGATGTTCTCAGTGTATGGCTAAGTGTAAAGAGGTTGCTCCTACTCCTAAGGATATGGGAAACGGACACGTTGTTTGCTGCCATCTTTACGATGAAAACTGAGCATTTTGGAAACTGAATAAGTAATGCATAAAAGGCGGTGAAAATCGCCTTTTTTTGCGGAAAAATCGCGGTTTTTATGTTAATATATAAGATAGATAAGAATGTTAATTTTTATTTTAAGAAAAAGGGGATAGATTATGGCAAAAACTATGGCTGAATGGAAAATCGGCGATCCTATGATCAACGAGAATGACTTTTGGCAGGACGAGAACTATGTGGCAGAAGATCCTGAAAAGGAAAAAATGGTTCTTGAGCTGGCAACTCTCATTACTGATCGTATGATCAAAAAAATCACCAAGAAGGTCAATAACAGAGATCCTGAGTACTGGATGCTTGACCGGGTTCTTAACAAGGAGCAGGTAAGGTTCTGTCTTAACTTCAAGAAGACACGTGTACCTTATTCAATTCCTGAGCTTGCTAAGATGAACAACATGACAGAAGAAGAGTGTACCAAGATGGTTCACGACCTCAGATTTATCGGTATCATCGAGCAGAACAGGGCCAAGACACCTGATAAGCACCTTCAGTATGAGCTTCCTATTTTCGTTCCGGGATCAGCTGAGTTTATGATGATGCAGGATAAGATCACTGATGAGCATCCTGAGATGGCTACATTCTTTAACCTTATGACACAGCTTCCACTTCAGGGAATCACTGAGTCTGTTCCACCCGGAGGAGCCGGCATCGGAATGCACGTTATTCCCGTTGAGAAGGCTATCTCACTTGAGAATCAGTCAGTTCCTGTAGAGCATCTTTCACGCTGGATCGACATGTATGACAAGTACGGTATTTCAGAGTGCTCATGTCGTAAGCAGCAGGCTATGCGTGGAGAGGGAAGCGGAGAGATCCGTGGTGACTACTGCATCGGTATGGGAGATATGGCCGAGTACATGGATGACCGTGGAATCGGACACTATATCACCAAGGAAGAAGTTTATGAGATCTTAGAGAGAGCAGAGCGTCACGGCTATGTTCATCAGATCACAAATATTGACGGCGAGGGCAAGATTGTTGCTATCTGTAACTGTGCTCCCGGAGTATGTAACGCTCTTCGTACATCACAGCTCTTTAACACACCTAATATGTCAGCATCAGCTTACAGAGCTCATGTTGAGAAGGAAAAGTGTGTTGCCTGCGGTAAGTGCGTAGAGGTATGTCCTGTCGGTGCTGCCAAGCTTGGTCAGAAGCTTTGCAAGAAGAACGGCACAGAGGTTACATATCCTAAGAGTGAGCTTCCCGATAACAAGAAGTGGGGACCTCACAAGTGGAACTACAACTATCGTGACGATGCCAAGATCAACTGCTATGACACAGGTACAGCGCCTTGTAAGACTGCTTGTCCTGTTCACCTTTCGGTTCAGGGATATATCAAGATGGCTGCAGAGGGCAGATATGAAGACGCTCTTAAGCTCATCAAACAGGATAATCCATTCCCTATGGTTTGTGGTGCTGTCTGCAACAGACGTTGTGAGGACGCATGTACAAGAGGAACCATCGACCAGCCTCTTGCTATCGATGAGATCAAGAAGTTCATCGCTTCTCTTGACCTTAAGGCAGATAAGAGATATGTGCCTCTTTGCGAGAAGCATGACGGCGGTATGTGGGGCGATGAGTACAAGGTAGCAGTAATCGGTGGAGGTCCGGCAGGTCTTTCAGCTGCTTATTACTTAAGGCTCAACGGCTATCCTGTAACTGTTTTTGAAAAGGAGAAGAGAGCCGGCGGAATGCTTATGAACGGTATTCCAAGCTATCGTCTTGAGAAGGACATCATCGAGGCAGAAATCGATGTTATAAAAGAAATGGGCGCTGAGTTTAAGTGCGGCGTAGAAGTAGGAAAAGACATTACAATCGAGCAGCTTCGTGCTGAAGGCTATAAGGCATTCTTCATCGCTATCGGTATGCAGGGCGGAAGAATGGCAGGAGTTCCCGGTGAGGATTCCAAGGGAGTTCAGACCGGTGTTGATTTCCTTCGTAACATCAACCAGGATCACTCCATTAAGCTTAATGGCGAGACTGTAGTAATCGGTGGCGGTAACGTTGCTATCGACGTTGCAAGAACTGCTGTCAGAGCAGGAGCAAGCAAGGTTACAATGCTCTGCCTTGAGAGTGAAAAAGAGATGCCTGCAGCCAAGGACGAGGTTGCTGAAGCCAAGGAAGAGGGCATCGAGGTTAAGAACGGCTGGGGACCTAAGGAAGTTCTTTCCGAGAATGGCCATGTAACAGCTGTTGTATTTAAGAGATGTACTTCAGTATTTGACTCAGAGCACAGATTCAGCCCTCAGTATGATGAGAACGATACAATCACAATTCCTTGTGAGAATCTGCTTCTTTCTATCGGACAGTCAGTTCAGTGGGGAGACCTTCTTAAGGGAACAAAGGTTGAGCTCAACAGAAACGGCACAGCAAAGGCTGACGCACTCACAAGACAGACAGCAGAGCCTGATATCTTCGTAGGAGGAGATGTATTTACAGGAGCTAAGTTCGCCATTGATGCTATTGCAGGTGGAAGAGAAGGCTACGTATCCATCAACCGTTTCGTTCATAAAGGAAACCGTCTTGACCTTGCCCGTGACAGAAGAGAGTTCATCGAGCTTGATAAGGACGATATTAAGGTTGAGAGCTTTGACAACGCACAGAGACAGATTCCGGGCAAGAAAGCCGGAATTGCCAAGGATACCTTTGATGATCTTAGACTTACTCTTACTGAGGAGCAGGTTAAGACTGAGGCAGCAAGATGTCTTGGATGTGGTGCTACAACCGTTGATGAGAACCGTTGTATCGGATGCGGACTTTGCACAACCAAGTGTGAATTCGACGCTATCCACCTTACACGTGATATGCCTGCTGCAAGCACAATGTACAGATCTGAGGATAAGCTCAAGGCTGTTGGACCATACGCAGCAAAGAGAGCAGGTAAGATCATTATCAACAAGCTCACAGGCGGCAAGTAATCCGGTAATAAAGCATAAAAATATGGGAGTAGGTTTCAAGGAACCTGCTCCCATTTATTTGCTTAAATTTCTCAATTATCTGTAGATGATTCTGATGAAGCTGCGGAAGAACTCTCTGTTGCTGATGTGTCCGTTTCAGTTGCAGGAGCTCCTGTCCCTGCGATCGAGCTGTCATAGCTCTGAACAGATGTCACATACCAGGTGCCTGTTTCTTCGTTCTTGGAAAGGTTAAGAGCGATGAGATAGGATACCGGTTCAGAAGACTCTATAGCCTCTTCATAGATATCTACCGCCAGGAGAATAATATCGTTATAAGCCTTGGCTATGGCTGCGTCCTGACCCTGTTCCTCTGTGATCTTTAAAAGCTCGTCCTGACTGCTGACGTTGTACTCATCGGTAGCAGCAGTAAATTTGGCCTGTGTATCCTCACTGGTAATAACATCATAGGGAAAACTTGCCTTCATGGTGACGTAAGCAGTAGCAGTTCCATCATCATTTAACGAAACCTCTGTGATCTGATATTCCTCCATAAGAGTGGAGTACATAGTTCCCAGTTCGTCCAGCTTGGCTACTGTTGTATCATCCAGCTCCGGATTGCCGAGCTTACTTGTGAGATCTTCTTTTAGATAATTCTTGTCGAAAAGAGCTACGAAAGAACCTGTGGATACCTCTGAAGAAGAGTAATTGTTAATGGCGTTGGTATCTCCGGTCTTAACGGCTTCCATAAAGCCTTCGGCAGCTTCCTTGGCTGCACTCTTATCCTGTGAAGAACAGCCTGTTAAAGCAGACAATGACAGCAAAACTGCAACAGCTGTTGCAGCTATTTTCTTATTTCTGATCATGATAAAACTCCTTAAAACAAATATAGTCGCAAGTGGCTTGGCCACAAATATTACATTTTCTGTAACACCTTGCCTAGTATAGCATATTATAGCTATTTCTCCAACTTTTTTTATTCTTTTAATAATTGCCTTATGCAATCAGTGATAAAATGTATTTAGTGGTCTAAACGTAATTGCAATGATAAATTAACAATTATATAACGCAAGGAGGGTTATCGATGAGAGTACTTTTTGGTGAAGGAATTGTTAAGGAAGTCGAAGAAGTGGAAGTTAAGCCACTTGACTTTGGAGACGGCCAGATTTCCGGAACAGAGATTGATTTTGCTCTTACCAGCGGAGATCATATCAAATATATTTACAGTCAGAATGTTCCGATTGAAGAATCGGGTTCAAGAGCTATAGATTTCGTCAGAAAGCTGTATGAGGATGGAAAGGCAGACTTTACACACGAACCTGTAGAAATGCTCTAAAAACAGCCAATAATTGCAAAATAAAAGGTCCTGAGCTTTCAAAGCACAGGACCTTTAATATTGCTGCGTGATTTCCATAAGATTCTCCTATCTGATTATCAGCGCTTTCCAAGACGACCTTGGTTCTTAAGTTCGATTAAAAGATCAAAAACAACCCCCAGTGGCAGACCGGTAATATGAGCTACTTTTTCAGGATCAGGATAATACTCATTCTCGCAATCGTGAAGAATGCAGTCAATTACTTCCATTTTTGCATCACATGTAGCTGTCATACACATTTCTCCTCCTTTCTTAAATTGTAAAAATACTCAGTAGCAGATATTTCCTGCTACTGAGTATTATAACGTAATTATGTATGCCAAGTTAAGGCTTTTGTGTGAAATTTTAGAAAAATTTATGAAATAAAACCCTCTCAGCCCTTTGTCTGCATGTCTTTGAGCTTGTTGGCCTGTTGGAAAATCTGTCCCAGAGTGCCTTTGAAAGCCTGGAATTTTTCAACTGCCCTGTCTGAGGACTCTAGGCCCTGATTTGAAAGAGACGCAACTTCCTGACTGGTGGCGGATAGATTTGAAATACTGTCATTGATCTCTGTAGTAGAAGATGCTATGGATTTCATGCCTTCTCCGATTACCTGGAAGCGATCGAGCATCTCTGTTACGTTGTCATTGATGCTGTCGAAGTTTTCGCCTACGGTTTCGATCATTTCGTTCTGTTCTGATACAGATGCAACAGTGTCATCTATGCTGGCCATGGCTTTCTGTACATCTTCGGTAAGCTCATTGATGATATTTGTGATCTCAGTCGAAGCTGTGTTTGTTTCAGCAGCAAGTTCTCTTACGTCATTGGCAACAACCGCAAAACCTTTACCTGCATCGCCGGCTCTGGCAGCTTCGATACTTGCATTGAGAGCAAGAAGGTTGGTCTGCTTTGAAATTGACATGATGGAGCCGACAATCTTCTGAACTTCTTCCACCTTGTTGATAACAGCCTGAGTGGTTTCAACGGTTACCTGACTGGTTCTTGCAACATCCTGTGACTTATTCTTAAGCTCACTTATTACCTGAACGCCTTCCTGTACAGTTCTCTGAGCATTCTCAGAGGCCTTTGTCATCTCTTTTCTGTTTTGTTCTGTGGCATCTGTTTCTTCCTGAATTTCCTGAACCTTCTGAGCCTGATTGGTTATTGCCTGAGCAGTACTTTCCATGCTGCTTGCGATATCCTGCATACCTGAGTGCTGAGCATCCATGATCTCCTGAAGAGTGCTCATATCTTCCTGAGACTCGTTGAAGAGATCAGTTATGGTATTGGCGATATTAGCCATGGCATTTCCGGCCTGAAGAGTCTTGTCTGCATTCTCGCTTATGACTGCATTGTTTTCGGTATTGAACATGGTCAGAAGTGTAACGGTGCAAAGACATGCGATGAATGCCAGTGCAAGAGTTATGGCAGCCGGCAGTAGAGACTGATCTATAGAACCAGTTGCAATATAAATCTTTACACAAGTGATTATGAAAGAAAGCGTAATAGCAGCTATTCCATACTTACATAATTTAACGTTCAAATAGATGATAGAGCATATCAGTATCGGAAGGCCGAATGCGAAGTATATAAGATTATCTTCAGCAATAAGAAGGACAAAGTAAAAAATAGTGGAGCCTCCCATTAAAAGAATTGATCCTCTTTTTACTGTAGGGAATTTGAAATTACCAATAGCAGCCATAGCACCACCAATTCCGGCAGCAATAATGATAGCTATTCGTCCGGGGGTTACGCCGGCACTAAACAGCTTGATAATTGTTAATACCAGACCGCTTACAAGAATTACAACACATACATAGAAACTGTTATTGGTGGCTCTTTTGTACTGTTCAGCGTTCATATACTATTCTCCCTTAATTTTTGATGAATTAATACCACTCTAATTTTAACATGTCAGCAGTGAAAATAACGCAAAAACGTTTATTAAAAATTGATAAAGAAAATCCTCTAATACGCGCATTTATTATATATTCATTTCTTTTTATACTTTTTTAAGAACATATTGAATGCGCTATATAGTACAATTATTATGATGTCTAATAAATTGACAATTCAAAGAATTTCCAAACAATTCCATTAAGAAAAGGGGTAAACAGATGAAGAAAATGAGCCTTCGTGCCAAGATGCTGCTTTGTATTCTGCCTATCATGGCTATTGCAATGGTGCTTCTTACATATGTGGCAGCCAATCAGTTGAGCGCATCAATTCAGACAGGAAACACCGACACAATGAATCAGACAGTAATAGCTAATGCTAATATTGTTGATGGCAAGCTCAAGATCATTAAGACATCCTGCGTTGATATCGCGCAGATGATATCAACATCCTATCGTTTTGTTACGATGGATAACTACAAGGGTACAATCACTAAGATCATAACCAATAATGATACGGTTTTGGGCTCAGGAATCTGGTTTGAACCGTATATGTTTGATGAAAAAGAAATGTACATGGGTCCATACTGGTATAAAGATGGTGGGCAGATTGTTGAGACCTATGATTACAGTAATGCAGAATACGATTACTTCAATCAGGAATACTATCTGAATGCTAAAAGCCTTTCAGAGGGACAGGCAATAATTACAGATCCATACTATGATCCTACATCAGGTATCGTTATGGCCAGCTGTTCTGCACCAATCTATGACAATGGCACATATGTTGGCTGTGTAACAGTAGATATGTCTCTTGGCGATATTGAAGATATGGTTGCAAGTATTCAGGTTGGTAAGACCGGAACAGCTATGCTTTTTGATTCAAAGGGAACATACCTTTACTGCCTTGACCCTGCAAAAGTAGAAAATGGTGTAAATGTTACAGCCGATGAAAATCCATCTCTTGCAGCTATGGGTGCAGAGCTTATGGCCAAGGATTCTTCATCGCCTCAGATGGGCGCCTTTATGGAAAACGGCAAAAATGTCCTTCTGACATACGTTACTATCCCTGACGTTAACTGGAAACTTGCACTTCGTATGAATATAGATGAGCTGGAAGAGCCTGTTAAAGCAGCTACAGCTAAGCTTTCTGTAATCTGCGTTATAGCTCTTTTGGTAGGCGCAGCTATCATTTGGGTATTCGTAATGAGTATCTCAAAGAGCATCAACAATGTTAAGGCCTTCGCCGGATCTCTTGCAAACGGAGACTTTACAGTTAATAAGATCAAGAGTAAGAGCGGAGACGAGCTTGGTCAGATGTCCGATTCCCTCAACAACATGTTTGAGAGTAACCGTGATGTTATCAGCAAGATTTCAGATGGATCCGAGCAGGTATCCGAGACATCATCAGGTCTTGCAACAATGGCAAGCGAACTTCAGGATCAGTTCACAAGTATCCAGGGCAATATCTCAGGTGTTAACGATGCTATGATGTCCTCCGGTGCAGCAACCGAGGAGGTTAATGCTTCTGTTGAAGAAGTTAATGCATCCGTTCATCAGCTGGCAGGAGAGACTGAGAAGACCAGCGCTGAGGCTGCAGATATCAAGGCAAGAGCAAGAGATATTGAGAGACAGTCCAAGCAGGCTTATGACAATGCCATCAGCATTGCGGAGCAGAGAGAAGCTGATCTTGCTGAAGCTAATGAAAAGGCTAAGGTTGTTGATCAGATCGGAACTCTTGCAGATACGATCGCTGAGATTGCTGATCAGATCAACCTTCTTTCACTCAATGCAAGTATTGAGGCTGCAAGAGCAGGAGATGCAGGTAAGGGATTTGCGGTAGTTGCTTCCGAGATCAATAAGCTTGCAAGTTCAACATCTGAAGCTGTTGAACAGATCAGAGACACAATCGATGGCGTACAGGAAGCTTTCGGAACACTTTCAAATTCTTCAGGAGAGCTGCTTGAGTTCATTAAAGAGACAGTTACACCTGACTATGACAATTTCGTAAATGTAGCTAAGCAGTACGGTGATGATGCTGATTCCTTCGGTGGTTCTTCAGAGAACATTGCTCAGATGGTTGAGAATATCAGATCTGCAATGGAAGAAGTATCAAAGGCTATCCAGAATATCGCAGAGTCCACACAGGATACTGCTGATCTCTCCAGCAGAGTAAACGACTCCGTAATGGCAGCTGCAGATGTTGTTTCTAACGTAAACGACATGTCTGGCAAGCAGGAAGAGATCGCCGGAACACTTAAAGAGATTGTTGGTAAGTTTAAACTTAAATAAAGAGCTCCGAATGGAGCAATAAAAAAGCAGTGGGAATGATAACATTCCCGCTGCTTTATTTTTGTGTGTCGCTTTTTTAAAGTGTATCCTGCCTCTTGATATACTGCGGAGCATCAGCCTCGCCTCTGATATTCTTGGCGTGAATGATGTGTGCCCACTTATCAACGATGGCATTTTCAATGTGAACTCCCTCTTCAATAGTGGAGTAGGCCATGATGATAGAGTTCTTGATAACAGCTCCCTTCTTAATGGTTACACTACGTCCGATGATGGAGTTATCTATTGTTCCTTCGATGAGACATCCGTTACTTACAAAGGAATTTGTAACCTTGGCGCTCTCAAAGTACTGTGTAGGACATGCATCCGTTGTTCTTGTGTAGATAGGCCATTCAGGTCTTAAGAGATCATGAGCCTTGTCATAGTCAAGCAGTTCCATGGAAGCATTGAAGTAATCTTCAAGACTTGTGAGGGTAGCAAAGTAGCCTCTGTGCTGGAATGCTCTGATATCCATATCCTTGCACTTAATGTTTACGATATCTGCAAGAGTGTACATTGAGGACATCCAGTTAGCTGCCTTGACCAGTTCTACGAAAACATCTCTCTTCATGCAGTAGGTATCCATGAAGATGTTTCTTGAATTGGCTGTTCCAAGGTTCTTGTCAATTGACTGAACACCCTTTTGCTTGTTTACGGAAACAGTGTGACAGTTCTTGAAGTACTCTCTGGCGTTATCAACCTTGTGGTAAAGGAGAGTAACGTCTGCGCCTGAAGCAACATGTGCATCGAGGAGCTGTCTGAAATCCTGTTTGTAAACCATGTAGCTGGGAGCGATGATAACATAATCCTGATGCATACGCTGGATGATATCAAGGTTCTCCATATAAGCTGAGATATCGTTATTGTAAATGGAGCGGGAAGAAGAGTTCTGAGAGAAGAGGAGCTGAATCTTACCTCTCTTTGAGTTGATGTTGTAATGCCTTCCGCTTCCTACGTGTTCTGCGATCGATCTCGGCCTTGAACGAACATATACCTGAATACGGTTAATGTCACTGTTACTCATGTTTGAAATAGGAAAGTCTATAACACGAAATCTTCCAAGGAAAGAGAATGCGCCGATGGGGCGGTAATCGTGAAGACCCTCTACATGAATGGAATTATCTGCGGAGGATACTATACCAAATGCCTTAACTGCCATTACTTTGTACCTCCTTTCACATTTTTAGCGACAAGCTCAATGCTCTCGCTGTTCTTAGAGCCGACTTTGGCTTTCTTGCCAATATGAACATCTTCAGCAACCAGTGCTCTTGTGACCGTTGCACCTTCTTCAATCACTACTCCGGGCATGATGACGGAATCAACTACCTTGGCTCCCTTGCCGATGACTGCTCCCGTAAAGAGAACGGAGTTTGTAACGCTTCCCTCTACGCGAACACCCTGTGTGATGTAAGCTTTCTTGATCTTGGCTTCCTTACCTATGTACTGAGGAAGAGTGGATACATCCTCTGTGTAGATAAGCCATGATGAGTCATTGAGGTTGAGCGGATTCTTGGGATCGAGAAGGTCCATGTTTGCTTCCCAGAGGGAGTCGATGGTTCCTACATCCTTCCAATAACCCTTAAACTCGTATGCGAAAAGACCTCTCTTTTCATTTAACATTCTCGGAATAATGTCTTTTCCGAAGTCATGATCTGAATCGGGATTCTTCATATCCTCAATCAGCATCTTGCGAAGAAGCTTCCAGCTGAAGATATAGATACCCATTGATGCGAGATTGCTCTTTGGCTTGGCGGGCTTTTCTTCGAATTCTATGATCTTGCCCTTGCTGTCTGTGTTCATGATTCCGAAACGGCTTGCTTCACGCATGGGTACACCGCGGACAGCAATGGTTGCGTCAGCGTGCATCTGCTTGTGATAATCAAGCATCTTGGAATAATTCATCTTGTAAATGTGATCTCCGGAAAGAATGAGAAGATACTCCGGATCGTAGGTATCGATGAAATCGATATTCTGTGAGATTGCATCAGCGGTTCCGCGGAAAACATCAAGGCCCTGATCAGCCTTTTCGCGGGGAGTTAAGACATAAACACCGCTGTCCCTGGTGTCGAGACCCCAACGTCCGTCCTGTGCCACATAACTGTTAAGAAGTACGGACTCATACTGTGTAAGGACACCGACTACATCGATGCCACTGTTTGCACAGTTACTTAAAGGGAAATCAATGATACGATACTTTCCCCCATAGAAAACTGCTGGCTTAGCTACCTTCGTGGTTAGGTCTTTTAGCCTGCTTCCACGTCCACCTGCCAGGATCATCGCTAACATTTCGTTTTGCGCCATAGTAAGATCCCCCTATCATTGTGTTTGTAGAAATACCATATAAACTATGATATAATGCATGAGAACTTTAATCAAGCACGAAAGGGGTATTTTAGGGTGCTTTCAGTAATAATACCTGCATACAATGAAGAAGAAATAATACCGCAAACAGCATCTGTGATCGATGGCATTTTAAGCGGTGAGAATATAGAACATGAACTGCTTTTTGTAAATGACGGATCCAAGGACAGGACCTGGGAGAGGATAGAGGAGCAAGCTAAGGCATTTCCAAGTGTGAGAGGCGTTTGTTTTTCAAGAAATTTCGGAAAAGAGTCAGCGATATTCGCGGGGATTGCCGAGGCAAAGGGAGAGTGCTGTGTAGTAATCGACTGCGATCTGCAACACCCACCGGAGAAGATTGTTGAAATGTACAGACTCTGGGAACAGGGCTATGAGATAGTTGAAGGCGTTAAGAGCGACAGAGGAAAAGAGAGCGGTTTGCATAGGTTTGCTGCCAGGAGCTTTTATGATATCATGTCAAACTCAGTCGGCTTTGACATGTCAAGGGCATCAGACTTTAAGCTTCTTGACAGAAAGGCTATGAACGTCCTTCTAAACATGCGTGAAAAGAATGCGTTCTTCAGGGCTCTTTCATCCTGGATCGGATTTAAATCCACAGAGGTTGAGTACGAGGTCAGAGAGAGGGAAGTCGGAACATCAAAGTGGAGCACCAAAGCTCTTTTCAAATATGCTCTCACCAATATCACTTCCTTTACATCAGCGCCGATGCAGATTGTAACGATCCTTGGAATTATTGTTTTTGTTGTCGGTATGGGTGCAAGTCTTGAAGCTATTATCACTTTCTTTGAAGGGAAGGCTCAGGACGGTTTTACAACGGTTATCATACTTCAGTGCTTTACGGGATCATTTATTATGATGGCCCTTGGAATCATAGGATATTACATTTCCAAGATCTATGATGAGGTCAAGGGAAGACCGAAATATATCATCGATAAGACGGTATAACGGACTGGACTGATTCAACATGTAGACGAGCCAAGACTCGAAAACGCAAGCGTTTCCTCGTTTCGTCTTGTCGCCGAATAAATCGCAATAAAAAAAGAGATTCATATGCAAGCATAGAATCTCCTTTTTTATTGCGATTTGCTTGGCTCGTCATTTACGGAATTTTATAAAATTATTATTGGTTTAAACATTTTTTAGAGGTACAATATAAGTAAGTGGGAGTTTGTCTTTAAATGGCTGAAAGGAGAACTTTATGCTTGCTACGTTGATACCTCTTTTTGATAATCAGATGTCTGTGAGTGCATATTCTGTCTTTGCTCGCAAGACCAATCTCTTTTTAAACCCCTCTTTCATGGCCGGAGCAAGATTTGACGGAGCCGGAACGGTTCCCGAACTTGAAGTTGTAAGCAACATGGGCGTTGCAACTCTTTCCGGCGGAAAGGAAGTCTTTGTCCCAATAAATCAGTTCTCCGTATTCGCGGAAATTTCCCTTCAATGCACAGTTCCACCCGAGAAGGTTGTTCTTCTTATGGACAACTCTATTCCGCCTGAGGCAGAGTACATTAAGAGGGTAAAAGAGCTCAAGGAACAGGGCTACAAGCTCGCCATCCGAAAGATTCCCATCAGCAGTTTTGAAGATTACAAGGAGATAATCAGCCAGTGCAATTATATCCTCCTTGATCATGCCAAGATAGATATTTCAAAAGCTAAGATATACTTTGGCAGACAGTATCCAAACATCAAACTCTGTGCTGTCAACGTAGATACAAAAGAGCAGTATGACAAGCTGGTAGAAGACGGCGGCTACGACCTCTACGAGGGAGGTTTCTTTAGAATGCCGGTCACAAAGTCAGAGACAGAAGTTAACCCGTTGAAGGTCAACTACATTGAACTTTTAAATGTCGTCAACGCCCCTGACTATGATCTTACCGACGCTGCGGATGTCATCGGAAAAGACCCGGCTCTTGTAATCTCTCTTTTGGAAATGGTCAACAGAATGGCCTTTAATTCGGAGATCACTTCCATTCGTCATGCAGCAGCAATGCTGGGACAGAAAGAACTAAAGAGATGGATAAACACAGCCGTTACCAAGGAGCTGTGTGCAGATAAGCCTACAGAGATCATAAGACTTGTAATGATAAGAGCTAAGTTTGCAGAGAACCTTGCAAGCGAATTTGAGATGGCAATGCATGCTCCCGAGCTGTTCATCATGGGACTGTTCTCCGCTCTTGATATCATGCTTGAAAAGACTATGCCTGAAGCACTCGATATGGTTCAGGTTTCTAAGAATGTAAGAGAAGCACTCCTTGAAGATAAGGGCGACTTTGCCAAGGTACTGGATTTTATTAAATGCTATGAGGATGCGGACTGGACTGAAATATCCAGGATTCTTGTTCTTGAAGACATTGATATGAACGATGTTTATACTGCATATCTCGGGGCACTTAGATGGTATCGTGACCTGATTCCTGCATAAGGGAAAAGATCTTTTGGATGCCTTGAGGATTTTGTATGGTAGATGTTAGAGGTATCGGCAGTTTTACCTTTAACCTTGCGGCTATTGTCATTTCACTGACCTGTCTTTTCTATACTCTTTTGATGGGCAGAAACCGCAGGTTTAAGAATAGACTGTTTATTACGTTAATAGTAATTGTTATCGTTGATTCAATAACAGTTATCGGAGCTGACCTGGTTGTTGCCGGAGGTATTTCCCATGCCGGTAAGCTCCTGCTTCTTAATGTGCTTCAATTTCTGTATTTCTTTACCCATTTTGCAATTGCTCCGATATTTGCCCTATACATAATCCTGGTCTGCAATGTTTCGTATAGGTTCTCAAAAAGCGCTCAGTTTTGCCTTGCGCTGCCTTTTTATATTCTTGAAATTCTTGTTCTGACCAATCCTCTTACACGTTTTGTCTATATTTTTGACGATAACCTGACATTCCACAGACATACCGGAGTGTATGTTGCATACATTCAGGCCGGTTTCTATGTTCTCTTTGCGATAGTAGCACTCTTCCTGTACTGGAATATCCTAAACGGTATGAAGAAGATAGCCCTTTTGTATTTCTTTGCCATAGTCATAGTCGGAACCCTGATACAGATGATACTCAGCAATATCCAGTGCGAGCTCATGTGCGAAGCCATAGGTCTTATGGGTATCATGATAGTTCTGGAAAACGACGATGACAGAATGGATATGCCCACAGGTGCCTTCAACAGAAATGCAATGACCAGGGATGTCGCAAGCTACTTTAAATACGGACGTAGCTTCTATAGTATCTGTATAAGAATGGTCAACGCCGATTCGTATCGCAAGATAACAGGCTATGAAGAGTTTGAGAAGATACTGAGGGAGATTGTCAATTTTATCCGCAGTATAAACAACAGCTTTGACATTTACAGGGCAGCTTCGGACTGCTTTATGGTTGTGTGTCCGGATATTGACGGCAGCGATGCAAAAGAGGCTGCAGAAAAGATTTTTGCAAGATTTAGCAAGGGCTGGTCTTTGGGAGATAACACCTTATTCTTAAAAGCTTACATTCTCATGGCATCATCACCCGATCAGTTTGCGTCTTTGGATAATCTCTATTTCCTCAGTGATACCTCAATAGATGCAGACAATGACAGAGTTTTAAGCGGACACGATCTGGACTTCATCCTAAGAAGAGCAGAAGTAGAGAAAGCAGTAAAAAGAGGCATTGGAACGGATGCCTTCAAGGTTTACTTTGAACCCATATACACCAAGGAAGATCTGGCTATCTGTGCTGCTCAGGCGGTTGTTGTTTTTGAAGATCCCGAGCTTGGAAAGATTGAGCCTGAGGAGTTCATTCCGATAGCGGAGCAGACAGGACTTATCGAAAAGCTTGGATGGTTTACCATCGATGAAGCTTTTTATTTCCTGGGCGGTGGTATTGCAGAAGAGATGGGACTTTTGTTTATTGAGATCGGCCTCTCATCTATTCAGCTCATTAAATCAGACTTCAGTAAAAGAGTCAGAGAAGCCCTTTCAAAGTTTGGAGTCAGACCGTCGCAGATTGTCTTTGACATCACGGAATCAGCAGCTGCAACGGATCAGGATGTTTTGGGCGTTGTTATGTCTGATCTTGCAAAAGACGGAATCCGATTCTTTATGGACGAGTACGGAACCGGCTTCTTTAACATGCAGTCGGCTTCATCTCTGATGTTTGAAGGTGTAAAAATGGATGCGGCTCTTTTGCATGTGGCAGGCAAGCAGATGCAGAACAAGATCATCCTTGAGAACAGACTCAAGATGATGAATCAGATGCTAAAGCGCGTCGTTATTGATAATGTTGACAGCCAGGAACTCCTTGATACTATTGCACACATCAAGGCTGACTATCTGAAGGGAACATATTTCTCCGAGGCGGTAAGTAAAAACGAGTTTATCGCAATCCTTCGTGCCACTGAGCTTGCAAGGATGGAGGAGAGAAGGGCAAGAGCTGCCAACGAAGCCAAGAGTAATTTCCTTGCAAACATGTCACATGAGATCAGAACCCCTATCAATGCCGTGCTCGGCATGAATGAGGTTATTCTTCGTGAGTGCAAGGATGAAAAGATACTTGAGTATGCCCAGAACATTGAAGGCGCGGGAAGAACTCTTTTGTCACTGATAAATGATATCCTGGACTTCTCCAAGATCGAGGCGGGAAGCATGGAAATCAACGAGTCGGATTATGACTTCTCATCAGTACTGAACGACGTCTACAACATGGTTCATATCAAGGCATCCCAAAAGGCGCTGAAGCTCGAGTTTGATATTGATGACCAGCTGCCTGAGAGAATGCATGGCGATGAGATGCGTCTTAGACAGATAATGGTCAACATCCTTAACAACGCAGTCAAATATACTTCAGAGGGTAAAGTAACCTTAAGGATCACAGGCTACAGGGAATATGAGGATCTGATAACCCTTAAGATAGATGTCACGGATACCGGCGTAGGTATCAAGGAAGAGGACAAAGAAAGACTCTTTGAGAAGTTTAAGAGACTTGATATAGACAAGAACAAGACGGTGGAAGGAAGCGGACTTGGACTTGCAATCACCAGCTCTCTTCTTGATCTCATGGGCGGAAATATCTCCGTTGAGAGTGAATACGGAAAGGGCTCAACCTTCACAATGTCCCTACCGCAGAGGGTTGTGGATGATACGCCTATAGGAGACTTTAAGACCAAACTTCAGGAATCCGTTAAGGAGAGAAAGAAGTATAAAGCTAAGCTCACTGCACCTGAAGCAGAGATCCTGGTAGTTGATGATACACCGATGAATCACGTGGTGATCAGGGAGCTTTTGAAGAACACCAAGGCAAAAGTAGAGTCTGCAAGAAGCGGAGATGAGTGCTTAAAGAAGCAGCACGAAAAGAAATACGACATCATCTTTTTGGATTACAGAATGCCCGGAATGGATGGCATTGAGACTCTGGATGAGATCAAGAAGGATACGGCAAGTCCCAACAAGGACACTCCGATCATCGTTCTTACAGCCAATGCTATTTCAGGCGCCAGAGAGAACTTCTTAAGGGAAGGCTTTGATGATTATTTAAGTAAGCCGATAGAGAGTGACAGGCTTGAAGATACACTTATAAGATATCTGCCAAAGGATAAGGTTTTACTGCAGACAGAGGAGAATGTAGCTACCAAGACTCAAGGCAGCAGCAAGGATACGGAAGAATATCCTCAGTGGCTTAAAGCGCTTGAAGAGATAGATGTTGGTGAAGGACTTAGGAACTGCGGCGGAGTAGACAGCTACTTCAGCATTATCAAGGTATATTACGAATCAGCACAGATGACGGAATCAAACCTGGTAAATGCCTATGAGGATGAGAACTGGAAAGACTATACCAGCTATGTTCATTCCTTAAAGAGCACCAGCAGAACCATTGGTGCGATGGAGCTCAGCAATCTGGCTAAAAAGCTTGAAGATGCAGGTAATGCGGGCGATATAGAAACTATAAGGGATCATCAGGATGAACTGATGAACCTGTATGCAATAGTTATTCATTCCCTCTCAGAAGTTCCGGGAATTGATAAGGAAGATGAGAGTGCAGATATAGAGGATAAGGTTGATATAAGCGCAGCACAGCTTAAAGACGCATATCAGAGCATTATAGAAGTAAGCAAGAGCCTTGATTATGACACACTTACCTTTATTCTCGATTCATTAAGAAGCTACAGACTCTCCGATGCGGACAGGAAGATCACAAGAAGTATCGGAGAAATGGCCTACAAACTTCAGTGGGATGAGATAGTGAAGCTGGCATCGGAAGGACTTGCCGGATTGGAGGAGTAAGCTATGTTTAATAAAAAGATATTACTCGTAAGAAATGAACAGACATTCCTGGTAAACGCCATAAAGAACGCATTGGATGCTGCCAAATTCATAGTGGATGAAGCAGCTTACTCCCTTGCTGATCTGAGCGCAAAGGCAAAGGAAGCCAATCTGATCCTTCTTTATACGGATAACGAGCTCGAGGAGCATCGTGATGCCATGGTCTATCTTAAGGATTTGAGCATGGAAGATAACATAGTCATGATGGTCATAGGAAATAAGGATGCCTTTGACTTTGTTCATCAGTATATTCCCAAAGAGGATGTTGCCTACGAGATAGAAAGACCTCTTGATATGGCTGACCTGGTTCAAAAGGCGCAGATTGTCACAGATGATGAATACGAGTTCCAGAGAAGAAAGAGTATTCTCATAGTTGACGATGATCTCACCTTCCTTCAGATGATAAGAGAGTGGCTAAAAGATACTTACAGAGTCGGTATGGCAAACTCAGGAACACAGGCTGTTGCATGGCTTGCAACCAACAAGGCTGACCTTGTGCTTCTTGATTACGATATGCCTGTTCTCGACGGCCCTAAGGTTCTTGAGATGTTAAAGAGTGAGTCTTTTTCAAGCTCTACACCGGTAATGTTCCTTACCGGCAAGAACGACAAGGAGAGCGTTACAAACGTTATCGCATTAAAACCGGCTGATTATCTGCTTAAGACTATATCTAAGGATAAACTTCTTTCAACTCTGGATGCATTCTTTAAGGCGAGGAAGTAATACATGGGTGATCTAAATCCTATTGGAGCGCTATCCTTTAGGACTGCTGCGGCTATAATCTGCATAACATGTATATTCTACACGGCTGTGATGAAAAGAGAGAACACAAGAAGGCTCCGCAGCCGTTTATTTCTTGCTGCCCTTGTGATCACCCTCTATGACTGCATCACAGGTATCATCAATACGCTGGTTCTGGACAGCAATCTCCCCCAAAGTACAAAATACATAGTCGTTTACTTTAACAAGCTCACATATTACGGGACGCATTTTGCCTTTGTTCCTATATTTGCGCTCTATATCATACTGGTTTGCGATGTCCTACACAGATATAAAAGCAAACTGAAACAGATCATATTTCTTGCACCGTGTCTTTTGCTTGAACTTGCGGTAATAACCAATCCATTCACAGGCTTTATTATAAATAATGATGTTGAAAAGAACTTTGTCAGAGGAGGCGGCGTTTATCTCGCTTACATTATCAGCGCGGTATATCTGGCATTCTGTTTCTATCTTCTTGGCAAGTACTGGAATACAATGAATCACCTGCAGAAGATCGCCATGTTCTATTTCCTGGGACTTGCTGTGCTGGGCGTTTTCATACAGATGATATTCCCTGAGATCATCTGTGAGATGCTGGCTGAATCTCTGGGACTGATGGGCGTTATGATCATGATAGAGAAGGATGACTACAGGCTTGACTATAAGACCAGAGCATTTAACAGAGCCTCGCTCCTTCAGGATTTAAAGGGCAGTATCAACGTAGGAAAAGAGTTCTATGCAATCTGTGTTCGAATAGTAAATGCCGATCTGTATAGACGAGTAATGGGCTATGAAGGATATGACATCATTCTGACTAAGGTCGCTGATTTTCTTAAAGGAATAAACTACGAGTATGATGTATACAGGACTACCGGCGGTATTTTTTATCTGATATGTACAGATGCAGATGAAGATGCGATTGATATTATTATTGACAGTATAGTTAAGCGATTTGGCCAGAGCTTTGAGGTTAACGGCGCAGCTACGAACGTTAAAGCCAAGATCATCTGTGTAAAATCTCCCGATGAGTTTAACGATGCCGATGATATTTTAAGACTCTCAGAGACCAAAATTGATGATGACGATAAGATGGTTTTCAGAGGAAAAGGCCTTGACTTCATGCTCAGAAGCATTGACGTAGAAAAGGCGATAATAAAAGGTATGGCAGGCAACGCCTTCAGAGTAATGTATCATCCTGTATACAAAAAAGAGACTATGGGTATATTTTCTGCAGAAGCTCTTTTGACACTGAATGACCCCAATATGGGAAGGATCAGATTCTCGGAGTATGCAGTCGTGGCAGAGAACGCCGGAGTTATCGATGAGCTGGAAGTCAGGATGATAGAGGCTGTCTGTCAGTTTATCAATACCGGTGTCACCAAATCGGAAACAAATATAAAGATATTCTGCATACACATAATGTCGGTTCAGGTTCTTACTCAGGAACTGGTGGACAAAGTGCGTTTTCTTATCAATAAATATGAAGTGGATCCGGCTATGCTCAGATTCAGTGTAAATGACACGATCGCAACACAGGCACAGGATGTGCTTGGATTCATAATGGATGAGTTTAACAAGATCGGAATAGAGTTCATTCTTCTTAATCATGAATCGGTATTTCTTGGACTTGATGTGGCAACTATTGATAAGTTTGACGGTATCAATATCGATGTTAAAAGACATTTCGAAACCGCAGATGAGAATCAGGCGGATGCAATACTTCGCAACAGGGCAGCTATGGTAAGCCAGCTCGGAAAGCGCGTTATCCTTAGCGGTATAGACAGTAAGGAACTGTACAACAGGATAAAGGACGTTAAGGCAAATTACCTTATAGGAGATTATCTGTCGCCTATGGTAACAAAGAATGAACTTCAGAATAAATTCTGGAATAATGAGGTATTTTCCGACAACAGATGATCAATTGGTTTTGTTATCTGACAAATAGCGTGTATAATTAATATATCAAGTAATCCGAAATGGAAAGGAGAAGAATTATGAAAAAAAGATTAGCATTGGTATTGGCGGGGCTTATGACTCTTGGCCTGATCGGCTGCGGAGAGGCTGAATCTTCGGCTCCTGCAGCTACTGAGACACCCGCAGCAACAGAGGCACCTGCAGCAGAAGCACCTGCAGCAGAGGCTGAAAGTTCAGGAATGGACGCACTCATCGAGGCTGCCAAGGCAGATGGAGAACTCATTGTTTACGGTTCCTGCGAAGAAGAGTATCTTGCAGCAGCTTGTGAGAACTTTGAGAAACTCTATGGAATCAAGGTTCAGTATCAGCGCCTTTCAACAGGTGAGGTTCAGAGTAAGATCGAAGAAGAGAACGGAAATCCTTCAGGTGATGTATGGTTCGGCGGAACAACAGATCCTTACAACGTAGCAGCTTCAGAAGGACTCCTTGAAGCATACGATGCGCAGAATGCCAGCCACCTTCTTTCAGATAAGTATCGCGATGCTGATGGATACTGGTACGGTATCTACAAGGGAATCCTCGGATTCATGGTAAATAAAGACGAGCTTGCAAGAATGGGTATCGAAGAGCCTGCAGATTGGAAGGACCTTCTTGATGAGAAGTACAAAGGTCTCGTTTGGCTTTCAAACTACAACACAGCCGGAACAGCTAAGCTTGTTATCAACACAATGATCCAGAAGTATGGTCATGACGAAGGTATCCAGTACCTTGTAGACCTTGATAAGAACATCGAAGTTTACACAAAGTCAGGTTCAGGCCCTTCTAAGAACGTTGGTACAGGTGAGTGTGTTGTTGGTATCGGATTCCTTCATGACGGTATCACACAGATCGTTGACAACGGATATGGCAACATCGGCCTCATCATTCCTTCAACAGGAACATCCTACGAGGTTGGTGCAACAGCTATCTTCAAGGGATGCCAGCATCCAAACGCAGCTAAGCTTTGGATCGAGTATGCACTCAGCCCTGATTGTGTAGAGCTTGCAGCACAGAACGGTTCATATCAGTTCCTGGTTATCGACAACGCTAAGCAGCCTGAGATCGCTACAGAGTTTGGCCTTGATCCCGAGAACGTTATGGATTATGACTTCGAAGATGCTAAGCAGAACACAACAACTTACATTGAGGAAGTTATGAATGCACTCGGAAGCGCAGCAGATGATCGTTTCCAGACAGAGTGATTTCTATATCGGGGATATTACAGGGCGGATGCTTATCCATCCGCCCTTCTCTTTTTAAGTTGATGTGAGGAGGATTTTCAAATGGCAAAGAGTCAGAGTGCCAGCCTTGACAGGAAAAAGCTTTTGGCCGACCCGATCATGGTGACGACCATTGTGCTCCTGGTGGTATTTCTTACAATATTCATCCTGTATCCGCTGGCAATACTTCTGGTAGACAGTTTCGTTTCGGACAATGGACTTACGCTTGATACATTTAAGAGAGTAATGGCGCTTCCCAATTTCAGGCGCGCTATCACCAATACTCTTAAAGTTGGTTTTTTGGTTGGAATTGCATCAGCTCTCATAGGTCTTTTGTTTGCCTATGTTGAGGTCTATGTTAAGCTTCGTACAAAATTCATGGAGGGACTCTTTAAGGTAGTATCAATGCTTCCTGTTGTTTCACCTCCCTTTGTTTTGTCGCTTTCAATGATCATGCTTTTTGGAAAAGCAGGTATCATTACAAGATTTCTTTTACATATCTATGACAACAGTGTGTATGGATTCTGGGGCATTGCAATTGTCCAGACCCTTACATTTTTCCCCGTATGCTACATGATGCTCAAGGGTCTTTTGAAAAATATCGATCCTTCTCTTGAGGAAGCAGCAAGAGATATGGGCGCTTCAAGATTCAAGGTATTCATGACGGTTACACTTCCTCTTATCCTTCCGGGACTTGGAAATGCATTCCTTGTAACCTTCATCGAGTCTATCGCAGACTTTGCAAACCCAATGATCATCGGTGGTTCATACGATACTCTTGCAACAACGATCTACCTGCAGATAACAGGTGCTTATGATAAACAGGGTGCAGCTGCCATGGCGGTAGTTCTTCTGGCTATTACACTCATGATGTTCGTGGTTCAGAAGTATTACCTTGAGGCAAAGAGCACTGCGACACTTTCAGGTAAGGCATCAAGAGAGCGTATGCTGATCACCGATAAGAGTGTTACTATTCCTCTTACCATCATGTGCTCAGCCCTTGCGATATTCGTAATCATCATGTACATCTGTGTTCCCTTCGGTGCGATGTTCAGGACCTGGGGATATGATTTCCATCTGACCTTCAAGTGGTTCGGTCAGGTATTTAGCAAGTACAAAGGCTTTAAGGCATTTAAGGACAGCTTCATTCTGTCACTTATTTCAGCGCCTATAACAGCTCTTTTGTCTATGATAATCTCATACCTTGTGGTAAAGAGAAAGTTTAAGGCCAAGGGCTTTATTGAGGCGGTGTCTATGCTGGCTATGGCAGTTCCCGGAACGGTTCTCGGTATCGGATATATCAGAGGCTTTTCGGGCGGATTGTTTGGCAGCGGATTCCTTCAGGGACTCTACGGAACAGGTGCGATACTGGTTATCGTATTCGTAGTACGAAGTCTTCCGACAGGTACCAGAAGCGGAATTTCAGCTCTTCGCCAGATTGATAAGAGCATTGAGGAATCAGCTTATGACATGGGTGCGGACAGCTTCAAGGTATTCATGACGGTAACGCTCCCCCTCATTAAGGACAGTTTCCTCAGCGGCTTTGTTACCTCCTTCGTAAGAAGCATAACAGCCATCAGTGCTATCATCCTTCTGGTTACACCTTCTTATCTGCTCATCACTGTTCAGATCAATGAGTTTGCAGAGAAGGGTGCTTATGGAATAGCCTGTGCATTTGCAACTATCCTGATCCTTATTACCTACACAGCGGTTCTTCTCATGAATATTTTCATGAAGTACTTCGGAACCAGCCGTAAGGTAAATTTAGAAGACTGACACTTAACACAGATTAAAGCCGCATGAAGATGCGAGATAGGTGGATAAAATGGCAAAAGAGAAAAAGGGCGTACGCCTTGAACATATTTCAAAGATATATAAAGATCCAAAGACAGGAAAAGATTTTTACGCAGTTAAAGATCAGAACCTTGAGATTGAGCCGGGCAGCTTTGTTACACTGCTTGGACCATCAGGTTGTGGCAAGACGACCACACTTAGAATGATAGCGGGCTTTGAGTCTCCTGATGAGGGAGAGATATACCTTGGCGGAGAGCCAATCAATGCTCTTACTCCCAATAAGCGTGATACAGCCATGGTTTTCCAGAGCTATGCGCTTCTTCCTCACTACAACATTTTTGACAACGTAGCTTACGGACTTAAGCTTCGCAAGATGGATTCAGAGACCATCAAGAAGAAGGTTACGGATATCCTTTCACTGGTTGGACTTGAGGGTATGGAAAACCGTATGACAAACCAGCTCTCAGGTGGACAGCAGCAGAGAGTTGCTCTTGCAAGAGCACTGGTAATTGAGCCCGGAGTTCTTTTGTTCGATGAGCCTTTATCAAACCTTGATGCCAAGCTCAGAGTATCCATGAGAACTGAGATCAGACGTATCCAGCAGGAAGCCGGAATTACAGCCGTTTATGTAACTCATGACCAGTCAGAGGCCATGGCTATTTCGGATAAAGTTATCATTATGAACAAGGGCGTGGTAGAGCAGGTGGCAACTCCGCAGGAAGCTTACTACTATCCAAACAGCAAATTTGTTGCTGACTTTATCGGCGAGTGTAACTTCCTAAAAGCCAAGGTGACAGGTCAGGATATGGTTGAGATCGACGGATCGACTGTAAAGTGTGCGACAGGAAGCCTTCAGACCGGCGCAGACTGCGATGTGGTTCTTCGCCCTGAAGGAGCTGTTCTTTCAGATACAGGAGCCATTAAGGGCATTGTTGATTACTCATGTTTTATGGGTGCATATCAGGATTATCGCATCAAAGTCGGCGAGAGCTTTGTTAAGATCCAGGAATACAATCCAAAGAACAAGAAGATATACAATGTCGGTGATACTGTATGTCTTGGTTTTGAGGATAATACATTATATGCGCTATAAAGGGGTAATATATGTCTTTAGCTACTATTATTGATTATTTGCAGGGAAGCAGCAGTATAGCTGTTGGTATAAGGCTGGTGGTAGCCACTGTATTCGGGGGCATTGTAGGCTGGGAGAGGATAATAAAGCACCACAGTGCTGGCATTAAGACCCATGCGCTGGTAAGTCTTGGATCAGCTTCAGCTACGGCACTCAACATTTATCTTGCCATGCTACCCGGACTAAATGCCGACGTCAGCAGGATTCCTGCCGGTGTGGTAAGCGGAATTGGATTTTTGGGAGCCGGCACAATACTGGTTACCGGCAGAAAGCAGATAAAGGGATTATCTACAGCAGCTACACTCTGGGTTACCTCCTGTATGGGAATGGCTATAGGTGCCGGATATCTGGAAATCGGCTGTGTATGTCTTTTGATGGTTGCCTTTTCAAATATCCTTCTAAAGCAGCTCTCCAACAAGGTGGAAGGCTACAGCAAGTACATGAACATCTACATCGAGGTCAACAAAAGCCGCGGTGTAAATAAGCTCATGAAGATGCTTTCGGATCAGGGCTTTACAATTCTTAGCATGACCAAGAGTAAGGAAAAGACCCTTCAGTCCTCCGATACAGGCCTGATCCTTGATCTGGATCTGGATAAAAAGAGATCGCACCATGAGATCTTAAACATGCTCAGCGATGAGGAATATGTCAATTACGTAGAAGAAGTTTAATAGTTTTGCAAATCTGTTTTAGAGGGACAAAATACTATGATAATTGAAGGTTGGCAGGTCAATAATTTCCTAACACTCTTTATATTGGTTATGATTCTTGCATTCCAGAGTAGAGGCAGCAGAGTTAAGACAAGCAGAATGTTTACGTACATTATCATTACCACTATTGTGCTTGTCGTTGCCGATACATTTGCAAGGATTGGTGAGAACAGAGGAGGCTCATTTATTCTCATGGCCTTTTTCGGCAACCTTGTAATGTTTCTGCTGGATCCTCTTATCATCCTGTTTTCAGTCATCTATATAGACTGCTGGATGGATGAAAAGAATAAGAATGCACGCAAGATATTCAAAGTGGTTTTTCAGATATTTGCTACTTTAAACATAGCACTTGTGCTGGCAGACCAGGTTCTTGGCCTTAAGTGGTTCTTCTATTTTGAAAGAAGTAATTATTTCAGAGGGAAACTCTTTATGGCAAGGGCTGTTGTGCTTGCTCTGTTCATGCTTCTGGTTACGGTTTATCTGGTTGCCTTCAGGAAAAATGTACTTAATGATTACAGAAGAACGCTGTATGTTCTGCCGGTATTTGCTCTGATCGGTACAATTGCTCAGATTCTGTATAATGGAATAAATACCACATACACCGCAGGTTCATTGGCTTGTCTGATACTGTTTATCAGTTTTCAGAGTAATGATGTCAACATGGATAACCTGACCGGAGTCTTAAACAGGCGAGGATTTGATATAAGGCTTGAGAAGATGATGAAGAGCAGCGCATCCGGAGATGGAAATTTTACGGCTGTTTTGCTGGATATCGACAACTTCAGAAAGATCAACGAAAGCTGCGGTCATGAGGAAGGCGACGGCGCCATTATGGTATTTGCCGATATGATCATGGACGCTTTCGGAGAAAACTGCAAGATTGGCAGGATTGACGGAGTGACCTTCTGTGTGCTTTTGGAAAATGCATCAGAACCGGAGATAAAAGAGGGAATCAGAAGAGTAAGAAACAGTCTTGAAAGAGTAAGAAAAAAATGCGACTGGGATGAGAGTGTTGGAGTAAGAAGTATCTATGAGACCTATAATCCCGGTATTAACATGAATTCTTCGGAGTATAGAAAACACCTTGATAGCCTTATGCATGAACAGGGGGTATAACAGGGAGAATCAGCACCATGCAGGAAGATTTTCATTACTATGGAACATATTGCGCGGCGTATCTGGCAGGGTACTCCCATGAGGAGAGCCTTGACATCTGTTACTGCGCCCAATTTGTTGATCTTTGTTCAACTACCTTTTTATCCAAGATAAAAGCGCCCACCAAGGCAGCCACAACCCAGCTTCAGCTGGAGATGATGGATGCAAGGACTGATATCATAGGCCTTCAGGACATTACCAGAATCTGGGCATCCTTCCACTTCCTTCCAAGAGATCTTTATGCTTATAAACCAAAGCGCACAAAGAGATACTTGAATAAATTCAGGCTTATCTGCGGACCAAACGGCGATCTTTTGGAAAAGACCGTCAGGCTTGCGAAAGATAAGCCTCTTCAGCATGCAGGTATTGCAATGCATGTACTTGCCGATACCTGGGCACACATGTACTTTGCCGGGACTCCTTCACTTGTCATCAACAATGTAGATAATTCATTTTTTGAGATCATAGAAAAAGACGGTGAGGAGATAGCAAGGCCTATCAGGTTCAGGCATAATCCTTCGGCTCCCGATGACATTGAAAAGGGCCTTTATACAAACAGTCTTTATCAGTCAAACGAAAATTCCATCATGAACTTAGGGCATGGAAGAGCCGGACATTTCCCCGATTACTCTTTTGCCAAATACAAATATATGCCTGCCTGGGGAGATTACATGGAAGTTTTGAAGGACAACCCTTCGGACTACGAGAAGGCCTTTACTCAGATGGTATATGCTCTTAAGTACTTAAGGGGCGAAGTGGAGTCTTTTAACAAAGATACTTATGACACCTCCGTGATGGAGAAGTATGGTGACAGGATCAGAAGCATAATCAGAAAGAGGCAGCTAAATGCCTGTGCTGATTGGAAGAGCTTCGGAGAGGAGCTCTCAGGCGAGAACATTGAGGACTTTGATATCACAAAATATGAGGATGAATACGACCTGATTCCCGCCGATTCCAAGAACAAGTCCTTTATTGGCAAATTCATTGAGGGAGCTATGTTGCAAAAGGGAATGGTGACGGATGAGATATCAAAGGCCGGCATAAATCACGCTGGATTTGTACTTCCAAAAGAACTTAATCTGAGGAAATCGGGATGACGAAACTACAGAAAATCCGAAATTCATTATTCGGGATAGCCATGATGGTGGCAGCAGTTGTCATGGCTTATAAACCAAAGGATGCATACGAGAGCGTGATTGTCTTTATGGCACTGGGCTTTTTTGTTACGAGCATCGCAACACTTGGGTACTACTTCACCATGGCCAAATACATGGTGGGCGGCAGAATGATACTGTACAGAGGCGTTGTGCTGTTTGACTTTGCGATTCTTACAGGCTCGATCACGGATGTTCCCAGATTTTATGTGATCATCTATCTTGCAGTACTCCACCTGTTCTCGGGACTTGTCGAGATACTAAGATCAAGGGAGGCAAGAGCCAGCGGCGGAAGGGGCTGGAGACTCAAGCTCTTCCATGGAATCTTTAACATGTCGATTGCAATCGGTTGTATCGTCCTTGCCAGAAGAGTAAATACCGCAGTTTATATGTACTGCTTTGGTATATTCTACTCAGGACTTATAAGAGTGATACAATCTTTCAGAAAGACAACTTTTGTTTATATCAGATGATTCGGATTTAATGCCGCTTTCCATGGCTTTGGAGAGCGGTATTTTTGCGCCATTTTTTTAAGTGCAAAAATATATAAACTTTGGCTTGGATTTTATAAATACACCCTTTCAACGCTTTGATAGAATACAAATCGGTTGAAACTTTTTGGAAAAAGTGCGCCTTTTGTCTAGTAAAAAAGATACTTAAATGGTTTTAAGATACTTGTTTCGCCTGCCCTAAAAAGTTATGATATATGGGCATGAAAACGTTTCCGGGGGTGTTATATGAAATACAGAACTCTTGTTGCAGATGATGAACCTATGATAAGAAGAGGAATCATCAGTTTTCTCAAGGCCTATGATGACTTTGAAGTTGTGGCCGAAGCGGAAGACGGTGAGATGGCTCTTGAGAAGTCCAAATCAACAGTTATTGATGTATTCTTTGTGGACATCAACATGCCCTTCCTCAACGGACTGGATTTCATTAAGGAGCTTAAAAAGCTCTATCCTCAGGCACTTGTTGTAATAATAACCGGGTACGATCTCTTTGAATACGCAAGAAAGGCCGTGGGCCTTGGAGTATTTGACTATGTACTTAAGCCTCTGATGGAGGATCCTTTCGATGAACTTATCGGAAGAATCCGTGAGGCTCTCAGCAAGCGCAGCGGCGAAGAGATGGAAAAGAAATACCTTGAGTGGGCAAGAGACAAGATGAACGAGAGCAGAGAACTGCTCGTTGCCGAACTTGTCAAAAAGATAATTGACGGAAGACTCTCGGAAGATGAGATAACCCAGGAGTGCAATTATCTGAATCTCAGGATTCCTGAGAGCTACTCAATGATTCTTGTCAGGATGGACACAAGACCTACAGAGGAACTAAACGGAGACTGGAACGATGATCTTTTGTACTTTGTATCGGAGAACATTGCGCTTGAGATGTTTGCTTCTCTTGCTCTTGAGAGCAGATGCAGAGACGAATCCGGAAATCTCGTGCTCATAACTTCTCGCATGGATGAGAGTCTTTTGGCAGAGAAGGCTGATGAGTACATCAGCTATATTTCAGGAATACTTCCTGTAAAATGCGTAATTGAGACTGCTCTTGGCTCAGGCCTTGGAACAATTGCCGGCACCTATCAGGAAGCACTCTCAAGAGCTTCAGAGAACACCGGATATTCCTCCATCATGGAATCAGTACTTGAGCTGATGCAGGAGAGTTATTCAAGAGAGGAGTTCTCTCTCCAGGAGGCAGCAGATAAGGTTGGACTTTCCGTTCCGTACCTCAGCCGCATCTTCAGGAAGGAAGCAGGCTGTACCTTCGTCGACTATCTCACAAACTTAAGGATGCGGAAGGCAAGCATTCTGCTGCATGATGAGGAAATGAAGATCTACGAAGTTGCCGAGAGCGTAGGCTATACATCACAGCAGTACTTCAGCCTGGTATTCAAGAAGAAACTGGGAATTAGCCCTGTAGAGTACAGGCAATCAATAAAAGAGAATAAGTAAGCGAAGCGGCTACAACATTTCTGCCCCGCAGATCGTGTATTGTAGCACAAATAAAGAAGGATGCAACGGCTGCCCGAGCGCCAAAAAGCGGCGCTCAGCGTACTGTCCGCTGCATCCTTCTTTTTTTGTGCATAAAGGTCACTAAGCGGGGCAGGCATGTTGGAATAGCGCCTTGAGCATGCAGAACTCATGTCCCGGGGACGATGAAGTACGATATTGCCACAGATTTCTGGTGGGAGTAGCCCCTTATGCAAGCTTTTATCATGTCCCGGAGACGATATCTTCTGATTTGCCACAGATTTCGGATAGGAGTAGCTCTTTATGCAAGCTTTTATCATGTCCCGAAGCCGATATTTTCTGATCTGCCACAGATTTCGGATAGGAGTAGCTCCTTATGCAAGCTTTTATCATGTCCCGGAGACGATATCTTCTGATTTGCCACAGATTTCGGATAGGAGTAGCCCCTTATTCAAGCTTTTATCATGTCCCGAAGACGATATTTTCTGATCTGCCACAGATTCTAGGAAGGGGTAGTCCCTTGTGCAAGCTTTTATCATGTCCCGAAGCTGATATTTTACAGTCTGCCACAGATTTCAGGCTGGGACTAGCTGAGTTTGTGGCAGGAAGGGTAGTTTGAGGCCTTATGACATGTAAAAGACTTGCATACAACCTGATTTCTGGATGCATTTTATGGCAGGAAGGGTAGTTTGAAGCCTTGTGACATGTAAAAGACTTGCATACAACTTGATTTCTGGATGATTTTTATGGTAGGGCGGGGTGTTTGAAGCCTTGTGACATGTAAAAGGCTTGTATGCAGCCAGATTTCTGGATGCACAAGGTTCGATATAGCAACCGATTACTGTAAGCTGCGGGGCTGAGCTGTTCTGCACTCTGAGGAATAATTAGCTGAGCGGCAATAAGTTAAAAAAGTATAAACTTCGGACAAATCAGTCTAAATACTTTTCCTTACTCCTTAGCTAGAATCAGTATTGTAAACAACGAAAGGGCCTATAAGGAAAGGGCCAAATAAGGAGGATAATATGAAGAAAAGATTAGTTAGTTCGATTCTGTGTGCAGCCATGGTTGCTGCAACAATCGCAGGCTGTGGAAGCGCTGCTCCTGAGACTGCAGCTACAACAGCTCCTGCTACAACAGTAGAAGAGGCTGAGACACCTAAGGCAGATGCTCCTGCTACAGATGATGCAGGAAGCGAGAAGCTCGTAGTTGGCTTTGCACAGATCGGACAGGAGTCAGGCTGGAGAGATGCTGAGACAATGTCTATTCAGACATATGCTGCAGAGCATACAGATACAGTTGAACTCAAGTTTGCTGACGCTCAGCAGAAGCAGGAGAACCAGATCAAGGCTATCAAGAGCTTCATCGAGCAGGACGTAGACGTTATCGGACTTGCACCTGTTGTTGAGACCGGTTGGGATCAGGTATTTGCTGAGGCACAGGATGCAGGAATCCCTATCATTCTTCTTGACAGAACAGCTGATGTAGATGAGAGCCTTTATGCTACATTCATCGGTTCAGACTTCATCGAAGAGGGCAAGGAAGCTGCTAAGCAGATGGCTGAGCTCATCGGTGGAAAGGGTAAGATCGTAGAGCTTGAGGGAACAGTTGGTGCTTCTGCTGCAACAGACAGAAAGACAGGTTTCGATGAAGAGATCGCTGCTAACTATCCTGATATCGAGATCGTAGCATCACAGACAGGTGACTTCACAAGAGCACAGGGTAAGGAAGTTATGGAGTCATTCCTTAAGTCAAATCCTGATATCGTTGGCGTATATGCACACAATGATGACATGGCACTTGGCGCAATCGAAGCTATCAAAGAAGCAGGCCTTAAGCCCGGAGAAGATATCGTAACAGTATCTGTTGACGGTGTTAAGGGAATCTTCGAGGCTATGGTAGCAGGCGAGGCTAACTGCACAGTAGAGTGCAATCCTCTCCTTGGACCACTTTTCTTTGAGACAGCTGCTAAGCTTAAGAACGGCGAGACTGTTGAGAAGTGGGTTAAGTCAGTTGACGGCGTATTCACATCAGATATTGCTGCGGACGTTATCGATTCAAGAGCTTATTGATCAGTAAAGAGTTAGTAAGAATAATCCGCTCCGATACACTCCGGAGCGGATTTTTTAAAGGAGGAGAAGGGTGAGCGGTCAGACAAAACTCTTAACAATGGAAGGCATATCCAAGACCTTTGGTAAAGCGGTAATTGCCTTAAATAATGTACAGTTCGAACTTGAGGCCGGAGAAATCCATGCTCTTCTGGGCGAGAACGGTGCAGGAAAATCCACACTTATAAAAGTACTTACGGGTGTTGAGGAGAGAGATGAGGGAGAGGTTTTACTTGAGGGAAAAAAGATCCATCCCAAATCTACAAATGAAGCTCAGCAGGTGGGAATATCAACGGTTTACCAGGAAGTAAATCTTTGCCCCAACCTGTCTGTTGCAGAAAATATCTATATCGGAAGAGCTCCTAAGACAAAGATGGGAGCAATCGACTGGGCAGCTATGAGCAGAGATGCAAAAGAGCTACTAAAGAAATTTGATCTGCACCTAGATGTAAGCAAGAGGCTCGATAACTATTCCGTAGCCATTCAGCAGATGGTTGCCATAGCAAGAGCCAGTGACATACAGGCTAAGGTACTTATACTGGACGAGCCCACTAGTTCTTTGTCCAAGGTAGAAGTAGATAAGCTCTTTGAGATCATGAGAAGGCTTAAAGCAGAAGGTATGGGAATCATATTTGTAACTCATTTCCTTGATCAGGTATATGAGGTTACAGACAGGATCACAGTCCTTAGAAACGGCACTTATGTAGGTACATACAAGACATCTGAGCTTCCGAGAATGGAGCTGGTATCAAAAATGATCGGTAAGGACTATGCAGTCCTTAATCAGTCTCTTAAGGAAGGTCAGGCAGAAAAAGAGGGAACTAGAACAGGCGATGAGCTGATCTCCATGAAAGGTGTATCACACCAGGGAAGCATATCCGGAATGGACCTCTCAATTTCAAAGGGAGAGGTACTTGGTCTTTCGGGACTTCTTGGTTCAGGAAGATCGGAGACAGCAAGAGTACTGTTTGGAATAGATCAGGTAAACAGCGGTGAACTGTATATCAATGGGGAAAAGGTACACCTAAAGCATCCAATAGATGCCATAAGAAAAGACCTTGCATTTTGCCCTGAAAACAGAAAGACGGAAGGAATTATCGGGGACCTTTCCATCAGGGACAATATGGCACTTGCTCTTCAGGCAAAGAAGGGACTCTTTAAAAAGATATCCAAGAAAGAGGCTCAGAAAATCGCCGACGAGTACATAGAAAAACTTGAGATAAAGACACCGGATGCAGATCAGCTGATAAAAAACCTCTCCGGAGGAAATCAGCAGAAGGTGATCCTGGCAAGATGGCTTGCCACAAATCCGCAGCTTCTTATGCTGGATGAGCCCACAAGAGGTATCGATATCGGTACAAAGGCTGAGATCCAGAAGATAGTAATAGATCTTGCAGCTCAGGGGATGGCTGTACTCTTCATATCATCAGAACTCGACGAGGAACTCAGATGTTGCAGAAGGATTGTTGTATTAAAAGACATGGAGAAAGCAGGAGAAGTAGTAGGGGATAACATCTCAGAGACAGCTGTGATGCAGATCATGGCAGGAGGAGAAAAGTAATGAAAAATAAGCAGTATAAAATAACGCAGAATCAGGCGTTCTGGCCTGTGATCATTTTCCTGACTATCATATTGTTCAACACGATAATGACAAGGGGAGAATTCCTCTCCATATCAATAGTTGACGGACACTTCTACGGAAGAATCATTGATATCTTCAGAAACGGCGGAAAGCTCATGATCCTGGCTGCAGGTATGACCATGGTTCTTGCAACAGGCGGAACGGATATCTCCGTTGGCTCGGTTATGGCCATAAGCGGAGCCATTGCCTGTAGTATCATAAGAGGAAATCTTCTTCCGGGACTTGGCGGAAACGTAGCAGCAGCGATACTGCTTGCCGTATGTGCAGGAATCATCTGCGGACTTTGGAACGGATTTTTGGTAGCACAGATAAAGATCCAGCCCATTGTCGCAACTATGATACTTCTTGTAGCCGGAAGAGGAATAGCTCAGCTCATCACCAGCGGAAAGATCATCACCATCAATTCTGATGCGTATTATTTCATCAACGGCGGCTATATTTTAGGACTTCCTTTCCCGCTGTACATAGTTCTTTTCCTGGTTGGAATCCTGCTCTTGTTTGTTCACAGAACATCCTTCGGACTGTTCCTTGAGTCCATCGGCTGCAACTCACTGGCTTCAAAGTTTGCAGGAATCAAGGTAAACAGATACCTTCTTGCAATCTACACCATTTCAGGAGCATTTGCTTCTGTGGCAGGACTTATCGAGAGTGCGGGAATCAAAGGCGCTGACTGTAACAACGCAGGTCTTAACATCGAGCTTGATGCCATCCTTGCAGTAGCAATCGGTGGAACCAACCTCATGGGCGGAAGATTTTCAATATTTGCAAGTGTGATCGGAGCGCTTATCGTTCAGAGTATCACTACAACAGTTCTGGCACTTGGTGTTCCGGCAGCATATATCAGGGTTTTGAAAGCTCTTTTGATCATAGTTATCTGCCTTTCACAGTCAGGTAAGTTCAAACTGCTCTTTGCCAAGAAGAATCTTGAAAGTAAGAAGAAGGAGGCAGTTGCACTATGAAAGAAAAGCTGCGAATCAAAAATATATCACTTACCATGACCATAGTTCTTTTCCTGATCATGTTTATCTTCGGATCGGTCAGATACGATCATTTCTTCTCATTGTCAACGTTCCTCAATCTGTTCAATGACAATGCGTATCTGATGATCGCAGGAATTGGAATTACATTTGTACTTATTACCGGTGGTATTGATATTTCAATCTCATCAACCATTGCCTTTACCGGAGTGTTCATGGCTTACAGCCTGCAGAAGGGAATCCCGTCTTATGTGGTCATTCCCGTAGCACTACTTATCGGTATCATTGTTGGCGCTGTTCAGGGAAGTCTTATCCACTACTTCAGACTCCAGCCCTTTATCGTTACGCTGGCAGGACAGTTCCTTATGAGAGGACTTTGCGTAGTAATCAGTGAGGCATCTATACCGATCACAGATCCTTTCTTTAAGTTTATGGCACTTGGAAGAATTCAGATTAAGCTAGGTGATTCCAAGGCCCTGAACGGAAAGATTTACTATTACGTTCTTATCTTTGTAGCAGTTCTTCTTATAGGTCTTTATGTACTTAAAAGGACACCTTTCGGAAGAGCAGTTTACGCCATCGGAGGGAGTGAGCAGTCCGCAGAACTTATGGGACTCAATGTTGCAAGAACCAAGATTGGGGCGTATATTATAAGCAGTTTCTGCGCATCCCTTGCAGGTGTTGTATTTAGCTTTTACACACTGGCAGGATATGGTTTGCAGAACATGGGAATGGAACTGGATGCCATCTCATCAGCGGTTATCGGCGGAACACTTCTTACGGGAGGTGTCGGCTCAGTATTCGGAACAGCCGTTGGCGCGATGATCCAGGGTATTATCCAGACAATTGTCACTTATGAGAATCTCAATACTTGGTGGACAAAGGTTACTATTGCAGGTCTTCTTTGCTTCTTTATTGTGGTTCAGAGAATTATAGCTGTAAGAGCTGAAGCCATGAAGGGAAAAGAGCTGGCAGCAGCATAAATAAACTTTGCTTAATGAGGATGAGAGTAATGAATAAGTTGCAAACAGGATCAGGAATAACCAAGATACGTACTAAACTGATCCTGTCGCAGATATTCATTGCCCTCATCCCTTTTGTTTTGCTGGGAATCGTGGGAGTTTTATTCTCAATCCGGGAAGCCAGGAAAAATGTGACCCAGCGCACATCTCAGACGGTAATACAGGTCAGTCAGACTCTTGATACCTATATGGAGGATCTGGACAAGCTGGTCCTTACGGTATCAGATGAGATCGCAGCGGCGGACCTTGGAGATGACTGGGATCAAGAAGCAATGATCGTAAGCAGATCAATGCAGAACATCATGGGCAGATACGACGAGATAGCCGGTATGCTCTATGCTGATTCCAATGACAGATATATCAGCACCGGTATCACCAGAATATCCAGGGACTCTTTTCAAAAGGAGAACTGGTACAAGGTGGCTTTATCAGACCCTGATAAGAGTCACAAGATAAGTACGGTCACAGGAAGAAACATCACTACGGACGTAGGTTACTCGGTGGACGATGTCTTTTCCATTGTAAAGGCCGTTAAGGACAAGGAAACAGGTGAGCCTAGAGGCGTGCTTCTTATGGATATAGGGCACAGCATCATTTCCTCAGCCATCAGAGAATCCCAGCAAGGCGGCGAGGGATTTGTTTTCGTGCTGGATGAAGAGGACCACATGGTCTATACTCCCATAAATCAGGTAGTATACAGGATCAGGCCCGAGTGGCTCACCGACGAAGATGAGACCATGACCGTCGACATAGATGGAGGAAGGTACCTTATCAGGTACAAGGAATCTGAAAAGACAGGATGGAAGACCGTTTCTGTCACCTCCTACGACGAGCTTATGGGCGATTACAACAGGATGATAGGCGTTTTTGCTGTCATTCTGGTTGCAACTCTTTTACTGGTTCAATATCTTTCAATCAGGGTTTCAGACAATATCACAAGACCCATCAAGCACCTTAGGAACCTTATGATGCAGACGGAAGAAGGAAATCTGTCCCTAAGGTTTGAAAGTAACTCTCGCGATGAGATCGCGGACCTTGGCATGAGCTTTAACCACATGATCGTGAGGATCCGCGAGCTTTTGGACAGAGTAAGACATGAAGAAGATCTTAAGAGGAAGGCTGAACTGAAGATAGTTCAGGAACAGTTCAAGCCTCACTTTCTATATAATACGCTGGACACCATCAACTGGATGGCCAGAGAACACGGGGCAAAAGACATTGTCAGTCTCGTAGATGCCCTGACCAATGTATTCAGGATAAGCCTTAGCCACGGCAAGGACTATATCACCATCAGAGAAGAGATCAATTATATTTCCAGCTATCTCTATGTACAAAAAACCAGATATGAAGACAAGCTCTTATTCGAAATAGATGCGGACGAGGACTGTATGCAGAGGCAAGTGCCAAAGCTGATCCTTCAGCCTCTTGTTGAGAATGCCATCTACCACGGCATTAAGCTTAAGAGGGGAACGGGACACATCAATATTTCTGTGCATCGAATCGAAGACAGGATCTGCATGAGTGTTGAGGACGACGGAAAGGGAATGGATGAAAATACCAGAGATTCCCTTAGGGACCTTTTAAAGACCGGCGAGCGCACAGACGATGTGAAGGTGGATGACAACCAGAGCTTTGGTCTTTTTTACGTAAAAGAGAGACTCCAGCAAAGATACAGGGATAACTACAGCGTAGAGGTTGAGAGTACTCAGGATATCGGCACACGCATATCCATATACATACCTTTTTTTGAAGAGGAGACCGGTGTAATCTGATGAAGATGTTAAAAGAAAAATGGCATATATTAAGTGCACTGGCTGTGATGGTGCTCACTGCGCTTACCATAGGAGGCTGCCACATGATTCCCTTAGGGGACAGTGGTAGCCAAAAAGGCGTTGCATCAATTATAGGTGTATCTCAGGCTAACATGAGAGAAGAGTGGAGAGTTGCTCTTATAAATGAGCTCAGGGAAGAGACTGAGAAGTATGAGGATATCCAGATCGTAACTACCGATGCCACAGGAAGCGCTGCCAAACAGGTGCAGGATATCGACAATCTCATTGGCTATGGAATGGATCTTCTAATAATTTCTCCCTGTGATGAGAAGATCATGGGAGAGAAGATAAAAGAGGTATATGACAGCGGAATACCTGTAATTGTCATGGACAGATCGGTAGAGGGCTTTGACTACACTCTTTATATCGGACCTGACAATGAAGTTATTGGGCAGCAGGCCGGATCTTATATCATAGATCTCCTGGGCGAAAAAGGCGGAGATGTAGTTGTGCTTCAGGGAAATCCTGCGTCAGTTCAGGGAACTGAGAGACTATCGGGATTCAAAGGCGCTATTGAGAACGCGCCCGGTATCACACTTCATGAAGTATACCTGGCAGCAGAGTCCAAAGATGCTGCCTATGATATCGTAGTAACAGCCAAAAACATTGTTGAGAATTCTGATATAATATTTGCTTACAGTGACTCAATGGCACTTGGAGCCTGCGATGCACTTAAGGCTCTGGGACTCGAAAATAAGGTCATGATCGTTGACTGCGACGGCTTTAAGGGAGCAGATGAAGGCATCGATCTGGTGTCTCAGGGAAGGCTTATGGCTACCGTTTCCTGCCCTATCGGAGGTAAGGAAGCCATTGACTATGCCCTTTCAATCTTAAACAATGAGAGCGGAGTTCCCAAGCAGGTGATACTTCGCAGCAATATCATTGACAAGAGCAACGTGGAAGAGAACGTAAACCGCATAAATGCCGATACATCAGATGACGGCAGAAAGCTAAAAGTCGGCTACTCTCAGGTAGGACAGGAGAGTAACTGGCGTCTTGCCAACACCAAATCCATTGAGGAATCGGCTAAGGCCTTTAACATTGATCTGCACATGGAGATTGCTGACCAGTCTCAGGAGAAACAGTTTGAAGCAATAAGGTCCTTTATAAAAGAGGGTGTTGATGTTATAGTAGTATCTCCTGTTGTTGAGACCGGCTGGGATGAGGTCCTTAGAGAAGCCAAGGCAGCAGGCATTCCCGTTATAATGTCAGATAGAAATGTCCTTGTGGAGAACAGGGAAGAGAACCTGACAACGACGTATCTGGGGGCGGACTTTGTAGAGGAAGGTCGCAGAGCCATGCGCTGGATCAGAGACAATGTGGACAGCACGGGCGGCGACATGAAGATCATGGAGATCATGGGCAATGTCGGTGCATCTCCCACAGAGGAGAGAGATGCGGGCTTTAGGGAAATCCTTGAAGAGAACCCCGGATATGAAATATCATATTCCGCCTATGGCGATTTCACTTTTGACGGTGGGAAAAAGGTAATAAGAGAATACCTTGAGAAAAACGAGTGGGACATCGACATTATCTTTTCCCAGAATGACGACATGGCCCTTGGCGCAATCGAGGAGCTTAAGGCCCATGGAATAAAACCCGATGAAGATGTTAAAATAATCTCAGTGGATGCCACCACGGAGGCTTTTGAAGCTATGGTCAGAGGAGAGCTCAGCTGCGCTGTTGAGTGTAACCCGATAATCGGACCACAGCTCATGAAGGCCATAAGGGACCTTTGCAGCGGTAAGCAGATGCCCTTCAGGATCATCACAGATGAGAAGGTTTACGATCAGTCCGTGGCGGAGGATTATATTCGCAAGAGGAGATATTAAATCGGAGGATTGTAATGATAAATCACTTCAATGCTTTTATTTCTTACAAGCATGCAGACCTTGATAATAAGATAGCCGCCTCTATTGTAAAGGACTTGGAGCGCTTTCATATCCCTAAGAAGATACAGAAGGCTACCGGAGTAAAAAAGATAGAGAGGATATTCAGGGATAAGGACGAGCTTCCAATAACCAGTGACCTTGGGGATACCATATCACAGGCGCTTGAAAACTCTGACTTTTTGATTGTCATCTGTTCTCATAACACCAAGCTCTCAACCTGGGTTGAGAGGGAGATTGAGTACTTTTTGCAGAGCCATCCGATTAACCGGATTCTTACGGTACTTTGCGATGGTGAACCAAACGAAGTTATTCCGCAGATTCTTTTAAAGGGAAAAGACATTTTTGTGGACGAAAACGGCGTAGAGCATATCAGGGAAATCCCCTATGAGCCGCTTTCCTGTGACTATAGATTGCCTTACAGAAAGGCCAAGGCTGAGGAACTTCCAAGGCTTGCTGCGGCGCTTATCGGCTGTTCTTATGATGAGCTGATAAACAGAAGGCGTCAGTACAAGATGCGCAGAATGAATGCGATCTTTGCAGGTGCGCTTACGTTAACGCTTGGTTTTATAGCGTATATGATGCACTCCAATGCGCTTATTCAAAAGAATTATCTGGAGTCGCTCAAGAATCAGTCCAGATATCTGGCAAACGAATCCGAAATAAAGTTAAATAATGCGAACCGAATTGAAGCTATGCAACTGGCACTGGCATCTCTTCCTGAAGGTGATGAGGATGTAAGGCCTGTAATTCCCGAGGCTGAAAGAGCTATCACCAAGGCTTCTTACTCCTATGTGTCACTTGAGGGCAGCAATATAGGTGCTGTTTGGAATTACAGAATGCCTGGGCGTGTAAAGAGCTTTAAACTCTCTGATGAAGGCTCATATTTTGCTGCCATGGATCAGAACGGTGTTGTCATGGCCTGGAAGACAGACGTCAGCCATGAACTGGTTCTTTATGAGGACAATGCTGCCGACAAAGGAACAGGCTTCTTCTTCCTTGGAGATGACAGACTGATACTCTTGTGCCAGGGAAGCGTTTCGGCTTTTGATCTTAATGAGAGCAAACTTTTGTGGAAAATAGAGGATGAACAGTCAAAACAGCTCTTTGTCGATGATGTCTTTGTGCTGCCCGAAGGTGATCTTCTTCTTCCCGGAGCAAAGGGAAATGTAGATATTGTTTCTGCAGATGACGGGAAGCTTAAAAGAACGTTCTCTCTTTTTGGGGATGAGTCTAACATGATTGATGCTACTGATTTTGTTATGTCTGAAGATGGGACAAAGCTCATCTATATTCTGGCGAACAAGACAGATATCAATAATTATATTTACAGTCTGCATGAGTATGACCTTAGCACCGGGGAGCAGCTTGTAAACGATGAGATAGGCAGCTGGGTTACAAGTATAGTCTCGGCCGGTGACAATATCTATCTGGCATGCAAGGAAGATATGGACGGATCCAGCGTTCAGCTCATGAACTTTCGATTTGTAACGGAGGACAAGGCAGAGATCAAATGTATTTCCATAGAGGATCTTAGTGAGAAATGGGCATCTGAAATTACAGCTACAGACGTGTATTTCAACGCAGAATTTCTTCCTCTGGCGGGCGGAAAGATTGCCTATTATGAGTCCGACACCTGCAGGATATGGGATGTAGAGACCGGAGAGATACTGGGAACTTATAATACCAATGATTCGATTATCGATATAAGCGATAATGATGGGGACGGAGAGCCGATGTTTATTACCAAAGGCGGAGCCACAGCAGCTCCGGCAACGTTTGGGGATAAGCAAGGGGTATCTGTCTTTGACAGATTTACGGACAATCTGTCAGATGCTCTTGTCGGGGGAGGAGTCTATACATTAAGCGATAATGCAAGACAGGTAATATACTATGGCACCAAGGTCTATGATGAAGAATGGAAACTTATTGATGAGGTGCCTGATTTTAAAACAGGCAATACCTATTTGCTAACCGAAGATGTATTGGCGATTCTGGATGATGAAGGTGAAGGAGCCAAGATCATCTTTGTTGATCCGGCAGAGAAGACCTATATGGGTCAGTGCGTTTTGAGTGAAGATATTCCGTCCTATAGCTATAGACTGATCGGATCGAATAATAGCACATTTTATGCGGCTGTAAGTAAAGGACTGGTTTTAAGAATAGTGAAGGTCAATCTTTCTGACATGACGCTTGAGGAAGAGGTGATCAACGAGGATTACAGCAAGTATGAGCCGTATTGCTTTTTGAAAAACGGAAAGCTTGTTTATATCAATAGCGGAGAAGGATTTGAATATACAATTGTTCAAAGGGATCTTGCCACAGGAGAAGAGAAAAAGGTTGAATTTAATACCGCCTTTAGCGATGTATATTACATTGAGGAGATAGATAGCGTATATATTAATGCAGATACCGATCTTCTGGCTGATATGTCTAAAGAGACGATTACTGAGATTGATTTAGGAGAAGGTTTTGGAGACGCAGTCCTGGCTTCGGCAAACAGTGATGGCAGTATCATTGCTGTAAGCGACAGCGAGATTATAAAGCTCATAGGAAGAGATGGTGAAATTATTGGTGAGATATTCTGTGGTGGAGTCGCACCAATGGATATTACCTTTATAGACGCTGACGGAAAAGAGATCATAGTGGTGGCTTACACTAATGGAACGCTTTACCGCTATGATAAAGAGACCTTTGAATTTTTGGGAAAAAGTGATCTTTCTGTTATCGGATCGTCATTCGTTTCGAATAAATACTTTGACTATGACAGTGAAAAGGGTCTGCTCTATTTTAAAAACAGCGATATCACAGATGTGGTGGAGACAGATACCTGGGTCGAAGTTACATGTATCTATAACTCTTTTGGCCATGACAAAAAAACAGACACCTTCTTAACTTACGGTTATGACCAAAAGTCTACGGAAGGTGTCGTTGGATACTTTAAGCATTATTCTGTGGATGATCTGATCCAGAAGACAAAGGATTATCTTCATGGTGAAGAGATGTCAGTGGAGCAGAAATCCATATACGGAATTACCGGATAATTAAGCTTCTGAATACAATCTGTTAAACAGCGACCCTCTGATAATATAAATGTCATGAGGGTCGTCTTCACGACAGGCAATATAGTCGCCCGGATTTCCAAGGTAGTATTTCTCGCTGTCCCAGGCTGTGAAGACTTTTGCGCCGCGCTTTAGAGTCTTTGCATAGATACAGGAGGTATCTGTGGTGCTCACAGTCTTTGCAAACTCCATGATGGATTTCTTTTTGCCAGTAGTAAGAGACTTGATCTTTGGCGGGTATTCAAGAGCCTCTGTGTAGGGGCTATCTTTTAATGTATAGCTCTTTAGGAGCTTTTCTTCTTTTATAGGGTAGATCTCGCCCTCGATTCCAATCATTATATAAAGATCCGGTTCAACGGTTATGTCTACGTCTCCCTCAAGAGTTCTGATGGAAACAAGAGTCTTTTCAGGGAAAACATCGGTGAGCTTAACGCAGCCTCTGTCCTGAGGAAGCTTTTTGTATCTGCCCATTTCCGCTGTATCAAGGGTGGTCTTTAAGGCGTAGATTACATCATAGCTGTCATAGTAAAGGCGGAGTCTTTCTTTAAGTATTTCGTCTGCACTTTTTCCTTCAATCTTCTCGGGTCGGATGGATCCGCCGGCTTTGTAGATATGTCCACCGCCGCCTCCGATGCCTTCAGCAAGGAAAGCAGCAAGATCGTTGGCATGAACTTCCTTGGAGCAGCTCCTTACAGAGAACTTGATCTCTTCAGGGCTCTCGTAGTAGGCGACGCAGACATCAACACCTGCAGTTTCCAGTGAGAAGTCACTCATTACTCCAAGGATATTGGGGTCGCAGGGCTCAGCCTGGATTATCATGTATCTGTTGTCATCAAAAAACTCGTATCCGAGGATAGCCTTTCCGGTTATCTTCAGCTCTTTTAAAGAGATATTGGAGTTGCTCATTCTGACAATAAGGCTCTTATTGACGATAAGCTCATCCATCATATCTCTGTCCAGAGGATGGGATACTTCGGAGAGTTTGTTGGTATCGGTATAAAGACCGTAGTATAGAGCAGTGGAGAGCTTTTTATTTGTGCTTATCAGCTCTTTTGCCTTATCACCTTCCGCACATATCATGTCCCAGACAACGGTGGATGCGCTGCCGATATTGCTGCGAACCTCAGAAAGCTCAGGCAGATCAACGGTCTTCTGGTGATGGTCTATAATGGCGATATTCTGCGCCTTTGACGTGGTCACATTTCTCTGGCCGTACTGGCAGTCAACGGTTATCAGAAGCTCAGGCTCTTCGTCGTAGTCAGGGACATACTCTATGGGAATCTTAAGTTCTTTTAACATGATCATAAGATTGCTCTTCTGGATCTTGTTTCGTCCTCTGTAGATAAAACGCACATCCTTGCCGGCGGCCTTAAAATATGTATAAAGCCCAAAGCCTGAAGCAAGGGCATCCGCATCAGGATTGTCGTGGCACTGGATCACTATATTTTCAAATTTCAGAAGGTCTTGTAGTTTCATAATATTTCCTTTTATTTGTTTTTTCAGGCGTATAAATTCTAACATAGTAGGATGTCCTTTGCCAATTTTGAGTTGCAACAGATATAATCTGTATATATGATTTAGTCGTTACGAAGTTGGTTGAACTGAGGAAATGCTTTTATGATAATCAACACAGGACAGAGGACTGATATTCCTGCTTTTTACCCCAAGTGGCTTGCAAACAGGTTTAAAGAGGGAGAAGTCTGCGTCCGCAATCCATTTAATGAAGAAAGGGTCAGCAGGTATAAGCTTAGTCCTGACACGGTAGATGTGGTGGGATTTTGCTCTAAGAATCCTGCGCCATTTTTTGAGTATATGGATGTGATAAAGGACTACGGACAATACTGGTTCGTTACGATAACGCCCTATGGAAGGGATATAGAGCCGGGAGTTCCCGACAAGCATAAGATACTGGAGGACTTTAAGGCGCTCTCGAAGATGGTTGGAATTAACAGCATCGGATGGAGATATGACCCGATACTGGTAAATGACAGGTATACTGTGGACTATCATCTGCGCGCCTTTGAGCAGATGGCTGCTGCACTGGATGGGTACACCAAGACTGTTGTCATCAGCTTTATTGATCTGTATGAGAAGGTGAAAAGAAATTTCCCTGAGGTAAGCTCTGTCGCAAGGCAGAATAAGCACTTTCTGGGAAAAGAGATCGTGAAGATCGCTACAGCTCATGGCATGGTGGTAAAGCCCTGCGGAGAGGGCGAGTTTCTGTCGGAGTACGGCGCTGACTGCAGAGGCTGTATGACAATTGAGACTTACGAAAAAGCCATCGGAGCAAAGCTCATCGTCCCAAATAAAAAGCCCGCAAGAAAAGAGTGCGCATGTTACCTCTCAGGTGACATCGGAGCCTATGACAGCTGTGGACATCTCTGCAGATACTGCTACGCAAACAATGACATCGAGGCAGTTAAGCGAAACATGAAGCTCCACAATCCCGATTCGCCTTTCCTTATCGGAGGCTACCGCGAGGGCGACATAATCCACGACGTCGAGATGAAATCCTACATCGACAACCAACTCAGCCTATTCTAAAATGAACCCCTGACTCCGTCCCCAGGGCTCATTTTTGAGCCCCGGGGACGGAGTCAGGGGTTCATTTTTCAAATATTGGTGGTATAATATTGATATAAATTAATATATCTCTTTTGGGAGGGCAGGATTATGGATGATTTGGAAAAGATCAAAACTCATGTCACAAAGGAAGAGGAAATATATGCAGAACCTGAACGAGCTGCACTGTTTACCGATGATATCAGTGAAAAGGCGATAAAGCCGGAGATATCGAAACAATCAACGGTCGCATTTACCGAGAAAGAACGGCTCTGGGAAGGAATGAAATAAATAAAGAACAATAACTGAATATGGTATAAATTATAAAGGCTTCGGAGTGATCCGAAGCCTTTTTGTATATCAATATACTCTTCATCAAAGCAGGGATATATCAGGCTGACGCCTACTGTGGCTTCGATAATCCTGGGATTTGTATTAACGGGACTCAAAAGATATCGTGTGATAGGGCTTGGAAGTAGAAGCGTCGTATGAAATGAAAAAAATTGAATAACAACTATTAATTATTAACATATGTTATCCGATATAATAGATATACAGGAGGATGGTATGCCAAAAGAAGAGATGCTTCCAAGTGAAAGTGAATGGATGATCATGGAGACGCTTTGGAGATGCGGGCATGATCTTACCTCTGCGGAGATAGCCGATGCACTTCCAAAATCTTCCAAGATGAACCAGAGAATGGTCAGGGTCCTTATAAACAGATTGTGTAAAAAAGGGATGCTCACATATACGGTCGATCCGGATGATGCAAGAGTTTATCACTACAGTGCTGCAAGGGGAAGGCAGGAGTGCCAGAGAGCCAAGAGCAGCGCTTTTGTGGAGAATTATTTTGAGGGCAACAGACTATCAGCCGCATTTACTTTGCTGGAGGGCGGAAAGCTGTCGGCGGAGCAGATAAAAGAGCTTGAGGACATCCTCAAAAAAGCCAGGAAAGATATTTAAGTCTCATGGATGAGCAAGGGAGCAGTTATGCAAGGAATGCAAATGTTCTTTGAACAACTGCATAATGTCTTTGAATTTGTATGCGTTTATTATTCGACCATACTTGGTTTTTGTGCGATCATATCAATTTTTGTAATGGGAATTATCATGGCCTTAAGGAGTAGTGTGTTTGCCGGGCATGTCTTTGGCAGAGCTGCTTTGTGGTGCATGCTGATTCCTGTTTTATTTTGCGGGAAACTAAGAGCTTATTTTGAGACAAGAGTTGGTGTGCATACCATATTCAGGTGGTATAGCTTTTTGTCAGAGCATAGATGGATATGTGCAGTGTATATGGCTGGGATTATAGCATTTGCAGCACTGCTTATTTATAGGCGCGTCAGACTAAAACGCCTTATCAGGTTCATGACCGATTCGGAAGATGATCACTTATCCGTGTATCCTGTCAAAGTGTTTGCGGGTAAAGCATCGCCTTTCTGCCTGGGATGCTTTAAGCCGGTTATTGTAGTTCCGGATAGCTTGCAAGGTGCAGAAAGAGGCGTTGTGATAAAGCATGAAGAGACACATATAAGGCTCGGACATCTGTGGATATTGCTGGCTTACGATATTCTTCGGACTCTTCTTTGGCCCAATGTCCTGCTTCATATAGGAGTTCGGTATTTGAAAAGAGATCTTGAAGATATTTGTGATCTGGTAACGATTCAGAGAAACAACATCGATACGGGGTTTTACGGACGCGTAATTCTCGACTGTGCAAAAGACATGTCTGATAGCGGGAGAAAGATTGGATATGAAAGCGGAATGTCTTTTACCACGGATGATAATTACAAGGCCTTGAGAAAGAGACTTGAGCAGATAGTAAGGAAAAGGGCATACAATCCGAAAGCTGTGCTGAGCGGGGCTGTAATCCTAGTGATGGTGGTTTGCGCTGTGATCGGACTTATAAAGGCTAATTCCTATAAGAGAACCAATGACATGGGACCGGTCTGTTCCATGTGCTATACAGGTGATCTGGATTCTATATTTGTAGATGACGACCAGTCCATTGTGACATATTATGACGACGAGTATATATCAATAAACGCCCAAGCCCTTCTTGAGCAGTACCCTGAAGCAAAAAGCGGCGATGGATGGTTTTATTTCTCAGTGGGCGGCTACTACAAGATCCCCGGAATCGGTGGCAGCGTAAGCTGGGGAGAGCTCGATGCAAAAGATATCAACGAGAGCATCATCATTATCCCCAACCACTCAGACATCGACATCTTCGAGCGCCTCATCATGTGGTTATGACCCCTAGGGACGGAGTCAGTGGCTCATTTTTGAGCCCTAGGGACGGAGTCAAGGGCTCATTTTTGACCCCTGGGGACGGAGTCAGGGGATCATTTTTGAAAACCGGGAACAGGAGGTGGTTATGTGAACGGATGGGAAGTCACTGTGAGTGGCAACACAACTCATTACAGGAAAAGACTCTATGATGCATACGGCAATCATGTCGGAACCATCGGAATCTGCAGACCAACCAAGCAGACCGGCAAGAAAAAGAAACCGGCACTATATAGCTTTAAGCAGGTTTCATCACAGGTCTTGCAGGCTAAGACCTCCACAAAAGCCATGCAGGTATCGAACAGTATCAGGGCGAAGATAGCTCTTTTGAAAAAGCAGCTAAAGAACGGGGACGTGGATGAAGAAGAGGTACTGAGGGCAATTCTCCATGCCGAGATGGTTCAAAGAGCCTGCGATAAGAAAAAGAAGAACCTGAAAATGGAAGAGACTGCGGAAAGGAATATCAAGGCTGAGGAGGAAATGCCTGTTGAGCCGGAAGAAGCGCCGGATGAAGCAGCGTCCGAGGAAGAGATAAAAGAGCTTGAGCAGGCCGAGTTTGAAGCCCTTATGGAAAAGTTAGAGCTCAGCGTCGATGAGATGATGGAGATGGCGGAAGAGACGGTAGAGCTGGACGAGGAGCTTGATGAAATGGCAGAGGCTCTCTCAGGATCCATGACACCTGAGGACTTAGAGCAGCTCAAGGTCAAGCACAGATCTGATGAAGCCAGAGACATATTGAAGGCGGATCTTAAGTATTTGAAGGCACTGTTTGACCGGCTCCAATCTGAAAAAGAGAATGCCGGAAAAAGCTCTTTTGCGGGAGCAGGGGCATACGACAGCGGAGTGATGCTATCGCTGGGAGGTGTGGACATGACAGTTATGGATGCGGGAACGACGAGCGCACCGGCAGAAACAGGTGGGACGTTTGATGTAGGGGTGTGAGATATTTTTTTTGAAGAATAGATTAACAAATGTTAATAAATGCAAGGAGGTAACATTTATGAGCATAGGAATCAACACAAATTATGGAACGAAGGGTTATGTAGGCCTAAATAGCAGCGCAGAGCCGGCGTGGATCAAGGATGATGATAAGGAAAAAGAGAAAGCATCTTCCGCAGCACAGCCCGGAGTTATCTACGAAAAGCAGGATGCCAATGCGAAGGCAGCAAAGAGCGAGAAGGATGATGAAAAGGCTATATACAAGAAGTCCAAAGAAGACCGGGCAGCCATAGTTCAGCAGCTCAAGGCCGCCGAGGAACAGCAGAGGAACAATCTGATTTCCATTGTGCAAAAGACGCTGCAAGGTCAGGTAGGTGCTTATGGAACAGCCAAGGGCGATGACTTCTGGAGGCAGCTTGCCGGTGGCAATTTCAAGGTGGATGCTGCCTCCAAGGCTCAGGCGCAAAAAGATATTTCAGAAGACGGCTATTACGGCGTAAAGCAGACTTCCCAAAGGCTCTTTGATTTCGCATCAGCTCTTGCCGGCGATGACGTGGACAAGATGAAAGAGATGCAAAAGGCCATGGAGAAGGGCTTCAAGCAGGCAACAAAGACCTGGGGAAGAGATCTTCCTTCAATCTGCAAGGAAACCATGAATGCGGCGAACAAGCTGTTTGAGGACTACTACAGTTCAAAAGAGAAAGGAACAGTATAAGTTGCTAAAGGTTATATGCCGATATAACAGAAAAAAAGTTATGTCGTTCATATACACGGAGGTAGATGGTCATGACCGGAATCAATATTACTTCGCTGGATAGACAGGTAAAAGACATTGGTCAGGAAATTTATGCTGCGAAACAGCAGCGAGATGAGAAGCTGGCAAAGTCTTCACCTGAAAATAAAGATGGTGGTTTGCAGATGGCAATTCATGAAAAGCTCAGTGATAGATCAAACGTAGCTTTTGGTGACACGGCAGCTACGCTTTCTATCTCTGCGCTTGGAGCAGAAGAACTGGAGAAAGTCAGAGATTCTTGGAATAACCATCCGGTAAGTTCTCTGTACAGAACAGAGATTCCGATTAACAAGAATGCTGAAGGTGCGTACAAGATAGGCGGAGTTTCTTTTTCCGAAGAAGAGTTTGACGCGGCCAGAAAGCTTGTGACTGGTGTCGGAAGTCAGCTGAAGGCAGGATACCTAAGCTATCGGGACTATGCCAAGATGAAAGTCGCGCAGAAGGTTGTGGAAAACACCGCTGCTGCGGGATTTAATGAAGATCAGGCCAAGGTGATCAGCAAGGCTATGAGAGATTACAACAATGGTCTGGTGGAAAGACAGAGCGAAATGCTTTCGGGAAGAACCACACGTGTGAACGATGATCCTGAGTCAGGCAGATACTTTGGAGTTGAAGTACTGGTGCCCGGAAGCGTTACAGAATCTGGAACACCAAGATATGCCAGCACCGACATTGCTACTGATAGGGAACTGATAAAAACGCTCCGCGACAGTATAAGGGCAGTTGATATTACCGGCAAAAACGCTGCTTCTGAGATTAAAGCTCTTTATCAGGACATCATGAAGCCCGTATATGCTGCGCAGTACCCATTCCAGAGGGAATCTGATATAAATGACGCTTTGGATAAAGACGTAAAAGAGCTTATGGCACTTATAGATGTAGAGAAGTGATATTTAGATTTGCTCATGAAAAATGAGCCCATGACTCCGTCCCTAGGGATCAAAAATGAGCCATGGGGACGGAGTCATGGGTTCATTTCGGAGGTAACAAATTATGAGAATACAACAGAACCCCTTTCAGGGAAATGATAATACGCAGATAATTTCAGGCGCTGCAAATACGCAGAATAAGAACGGCAACATGAATTCGATTTCCGGCGCAAACCTTAAGGGCGAGAGTCTTATAGCTCAGCGTCAGGGGCTTGCAAGAAAGCAGGCTCTTAAGGTTGTCTCCGATGCTTTTGGAGGCGAGAAGAAGCTTGATGCGCAAATGCAGGGAATCAAGGATGAGATCAAGCGCCTGCAGGACGTGATAAATGAGAAGCGCACTGATACCAGGGACAATGATGCCAGGTTAAAAGAGCTTCAGGAACAATATGGGATAGACCCGGACAGCGAAGAGAATAAGAATCTTGAACAGCTTGCCTTTAAAATGAATTACTCCAAAGACGGACTATCCGATGAGGAGAAGGGAAAGCTGTCCGAGTATCAGCAGCAGGCTCTTTACTATGTGGCGAAGAATCAGCAGAATGCGCTTGATATCGATCAGGCCAAGGCTCAGCAGGCCGGAAATGTCCAGGGATATGCAGATATGAAAAGAGAACGTCTCAAATCGCAGGACATGCTCAAGGCACAGGATGCAGCTGAGGAGATCATGGAGGCTTCGAATGATGAGACGGTAGCTCTTTTGACAGAGGAAATGATCGAGCATGTGGATGAAGAGCAGAAGGAGCGCGAAGAAGAGGCAAAAGAGGCTGCGGAAAAGAAGAAAGAAGAGAAGAAAGAAGAGGCGAAGAAGCTTGAAAAAGAAGCTATGCAGCAGGAGATGATCGAGAACATCAAGGAACATGCTGCAGAGAGCCAGAGGACCGGCGCAGATGCAAAAAGAGCTGTCGCAAGGCGCGAGCGAGCTGAGGCAGAGCGGATGGATGCCGAAGGTACGCAAAAGACCATTATTTCTGAGGGTGCTTCCATGGAGGATACACAGAATACGGTCAACTCTGAGATTAACAATATTCTCAACAAGCTGAGCCTTCTTTCGAACGACGTAAAGGGAAGTGCGATAGACAATCAGATTTGAGCCCCGGGGACGGAGTCAAGGGCTCAAAATCAAGGATGCGCATTATTTCAATGGAATGAAAACATTGGAATGATGCGCTTTTTAATTGCCCATTCGTAACATAAAAATGTCTATTCATGACATGGATAAAGCCTACGCAAATGTTCTGATGCTATGATTTATGCATAAACAGACAAGAGGATGAAATATGAATAAGTACTGTATAGCGATTTGTGATGATGAAGAGCCTGTGAGATGTCTTTTACGCGAATGGACAAGGACAAGTACGCCGGGGGCAGAGGTTAAGGAATACTCAGGTGGCAAAGAGCTGCTAAAGGATATCGATGAAGGCCTTAGGGTTGATGTGTTGTTCCTTGATATTGCCTTGAATAAGAGTGATGGCTTTGAGACAGCAAAAGAGCTGGAAAAGAAAATAGAGGCAACCGGAAAGAGTATGCGCGCTTCAAGGCCTCTTATCATTTTTGTTACCGGAATCCCTGACAGAATGGGAGATGCGTTTGAGGTAAAGGCTTTTGATTATCTGATAAAGCCGGTTTCAAAAGATACATTTGAGAGTGATCTGCACCGGGCAATTGAGGAGCTAAAACGACTTGACGCACAGCTCATATGCGAAACTTCATATCACAACAAAGAGGATTTCATTACAGTGCAGATTGGAAAAGAGTCTGTGACTTTGAGGGTAAAAGACATTCTCTATGTTGAAAGCTCAGGCAGAAAAGCAGTAGTGCATATGAAGGATAAACGCTATGAAATCTACAGACAGATGGCCGGACTTGAAGAGGAACTGGGAAAAGAATTTTTCAGAATCCACAGGGGGTATCTGGTTAATATGAAGCATATTAAAGGGTACTCGAGGTCTGAGGTACAGATAGATAACGGAGATCTACTTATAATGTCCAAATATAAATACCAGGAATTTGTAAAAGCATATATGGATTACATATCCTAAAAAGCGGAGGGGTTATGACCGAAGAACAGATAAGGATAGCTCAGCAGTTATACGGAATAATCATGATTCTTATCAGGGGAGCATTTCTGGGATTGTTTCTGGATCTTTTTCTGGAAAAAGAGATATTGAACAGAGCAAAGATAATTATGATATCAGCAGTCATGACTATTATCGGGCTAATTCTCTTTGCCATACCTTTCTCAACAAGAGGACTGTACAGCCTCATCGGACTTATCGTCATAGCCATAGTCTTTTGGCTGATCAATCCCAAAGTGCTGCCTCACTCGATATTTGTTTTCTTTTTGTGGAACAATGTCTTTTACGTATGGTATCTTGCAAACTTCGCAATCTTCAATGAAATTACAGATAAGGTCACAGGAGCAATTAATTATTCAAAGGACGGTGCCATAGAGCGTTTGTGGCTTTGGATGTTTGTGCTTATAGTGGCGCAGATTGTCTTCATGGCACTTACACTTTTTGGCGAATACCTGGTAGTAAGAAAACTCTGCCAAAAGAAATATGACATGTCCTGGACGGAAGCTCTTTATCTGTCAGTTTATTCGGCGGTCTCGTACATTATCTGTTACATGATTGCCGATGTCATGGTGGTTCCTTTGGAGAAAGAGGTATTCTTTTTATTGGACGAAAAGAGAGGAATGGTATTTACACTTCCTCTGCTTGCACTGCTATTATTCATAGGCGAGATATCTGCCATTGCTACCTGGCAGAGGTACAGACGGCTCAAGGAAGAGGAACTGCGACTTCAGGAGGAACTTAAGCAGCAGGAATTTATCAGGAAGAAGATAGAATACACAGAAAAATATCATGACCGCATCAGGACACTCAGGCATGATATGGCCGGAAAACTAATGATACTAAAGAGCTTTTTGGAAAATAAAAGATATGAAGATGCTTCGAAGTTTCTTGGTGAAATGAACATAGAACTGAGCACGAATAGCATGCGGATTTCTACAGGAAACCCAGTCACCGATATAGTGATAAACGAGGCAGCAGGCCAGGCGGACAATCTAAAATGTGAATTTCGGGCGGACTTCTCTTTTCCCAAAGAAAGTGGTATTGGCGCTACAGACATGGGAATCATATTGAACAATCTGCTGGACAATGCTATGGAAGCTGTGGCAGCAATCCCGGAAAACGAAAGGTACATAAAAATTACGGGAGAGTTTAAGGAGAACTTTTTCCTGATAAGAGCCGAGAACTCTTTTGACGGAATGCTGAAAAGAGACTTGGATAGCAATATAGTGAGCAGGAAGAGACAGCAAACCGATGGAGAGCTTCATGGAATTGGGCTAAAGAGTGTGATGAGCATTGCGGATAAATACCTTGGGACAATGGATATCAGTTCAGAGAATAAGGTATTCAGGGTTAGAGTTATGCTCCAAAGCACAGAAGATGACTATTCACTACATTAAAATGTCCGTTGATGCATTAGCTATTTATCCGGATATCTTCATAGTCGATACCTGTAATGTAACAGTAAAGCGCTGGAATTGTGAGGTAAACAGAATATGAAGATAGCGAGTAGTGATGTTTATTCCAAGGCAAATTACAGCTATCAAAAGGAATTGAAAAGCAGCGGCGCAGGGACAAGCGGATTTTTTGCAGGAATAGTAGAAAAGCATGTAGAGAAGGAGAAGGCGGATTATCAGGCAACGGGCAGGATCACAACTGAGGATGGCAGGGAAATCAAGGTTGATGTAGATGTTGCGATGGCGCGGAAGAAAGAGCGCGATACCTTTATTGCAATGTCATCACCAATGGACAGTCTCTTTGATCCACTGATAATAAATACCGGGCAGCAGGTGGCTTCACTTAGTGATAAGAAATTTAAGTTCGACCTGGATGCTGACGGAAAGCAGGATGAGATTTCCATGACAAAGGCAGGAAGCGGATTTCTTGCTCTTGATAAAAATGGGGATGGCAAGATAAATGATGGCGCGGAGCTGTTTGGTGTTAAGAGTGGTGATGGTTTTAAGGATCTTGCTGAGTATGACAGCGATGGAAATGGCTGGATTGATGAGAGTGATGAGGTCTTTGAAAAGCTTCAGGTTTGGAGTAAGACCGATGACGGAAAAGAGGAATTAAAGAGCCTTAAGGAATCGGGAGTTGGTGCGATTTTTCTTGGAGCAGAGGATACTGAATTTACAATAGACGGAACGGATGGCGTTCTGGACGGAAAGGTAAGAAAGACCGGATTTTATCTGAAAGAAGACGGCGGAGCAGGAACTATACAGCACGTTGATCTTGCCATAAAGGGTAGGGAATCCGAGCTTATGAGCGCAGCAGAGAAGCTTGATGAATTGCTTGAGAAAATGCGAAGCGAGCGATCTTCCAGGAGGCGACCGGCCAATAATGATAATGCAAGGCGCAGAGCACAGAGAGCAGCAAGGCAAAAGAAACAGATCGAAGAATGCCAGAAACGCAAGGAACTTAATAAAGAACTAACGGAAAAGGCAATCGAACATAGAAAGCTTATGTATGGCCAGCAGATATGAGCCCTAGGGACGGAGTCAGTGGTTCATTTTTGAGCCCTGGGGACGGAGTCATGGGTTCATTTTCAGAAAATTCTGAAAATGAACCCATGACTCCGTCCCCAGGGCTCAAAATAGTATAGAATAGAATGTATATAGATTGTAGACTTGAAGGGAGGAGCAGGTATGCAGATTTCGGACATCGATAATGGTAAGTCCTTTGATTGGGGGAATACTTCGAAGGATTATGCTAGATACCGTGACATTTATCCTCAGGAGTTCTATCAGTGTATTCTGGACATGGGGCTTTGCAAAGATGGCCAGAAAGTGCTCGATATTGGAACCGGAACAGGAGTCCTTCCGCGCAACATGTACAGGTACGGTGCTAAGTGGATTGGGACTGATATCTCGGAAAACCAGATAGCTCAGGCAAAAGAGCTTGCAGATCAGCAGGGGATGGACATTGAGTTTTACACGTGCTCTGCGGAAGAAGTCAGCTATTCAGACAATACATTTGATGTCATCACCGTGTGCCAGTGCATCTGGTATCTGAACGCTGAGGTAATTACTGACAGGTTTGCAAAGATGCTTAAACCCGGAGGAAAGCTCCTTATCCTGTATATGGGATGGCTTCCATACGAAGATCCGATTGCCGGAAAGAGTGAGGAGATCATCTTAAAGCACAATCCGAATTGGTCTTCTTACGGAGATACGATCCACCCGGTTTATGTTCCGGATGCACTTTTGTCATCTTTTGATTTGGTGAAAAGAGATGAATTCAGAGTCGATGTGTCTTTTACCAGAGAAGGATGGCATGGCAGAATGCGCGCGTGCAGAGGAGTTGGAGCTGCAATGAATGAACAGCAGCTAAAGACCTGGGATAAAGAGCATATGAAGATGCTTGAAGAAAATGCAGGGGAAGAATTTGTGATTAAGCACTATGTGTCTTTTGCAGAGCTTCAGGTGAAAAAGAAATAGTTAGAGATCGCGGTGAAAACGGCCGGCAGAGGTGAGAATCTTTGCCGGTTTTTTGTTATAATAAACATGACATATAGATGACATGTTTAGCATGATATCATAGATATTGAGAGCAGAAAGAGAGCGAAAATGAAGATAGACAGGCTGATCGGGATACTTTCCGTGCTGCTTCAGCAGGAGAAAACTACAGCTCCTGAGCTGGCAGAGCGGTTTGAAGTATCAAAGAGAACCATAAACAGAGACATAGAGGATCTGTGCCTAGCCGGGATTCCGATACAAACTACCCGGGGCGCCCACGGCGGAATCAGTATCATGGATGGATACCGGATGGACAGGACTCTTCTTACGTCAAAAGACATGCAGGTGATCCTTGCCGGCCTCAGAAGCCTTGACAGTATCAGTGGCAGCAGATACTATGGGCAGCTCATGGAAAAGATCAGTGCAGGTTCATCTGAGTTTGTGAGCGGCCGTGATTCCATTCTTATTGATCTCTCGTCCTGGTACCGGGATACGCTTGCTCCCAAGATAGAAACTATACAAAGCGCCATTGAAAACAGGCACATACTGACCTTTAAGTATTACAGCCAGAGCGGAGAGAGTAGTCGCAGGATTGAGCCATACTATGTGGTGTTCAAGTGGTCCAGCTGGTACGTGTGGGGATGGTGCCTTAAAAGAAAGGACTTTCGCCTGTTTAAGCTAAATCGCATGGATAAGGTGGGTGAGTCGGATGCTGAGTTTAAGTGCAGAAGCGTTCCGGCGCCGGATCTATCAACTGAAAAGGTGTTTCCGGGTGGAATAAAGGTGAAAGCTCTTTTCACAAAAGACGTGAAGTGGCGCCTGGTAGAAGAGTTTGGCCCCGCGCGCTTCATAGAGCAGGAGGATGGAAAGCTGCTGTTTACGGCGGATTACACGGATATGGAGAACCTTGTTACGTGGATTTTGACCTTTGGAGAAAAGGCGGAGATTCTTGAGCCGAAACAAGCACGACAGAGACTGGCTGAAATCGTTAGGAAAATGAATGATGTTTATAAGGAGGATGAGAAATGAGACTTGATGGATTTGGACTTATGGTGGAAGACATGGGGAAGATGGTTAGATTTTACAGAGATGTTATGGGATTTGAGATAAAAGAGGCAGAGGATACCTCCAATGTTTATCTGGTTAAGGATGGAACTCTTTTCCTGCTGTATGGAAGAGGGGATTTCGAGAAGATGACAAACAGGAAGTATGAGTATGTAAAGGGACTTAACGGACATTCTGAGATTGCGCTCTATGTTGATACATTCGAGGAGGTTGATGCTGCGTTCAAAAAGGCAGTGGAAGGTGGTGCAACAGCGGTGCTTGAGCCTGAGCTTGAGCCCTGGGGTCAGCGAACATGCTACATCGCAGACCCCGAGGGAAATCTTATTGAAATCGGCTCCTGGAACAAACCCTACGAAACCAAGGATGCAAAGTGAGCCCTAGGGACGGAGTCAGTGGCTCATTTGTGAACCCCGGGGACGGAGTCAGGGGCTCATTTTTTGGAGGGGGTGGAGAGGATCAACTATGGCGTTTGATTATAAAAAAGAGTTTAAAGAATTTTATATGCCGGCATCAAAACCGGAAATTGTAACTGTGCCTAAGATGAATTTTGTTGCCGTGCGCGGTACTGGCGACCCTAATGAGGAAGACGGTGATTATAAAAGAGCAATTGGCATTCTTTACGCAATCTCTTTTACCATCAAGATGAGTAAGAAGGGCGACCATAGAATTGAAGGCTATTTCGATTATGTTGTACCGCCACTTGAAGGGTTTTGGTGGCAGGACGGAGTTGAAGGCATAGATTATGCACATAAGGAAAGCTTTAATTGGATTTCTGCGATACGGCTCCCGGATTTTGTGACAAAGGATGATTTTGACTGGGCAGTTGCAGAGGCTACATCTAAGAAAAAGCAGGATTTTTCGAAGGTGGAGTTTATGACATTGGAAGAGGAAATCTGCGTCCAATGCATGCATGTCGGACCATATGATGATGAGCCTGCGACTGTAGCGATGTTGCATGAGTATATGGAGGAGCAGGGGTATGCACTGGACATTACAGACAAAAGACATCATCACGAGATCTATTTAAGCGATGCAAGGAAGGTGGCGCCTGAGAAACTGAGAACCGTGATCAGGCATCCGATAAAACTTAAGGAGGGTTGAGTAAATGGAGTTTGTCAGGGTTACAAAAGACAATCTGGAAGATGAGCACATTTGTTGTGCTATCTCAAACAATAAAGATGTGCAGGTTTCATCCAAGAAGGCATGGCTTGCCGAGAGGTTTGATGAAGGGCTTGTGTTTTTAAAAAGCGCAGAGCGAGGCAAGTGTTTCATTGAATATATTCCTGCTGAGAATGCCTGGGTTCCCATTGTTGCAGATAATTATATGTATATCGACTGCCTGTGGGTATCAGGGGCATTCAAGGGACATGGATATTCTACCGAGCTGCTTGATTCTTGCATTTGCGATAGCAAAGAGAAGGGAAAGCTTGGTCTATGTATTCTGGCTGCAGCTAAGAAAAAGCCTTTCCTGGCTGATCCGAAGTTCCTTACATACAAAGGCTTTACAGTGTGTGACGAAGCAGACAACGGGATACAATTGTGGTACCTGCCATTTGCAGAAGGCAGCGTGGTACCACAGTTCAAAGAGTGCGCTAAACACCCGCACATAGAAGAAAATGGCTATGTTCTCTACTATACAAACCAATGCCCGTTCAATGCGAAGTATGTCCCGATTCTTGAACAAACTGCCGCTGAGCACAATATCCCCTTCAAGGCAATTAAGATAACCAGCAAGGAAGAGGCGCAAAACGCGCCAACACCCATAACGACCTACGCATTCTTCTGCGACGGTGAATATGTCACCAATGAGCAGATGAACGACAAAAAGTTTTTGAAGATTGCGAAATGACCCCTAGGGACGGAGTCAGTGGCTCATTTGTGAGCCCAGGGGACGGAGTCAAGGGATCATTTTGCTCAGTCGTTTTACTGTGGCTAAAGAAATATCCATTAACCTCGCAATCTGCTTTATGGTTAAGCCTTTGTCTCTCAACTCGCAAATCAAGCGGTTTCGTTGTACTCTGTTAAGGTTATTTACTTCAGATGTTGAAGTCAGTTTAGATGTTGATATAAAGACTTCCAGGGCTTTTTCATCGGTCAGAAAGAGCTTTTGCATTTTATGATCATCTGCAAAAAGTTCATCATTTGAATGATTTGTCGCTCTGGAGAAGAATCTGTGAAGAGAATCTCTGTCACCGGCGATCTTGTCAGCAAGACTTGCATCGATCAGAGAATTCTTTTGACTATAATAAGCGTTGTAGCTGCTCCAGCGATATTCTGATGGATAACGACACATGTTTGCTTTGACCGGATTGTTATGTATATAAACTATTGCGGCAAGAAAAGCTCTTTCACTCTCTACTGATGTACTGCGGAATCTATCCTGAAAGAGATGTCCTGTACGCAAATATTTGTTGTTATACCATCGTACAAATTTTGTCCCCAGGCTTTGGAAAAAGACAGAAAGCTTATCCGCGGGGGAATTTAACAATAAGTGGATATGATTATCCATCAAACAATATGCATATACCTTAATGTCATATTTCATTTTGCAATCTGAAAGAATGTAGAGAAACTTTTGATAATCAGAATCTTCTTCGAAGATGAGATGTTGATTTACAGAACGAAGTATGATGTGATATATGCCAGTTGAACTCATGATTCTTGGCCTTCTTGGCATAATCTACTCCTTTGCTCACAGAAGAACTCTGTGATTGATATTAATTTAAAACGCATTATACAATTGTTGAAAAAGAAAAGCAATATGAAAATAAAAATGAGCCACTGACTCCGTCCCTAGGGCTCACAAATGAGCTCCTGACTCCGTCCCCAGGGCTCAAAAATGGAGGAACACAATGCACTTTGTTGAAGCAAAAGGAATTCTCACAGAAAACCATGGGCGCCATGGAATGAATATCTACCGTGGATGCACCCACGGTTGTATTTATTGTGACAGCAGAAGCAAGTGCTATCAGTTCACCCATCCATTTGAGGATATAGAAGTAAAGCGCAACGCTCCGGAGCTTCTGGAAAAAGCACTGAAGTCCAAGAGAAAAAAGTGCATGATAGGAACAGGCTCTATGTCAGATCCCTATATGCACTGCGAGGATGAATTGTGCCTGACTAGGCGCTGTCTGGGAGTTATAAGAAAGTATGAATTCGGCCTTGCCATCCAGACCAAATCCGACAGAATCCTTCGTGACATAGACCTCCTGGACGAAATAAATCGCAGCGCAAAATGCGTGGTGCAGATGACCCTCACAACCTACGACGATGAGCTGTGCAGCATCTTGGAACCCAATGTGTGCAATACAAAGCGCAGGATAGAAGTGCTCGAAGAGATGCAGAAAAGAGGAATCCCAACAATCGTATGGATCACGCCAATCCTACCGTTTATCAATGATACTGAGCAAAACCTGACATCAATACTTAAGGATTGCGCACGCGTGGGTGTAAAGGGTATTATAGATTTCGGCATGGGACTAACGCTTCGGGAGGGCAACCGTGAATACTATTATGCAGCGCTGGATAAGCATTTTCCCGGAATGAAGGAGCGCTATATTACGCGTTACGGAAACGCCTATGATCTTCCAAGTCCTAATGCAAAAGAGCTAATGCAGACCTTTCAAAAGTTCTGCATATCAAACAAAATCATGTACAAGCCGGAAGATTGCTTCAGCTATATGAATGAACTACCTGATAAGTATGAGCAGATGAGCCTGTTTAGCCTGTGACATGACATAAAAAATGAGCCCATGACTCCGTCCCCAGGGCTCACAAATGAGCCACTGACTCCGTCCCCAGGGCTCAAAATGCGAGGAGAGAAATGTATAAGAATATAATGTTTGATCTTGACGGAACTGTGACAGATTCCGGAAGAGCGATCACATCATCAGTTGAATATGCACTGGAACAGTTTGGAATAACAAATCAGCCCAAAGAGAAGCTGGAAACTTTCATCGGGCCGTCTTTGTATGATTCATTTGAAAGAGAGTATCAGTTTCATGGAGAGGACTGCGACAAGGTAGTAGCCCTGTACAGATATATTTATGAAAAAGAGCGCATGTATGATGTCGACATTTACGATGGCATCATCGCGCTGTTGCAGAATCTGAAAGCCCAAAACAAAACAGTCCTTCTTGTGACCAGCAAGCCCCTAAAGTTTTCAAAAATGATAATCGAGAAGATCGGAATGTCAGACCTGTTCGATGCCATAATCGCACCAGAACTAACGGACCACAGCTCTGACAAAAAGAGACTAATAGAAAAGGCCGTAAATGAATACGGCCTTGACAAGAATGAATGTATTATGATTGGTGATACCAAATATGATATCGAAGGTGCCCTGGGGGCCGGAGTAGATAGCATTGCTGTTACCTACGGGTATGGTAATACCGAAAGCCTTAGAGAATCCGGCGCAACGTTTATTGCTGATTCGGTAAAAGACATCTCGGACATATTATCATCACAGTCCTGAATATGCTCCGATATTAACGCACTCAGCAGATGTGAAGCTTGCGTTATTCTGCAGATCATTGTACCAGGTTACTACATAAAGATTACTATCGTTTCCTCTGCAAAGAGCCTTATAATTGGTTCCTGATACAACCTGTGTTGCAAGCAGTGCGATCGGATTGTACATAACAGCTTCATTGTTAATCTTATCAAAGGAAGCCTGTGCGTTCTGGTCAGAGAGCATACCGGGCTTTCCTGTTCCACGTACTGCCCATCCGCCAACCATGCCTTTTCCCATAGGTGCAATAGTCTGAATGGCATTTACATCAATAGGTGTAGTTCCGATTATTGTATCGATTCCTTGTGTATTCTCGTAAACTGTTACGAAATAGTAACCAGGAACTGCATTGTCTGCTGTTGTTCCATATACGAGATACATGTAGTTTGCTCCTGATACAACCTGTGTTGCGACAAGATCAAGCACTTTGAAATTGTCACCACTTCCTTTAAGTACTGTCTCAATGCGATCGTTGTCTTTTTCATTTATCATGACGGGGTTATTCTGTTCTGCAACTTCCCATCCGCCAAGTGTCTTTCCCTGAGCTGCTTCATTTGTTGCTGCAAGTGACTTGAATCCTGTTAAAACAGATGCACAAAGTGCTACGCAGGCAATAGCTGCTATGATTAAATTCATCTTTCTCATATTTTTCATCTCCTTTTTTATTTATTTAGTAGAAACTATCAATTACGATAGTTTTTTTTATCTTGTGATGATTATATGATTTCCCTTATCACAGAAATGTCACACTATTTGCAACTTAAGCATCTCTGATTGCAACTTAGTACATGAGGCATTGTAACAAGGCTCCGGGCCTAGTAAGGTATGTTTATCAGATGAAACAACAACTACTGCAAAGGAGCTTTTCACAATGAAAACAATGACACTTTCAAAAGACAAAAACAGATTTTTCCAGGGACTTGATTTTTTGAGCTATGCCTTAGAGGCTTTTGCCGTTATCGGATTCGAGCTTTTACTCGCATATGTGATTGAGATAAACGTATATGGATATGACTTTAGAAGTTTTAACATGTGGCAGAGCATTTTGCACTGGACATTAACAGTTATAGTATGGGTACTCGGCGGACTGTATGTTATCAAGGAATGCGCACGTAAATCAGGAGTTGACCTCATCAGGAACTTTAGGGAAAAGAGCCTTATCCAGGGCGCCAAAGAAATGTCTTTAACCCAGTGGGTACTCCTCATCATAGGAACAGCCTTTTGCCTGATCTCCACATGGCTTGACTGGGACGGCAGCAAAGTCCTCAAAGAATTCAGTAAGAAGGGACCGGTTCTTTTCACATTCCAGTACATTTACTATCTGGCAGAGGTATTTCTTGTACTTCTCATCATCGTTTTTGGCCAGTATGCATTTGAAAAGTGGTTCAAAAATGATAAGATTCCCTATGGAGGAATTGTGGTGGCACTTACATGGGGGCTTGGTCACTGGTTTACAAAGGGATCCCTTGTGACCGGTATATACACTGCAATTGGAGGATTTGTCTTCGGAGGAGCATATCTTCTTACAAGAAGGAATTTAAGACTTTCCTACCTGTTCCTCTGCAGCATGTTCATTTTATAAGGGGAGAAAATGAAATTTCTTAAGACCAGAGAGGAAAACATAGAGGAGAACTACTTAGAACTTCACTATGATGTGGTAGACAGCGAGACAGCTGCGGTGCTTGAAAGACTTAGGCCTGCGCTGAAATACATAGAAGGAACCACGGATGGAAAGAGGGTGACGCATCCTCTTTCTGCCATATTCTACTTTGAGACCGTGGACAGGAAGACATTTGGTTATACCAAGGATACCTGTATTGAGGTAAAAGAAACTTTGCAGGGAATCATAGATGATCATAAAGACGCAGGTTTTGTGAGGATCAGCAAATCCTGCATCGTAAATCTCTATAAGATAAAAAGACTTCAGGGAGATCTGAACATGAGGACACTCATATATCTTAAGAACGACGAGTGCCTTGTGATGAACAGAGGCTACAGAGCAGAGTTCTATGAAGCTTTAAAGAACCTACAGGGGAGGAAGAAAAATGAAACTAATTAACAGAAACAATTTCATCTCCATCGTCTGTATCACCTTTACACTTGTTGTATGTGGTAAGCTTCTGCTCGAAAAGAGCACAGGATTTATCGACAGGTATTATACCGAAAACATCTTTACCTGCTTGGGAATTTCTGTCCTGGCAACCTTCGTGCTTTCGCTTCGCTATTATCTGCAACGATTTCCGTTTATTCCCGTGGCTATCGGGCAGTACCTTGCGCTAATAGGATTTGTCTTTTTATGCATTTGGATCGCGGGACATTTTACGGAAAATGCTCCATCAGCCTACAAAGACATGTTCGTTTCGGTGACGATTCCCTATGTCGCCGGGGCAGTGGTTTATTACATCAGTTTTTTCGCTCAGATTAAAAGAGCTAACGAAGTATTTTCCAATCTTGAGTAGCCTTTCATGTAAAAAAGAAATGTTTTTTATAACGATTACATATTTACTTTATATAATATTAATAATCATTGTGTATACTTATAAATAGTGTAGTCGTTGTAAGACATTTTCATGTTTTATATGGAGGTATATCATGAGTGACAATACGTCTAAGAAAGCAGGCGCATCACCAAAGGCAATCAGCGCTAGGATTTCTGCACTGTTTGTTACAATGCTTCTCATCACAATCCTGGTAGCTGAGGGAATCACATTTTCTCTTGGTTATTCAATGATCAAGGATCTTATTTACAATTCTTTGGAAAACGAGGTTTCTGTAGATGCCAGTAAGGTAAACAGAGAGCTCAATTCTACATTCTATTACCTCAACGCTGTGGCAGATGCAGTTGAACAGAATGAATTTGCCTCCAATGAAGAAATAATGGGATATCTTGCGGGAACAGTCGGCAGATACGCGCTTCTTCCAACCGGCACGTATGTAATGCTTAATGATAAGACATTTTTGTATCCGGCTGATCCAACATATGAAATAGAAGATTGTACAGAAAATGTTATGTACAAGGAAGCAATGACGTACACAAACAGCTGGTTCTATTACTATGATGTTCCTTATTTTGATAAGGTTACAGGCGGGCTTTGTGCATCTGTTATAAGACGTGTTCATCTTAAGGATGGCAGAGAAGGTGCTTTTGCAGCCGATATGTTCTTATCAAGTGTTCAGGAAGATCTTGGTAACGTTAAGATATATCAAACCGGCGGAGCTATGATGATCACAAGTCAGGGGCTTTTGCTTACTTATAAAAATGCAGATGTTTGTGGAAATAATGTAGCTGATATCCAGGATGATCCGTTCCTTACCGCTATTGGCAAGTATGTAGCAGAAGAGTCGGGAAAAGAAACTCATGAAGTAGTCAATGCCAAGATAAACGGAGAAAAGTATTATCTCGCTGCTTCACAGGTAAGTGGTACTGACTGGTTTGTAATAGCTTATGCTAAGCAAAAAGAGGTGCTCTCAGCACTTATCAGCCTTGTTGCTATTCTTGCAGTTGTTATTGTGATTTCTGTTGCAGCTGTAATCATAATAATGAACATTGTTCTTAGAAAACTTATTAAGAACCCTGTTACAAGCCTCACAGGCAATATTGAAAAGATTTCGAACGGTGACTTCACTGTTGACATATCATCTAACGGTGATGACGAAATTGCTTATATGAACAATGCCATGGGCGACTTTGTCAATGGTATGAGAACGTCCCTGAGTGAGATTAAAGATGTTTCGGGCAGACTTCTTGATGATGCACAGAACTCCAAGAGTACAGCTGAAGACCTTGAGGGAGCAGCTAACGAGCAGTCAGCCAGCATGAATCAGATTCGTGAAAACATTGAAAATATGGCCCAGGCTGTCAATGAAGTTGCAGAAAATGCTACAGTCCTAGCTCAGACAGTTGCTAATGTAACAGAGCAGGAACAGCAGATTGAAGAGACAATGAACGAGCTTGTTACCAAAGCTGATTCCGGACAGCATGAGATGGCAGGTGTTGCAAACGGGATGAATGATATCGTTGATTCCATGAGGGATATGGCGGATGCGGTTTCAAGTGTTGATGAGGCTGCTGAGAAGATCAATCAGATCGTTGATCTTATCAACTCCATTTCTTCACAGACAAATCTGTTGTCACTCAATGCCAGCATTGAGGCTGCGAGAGCCGGAGAGGCAGGAAAGGGCTTCGCTGTTGTTGCTCAGGAAATCGGACAGCTTGCTCAGAACTCAGCAGACGCTACAAAGCAGATTGCAGACATCATCAAGGATATGTCAGCAAGAGTTCAGCAGCTTTCGGAGAAATCTGAGACCAATACTCAGATGATCAACTCAAGTGCTGAATCTATCAATAATGCTGCTTCTACATTTAAGGAGATTACACAGCAGTTATCAGAGGCCAATGATACACTTACCATTATGGCCGGACAGATGGAGAAGGTTAATGATGTAGCAACAAATATGGCATCAGTTTCTGAAGAGCAGTCGGCATCAACTCAGGAAATTGCCGACAATGTTGAAAGAGTTACAGAAGCTGCCAAGGGTGTTGCATCATCCTCAGAACTTGTTGCAAGTGCAGCATCTTCAGTATCCGAGGCGGTTGATACCATCAACGGAAACCTTGAGAGATTTACAATTCAGTAAAACAGAGCATGCGAATATGAAAAAGGCTGTGGCTTGGTAAATCTGCTGACGACAATGCTGTTGCTTTCGACGATCAGGGGCTGTCTGCCACGAATGCAATTGAGAATCTGGTAAAAGACTTTGAGAAAGGACACAAGGGCCTCGAGAAGGCTGCAGCGAAAAAAGTACATAAGTATCTGACAGAGAAGGCATACCAATAAACTGATACCCAGATGATGGACTTCAACATGACAGTTGAAATACCCATTGTTTGGGTATTTTTATTGTCTGGAGGTATAGCTATGGAGTGGAA
>NZ_KE384119.1:166502-181215 GCF_000423965.1 Butyrivibrio sp. VCB2001 | reverse complement strand
TAAAGCAAACTTTACAGTAGCAGTCCATATGTGCAGACTATATTACCGCAGAAAAACAACGCTACAAGTTTTGGAAGCCGTTATTTCGAAGAACCTCTTGCCAATTCGGCCAGATAGGAACTGGGAGCGAAATTTCGCGCCAAGAGTTTTCCGTGGCTTCTTATATAGAGTAGCATAACTGTGCTTGAATTCATAATTATGATTAGGCAGATTAGCGTCTGCCTATTAGGCATACCATAAAAAGCAAAAGAGAGACTGAAATAATGCTATCAGTCTCTCTTTATTATATCTTTGATTGATTCGCGACCCTTAACTTAATGACATTGGTACAAAGGCTGCTCCTTCTTATATTAATATTCCTCTCCAATCAGTAATGCCCAATCATCCAACCTTCTTCAGTCCGCTAACCACATTGAAAGCCTGTGCCTGTCTCATTCTCTCGGCAGTAACGCGCATCTTCCTGATCAGATATGCGATGATTCCTGAAATTGCAAGGCCTGCGACGGAAACTACGACGCCGAAGGCATTCGCTCCAAGTGCCGCACCCATGATCAGGGCGGTAGTATCGAGTATCATGCAAAAGAATGCGAATCCGCTTAACATGCTAAATGAGTTTGCCAGGGGGCTTGTGGTGGCAACCAGGAAACAGAATATTGAAAGCAGTATACCATCTGTTATGAACACGATTCCGTGGGTTACTGCAAAGAACAGCAGGTGTGATGAGCCGCCCAGGAGGCTGTAGCCCTTCATCATGCTCATGGCGCTTCCAGCGATCATTGTGCCACCGAATATTATCATGGCGATTCCCAGTATGATTGTTGCCAGAGCCAGGTCTGAAACACAATCAATCAAACGTATCTTATTATTCTTTAAATTTCTCATACCCTTTTTCTCCATACTTCTTTCTCAATCCCACTCGAGAAACAAAACTCTTTTTCCCAACACAATTATTTAAATTACAAGATATAGTATAAGCGAAAAAGCGAACGAAAACGATTAAGAAACAATAAAATAAACGAAAAGAAATGATAACAGAATATTAATAAATCGAATAAATTGACTATATATAGTAATTCTGTTGCCGATAAAGCCTATACAATGAACCTATAAACCGCCAATTTATAAAAAGTTTAGAATTTAGGACACAATTTGAACACATTTTGAACAAAATTTGGTCACAATATGATGGGTAGTATGATAGGTCTTTTTGTAAAATTTTTAAAGTAACAGAAATTATCTTATGAGGGAGGTAATTTAAATGTTTAGAAAGTGGAACAGATTTTTAGCTTTTCTCCTTTCATTAGCTCTTGTGATCACAACCTTTGGTAGTGATCTTGCAACAGCTAAGGTTTATGCGGAAGAGGGAGAAACAACGATCGAAGAGGCTGCAGAGCCCGAAGAGTCTGCACCTGAAATCTCCGAGGAGATTCCTGAGGTAGAGGAGGTAGTGGAAGAAGTACCTGCTCCTGCCCCCGAGGAACCCGAAGAGGTTATAGATGGAGTCGACGAGGAAGTCGGCGAAGAGGATCCCGAGAACCCAGAGGGTGAGGATCCCGAGAATCCTGAGGGTGAGGAAGAGGTAAAAGACCCTGAGGAAGAGCCTGAGGCAGCAGAAGGCGAGGAGAAGATCGTCACTGTTACTTATGAGTCAGGCTTCGGCGGATCAGTTTCAAAAGAATCTGAGTCCATTGATATTAATAAAGAAGACGCAGCGTTCGAAGGTGCAACAGCAACTCCTTGGAACGACAAGTATACCTTTGCTAACTGGACAAAGGACGGCGAAGTAGTTTCTGAAGATGCTACTTTTGTTCCTGCCGGCATCGAAGAGGACACAACTTTCAAGGCAAACTTCAAAGCAGCTGAAAACATCGGCGAAGAGATGCCTTCTATCAGCGAGTCCAAGACAACCGGCGGTATTAGTGTATCTGTAAGTGCTCCTGCAGGTCTTTTCCCTAAGGGCACAACAGTTTCAATCGAAGCAATCCGTGATGACGTGGCTCTTGCTACTGCACAGGAAGCGATTCCTACAGCTACAGCAGCTAAGGGTGTTGACATTACTTTCAATGATGCAGACGGCAACGAGATCCAGCCTGCAAACAACAAGTATGTATCAGTAACAATGTCACTGGCTGAGGCACTTGAAGGTGACAACTTCGCAGTAGTTCATGACCACGGCGATGTTGAGACTATTGGTGCAAGCATCAGCACAGATGGCGAAGGTAATGCTACAGGAGCTTCATTTGCTTCAAATGAGTTCTCTGTATACATTATTTCAAATCAGGATTCCGGCCTTGAGCGTAAGGTTGAGAATTACACATTCGAAGTTTATGATGGCAGCGCATGGAACGTAGTTTCAGAGCAGTCTATCAAGTCCGGCGAAACTCTCAACAACCCCGGTATTCCGGATCTTGAGTCAAATCAGGAATTCAAGGGATGGTTCATCGTTGACGGTGATACCTGGGGCGCAGAAGTTGCGTTTGGACCTAAGAGTGATATCGCTGCAAATGCAGATTATAAGGTAAGAGCAAAAGTTACAACAACATACCACATTGTATTTAAGGGTGTTGATGGACAGGTTGTTCAGGTTAAGAACGTAGATATTGATGCAGGTCAGTCAACTGACATCACATTGGATATCACAGTTCAGCCTAAATTAGATACTCAGAATTTCACAGGCTGGAAGAACCTTAAGGGCGACTTCTATGCAGATGGAGCTTTACTTGATGCAAGCGATCCTAACAATGCGGTTCTTGTAGCAGAGATTGAAGATGGATTCTGGGTAAACTTTGATTCGAATGATGGTGGCGCAGGCGGTGGAGCTTCTTACATACCTCCGCAGTTTGTAAAGATGGGCCAAAAGGCAACAAGACCTGCAAATCCTACACGTGGTGGCTATGTATTTACTGACTGGTATACAACAGCAGAGTGTACAACAAAGTTTAATTTCAATACATCAATAAATTCAGCAACTACTATTTTTGCAGGATGGAAGCTCGGCAAGGCTCCGTTTACAGTAATCATCCAGAAACAGAACCTTAAGGATGACAAGGATGCCAGTGATGCTGAGAAGACATATGATTACGATAGTTCCATGGTTATCACCGGTTATGATGCAGATAAAGAGATTAATGCAAGCATGCTTTCTGCAGCTATGGGCATGGAATTTGATGGATTCACAGTTAATCCTAACTTCAAGGTTGTAAACCTTAAAGCTGATGAAGGAAAAAAGATTTCTCCTAAGGGAACAACTATAGTTTATGTTAACTATGACAGAGATCTGATCACTTATAATTTCTATACATGTGAAGTTAAGCGTCATGGCAGTGGCTGGAGCTCATATTATCAGGTTGAGAATATAAAGGCTTATAATCCGTCAACATTTACAGGCCTTTATGGGCAGGATCTTTCTGAGTACGGATATGTATGGCCAAGTGAAAGAGTTTGGCATGAAGGAAAAGGCATAAGTGATGCTGGATCCCTTTCCGGAACTCGTATGACCTTCCTTAGCCAGTTTAGTACTTTGGAAAGCCTGGACTTCTATAGTACTGACACACCGGAAGGAGAGCATTCTATCAATCATTATGCTCAGAACCTTAATGGAACATATCCTTCAGATCCGACAAACTCCACACAGAATAGCGGATATGGAACGTGGTATTCTTCTAATAAATACAGAGGATTTACTGTTAAGGAATATTCGTTTGACAAGAATACTTGGATACCCACTCATGATGGCGACAGCTTCCAGTTCGGAAGTGCATATCAGGACTGGTATGGAACATGGCATTATACATATACCGATCTCTATATCAGATATGAGCGTAACTACTATAACTTCACAGTTGCCAGCGTAACAGAGCCTATTGACCCTGCACATCCCGAAAATATTACTAAGACCACACCTAAGGAGGAGCAGGTTTACAAGCTTCTTTATGAAGCAGAACTTAGCGGCAAGAAGGAAGAGGCTATTGCTCTTGCAAACAGTCTTACACCTCCTGCAGGCTATATGATCAAGAAAGATGGTGACACAGTCCTTTGGAAAGATGAAGCAGGAAGTGAGCCGTTTGAGTGGGATCAGACAATGCCTGCTAACAACGAAACACGTGCGTATGTTGTTTGGACAAAGGGCAAATATAATGTAACACTTGACCTGAGAGCAGACGATGTAGTTATTGAGAACGACCAGAAAACAAATTTCAAGGTATGGTACGACGAAAAAGTAGATAAGGGCGCTATCACTTCTAATTTCAAGAGAGCTGGCTATGAGCTCGTTGGATGGTTTAATGTATCAGACAACAAACCATACGATTACGGCAAGGTAAGAGCTGACGTTAACCTCTACGCTAAGTGGAGAAAACTCGGCGGAGTTAAGATCGTATATCAGGAGAAGGGTACAGCAGTTGTTGACGGCGAGACAGTTACAGTTAATGGAACACTTCCTGATGAGAAGAGAGACCATTACACCTATGCAGCTGATTCAACAGTAGTTGTTACAGCAGGTGCTACAGCTCCTGCGGGATATACCTTCATAAGATGGGAACTCCTTGATAAGGACGACAACAGAGTTGCTCTTTACTACCCGAATGCTAACTTCACTATCGATGATAGCTATATCAGAACAAGAGTTGAAGGCGAAGAGACCATCAATGAAGTAGTACTTCGTGCATTCTATGAAAAGACCGGCGCCGGAACAGACGATGTTTACACAACAGTAACTTATGATCCGGGCGAAGGCACAGGAACAGTTACAACAATTTCTACAGTAACAGTAAAAGGAAAGACACATAAGCTTCGTGTAAATGAAGCAATCCAGGCTTGGACAGCAGATGACGCAGCAGGTGCAGGTTTTGCATATGCAGGACATGAGCTTATCGGTTGGAATATTGATAAGCAGGCTGCAAAAGCCGGTGAAAAAGCAATAGAGCTTGGTGAGGAATACATCATTGCAGATAATGAGGACAATGAAGGTAATCCTAAAGACAACACACTCTATGCAGTATGGAAGTCCAATAAAGGCGCTTACACAATAAGATATTATGAGGAATATCCTGATTTTGTTGGTAGTGCTCCTAAACTGCTCGGAGAGAAATCCTACACCGAGATCGATCCCGGTGAAGTTGTTTCAGTACCGGAAGGAACAGCAGAAGGTCAGATTGACTGGAAGAGACCTGCAGGCTATCAGGGTGGTGTAGCATCTCCTACATCTCTTACAATTGTAGCCAGCGAGTATGATGCAACAGGCGCAATCACAAATCCTCAGTACATTGATGTTGTTTATTCACCTATTACCGTAACTATCAAAGTTGCAGGTAAGACATACACCAAGACTTTCAATGGACAGGACCAGACAGTACCTGATGAGGCCGGAGATCTTGGATTTGAGGTAAAAGAGATTACTTATAGCGCAACTGTTGAGGAGTCCCAGAAGATTCAGGACAGCGAAGTTGCACTCAGAGATGGCCTTACACTTTCAGTAACAGGTAAAGAAGTTGATGAGTATGAACTCTCACTTAATCCTGAGATGTTCGTATGTAACAACACGAACTTCGAGTACGTTACATTTGAAACTGAAAACGGCAAACTCATTATTACACCTATTGATGAAGTAATAGTAACAATCAAGGGTAATCAGGAAACAAAACCTTACACAGGTAAGGAACAGAGCACAACAGGATACGATGTTGTAAGTATCAGCAATGACCTCTACACCGAGGAAGATTTCGAGTACACAGGTGATTCAGGCGCAGTTGGAACTGATGTTGGAAAGTACAACATGGGACTTGCAGATACTGATTTCAAGAACCTGAGTAAGAGCTTTAAGAAGGTAACATTTGTAATAGAAGAGGATGGTTACCTCGAGATCACACCTCGTACTGTAAACCTTACAATTAAGGGTAACATAAGTGATCCTGTCAAGAAGTTCAACGGCGAGAAGCAGCAGGAGAAAGGCTTCAAAGAATTTAAGGCAGAAGTTATAGAAGTTGCAGATGTAGAGACTCCTGACTTTGACATCACAGCAATAATCTATGACGAAAACGTTGCACTTGCAGAGGGCATTACTCCAAACGAGTATCCTATGGGACTTGAGGAAGATATGTTCAAACTCAATCCTGAGGAAAAGAACTTTGTACTGGGTGAGATCGATCTTGAAGATGGTAAGCTTATCATCGTAAATGCAGATGAGCCTATCGCAATCTCACTTACAGCAGAGGAAATCGTATCTCCTTACAATGGATACACTCAGAAGTACGTGATCAGACCCGGTATCGGCGTTGTAGAGAGCGAGAATCCTGTACAGGCAACCATCGATAAAATCATGGGAGCAATTGCAGACTTCTTTACAATTAAGGCTGATGCAGCAGATGAAGATCTGACATTTGAGTACAAGGGTAATGATTACACTGTAAAGGATCTCGTAGTAACTGCAGAAGGCAGAGACGTTGGATCATACAACTTCACATATAGTGAAGATTACAAGGTTTACCTTGGTGAAGATGATGTAACTGCAAACTTCAAGATCAACGATGAAGGACTTGCAGAGAAGCTCACAATCACAAAGGCACCTCTTACAATCACAGCTGATAATAAGAGTAAGGTTGTAGGCGGAGCAGAACCTGAGCTCACAGCAACAGTTACAGGCCTTCTTGGTGAAGATTTAGCTATCAAGGCTGAGTATGAAGAAATGCTCAAAGATTTCTATACACTAAATCGTGACGCAGGTGAGGCAGTTGGATCATACACAATCCACAACAATAAGAAGGAACAGGCTGATTTTGCAGATATTAACAACTACGAAGTAGAGCTTGTTAACGGTACATTTACGATTACCGGTACAACACCTCCTCCTGGACCTCCAACACCTCCAGGACCTCCTGCACCTCCTACACCTCCTGCAACACCTGCAGCACCTCCGGCTGGCGCAGTTCTTGGAGCAACAAGAGAGGTTGAAGGACCTCAGGCAGCAGTTCTCGGAGCAAGAAGAGGTAGAACAGAGGATACAGCAAATACTACATCAAGAGTAATTGCAGTTATCATCGCAGCAGCTGTAGCAGCAACAGTTCTTCTTACAAATAAGAAGAAAGAAGAGGAAGAGGAAGCATAAGGCTTAGAGCTAAAAGCTCTTTTCCCTAATAATTTAAACTGCACAGGACCCATTCCGAAAGGTTTGGGTCCTTTGTACGCAGAAGCGATAAGAAAAAGACATCAAAATTTTATCCTTATTTTACAAAATTTATCAATATTTTGATTGATTGTATGATGGGTCATTTTCTATAATGGACTTCATAAGGGGATTTTTGTGTTATGAAAAACTACGATTCATTAAGTAATACTAATCAGAATATAGATAAGAAGAAAGGCACCTTTGTCGTAAAGATCGAGTATTGTCAGCGCGGTACCTGGCAAGGTCAGGTGATCTGGGCTGAAGAGAATCGATCAGAGCGATTTAGAAGCGCGCTGGAACTTGTTCGTCTGATGGACGAGGCAATGGCCGGCGAAGCACAAATAGAGGTCAGAGAGACCAAGACATCGTAATTTCGTTTTATTAACTGTTTTTTGGTAATTTGTTGTCATTTTATTTAAGGGAGGTCGAAAGACTATGTTACACAAGTGGAACAGATTTCTATCATTCCTACTGGCAATAGCTCTTGTAACAACTACTTTTGGTAGTGATTTTGCAACTGCCAGAGCTTACGCGGTAGAGGGAATCGAAACTGATCTGTCATCAGATGATGATGGCATGGCAGACTTGTCTTTTGCTGAAGAAGTTACAGAAAGCAATGAAGAGTCTGCACAGGAGGTTACAGAAGTAACCGAGCCTACTGAGCCTACACAGGAGGTTGTAGAGGAACCTACAGCGGACGAAGAGACCCAGGAGGAAATTACAGAGGAGGAAACTTCTGAGGAAGAGATTACAGAGGAGACTGAGGAAGAAGAGCCTGAGGAAACCGAAACTGTAGTCGAGGAGAAGCTCGTAAAGGTTACCTACAAAGCCAGCAAGGGTGGTAGGGTATCCACTTCTTCCGAAGAAGTTGATATTAATAAGGAAGATGCTGCATTCCAGGGTTCAACAGCAACCGCTTGGAATGACAAGTACACCTTCGTTGATTGGACAGACGAGGATGGCAATCAGGTTAGTACCGATGCTACCTTCGTTCCTTCTGATGTAACAGAGGATGCAACTTTCACAGCTAATTTCCTTGCAGCTGAGGATATCGAGACAGCAATGCCTGCAATCTCTGCAGACAATGTTAAAGCCGGCGATATGATCGTATCTGTATCTGCTGATCCAGGTCTTTTCCCTGAGGGAACAGAGATCGTTATTAGTGCGGTTGATGATGATACAGCTGTAGAGCTCGCTGAGAAGTCACTTGGTGAAGGTAATGTTAAGAAGGCTAAGGCCGTTGACATTACTTTTAAGAAGGATGGTGTTGAACTTCAGCCTGCTGATTCAAAATACGTACATGTAAGCATCTCTTTTGATGAGGCTATTGAGAGTAATGATGCTGTTATGCTTCATGAGCATGATGGTGAGGTAAATGAGATTGAGAAAGCAGCTGTATCAGATACAGGTGCTGAGTTTGATGCGAACAAGTTCTCTATCTTCATCGTTGCTGAGGAAGGTCAGTCAACACACGAAGAAGATGAGAAGGCAGTTCTTACATATAATTTCTACATAAATGAGACTGATACAGAAGCTTATAACACCCAGTATGTTAAGCAGGGAGAGACTCTTGCAGATCCTGGAATTCCAACTCTTGAAAAAGATCAGGAGTTCTTCGGATGGTTTTATACAGAAGGCGACCAGGAAGTTAAGGTTACGTTTGGAGAAGTCGGCAAAGTTGAATCACAGAAGACAATCAACGCTTATGCCAAGATTAAGACTACATACTATGTAACATTTATAGGATCAGCGGGTGAAGTTGTTCAGGTACTTAAGAAAACAACAACCGACACAACAAAGCCTGTTGAGATAACTAAGGCTGAGATGCCTCACTATGAGCCTGCCAAGGATACACAGACCCTCAAGGGATGGTCTAAGGACAAGGATACCAGGACAGAAGAGGAGATGCAGTCAGGTGCTGATGACAGGGCTGTTGTTGACAAGATTGACGCAAGAAAAGACAAAATGCTCTATGCTGTTGTAGTTGACGCTTTTTGGATCACATTTGATGAGAATGATGATGCTTACCAGGGAGAAACTAAGATTTCAAGCGGTGGAGCAAGCTACACAGCGCCCATTCACGTTGAAAAAGGCAATGCTCCAAGCACTATTCAGGCAGAGGCTCCTGTACCAACACGTCCGGGATATACTTTTAAAGGATGGTACACCGGCCAGGTAAAGACTGAAGATGAGTCTGCCGGAATGGTAACAGGTGATGAGTTTAATTGGAATACGCCACTTACACAGGACACAACTGTTTATGCTAAGTGGGAAGCAAATCAGAATACTACATATACAGTAATTCTTTGGCAGCAGAAGATTACTGATAGCAAGGATACTACAGATAACACTAAAAAGACTTATGACTTCAAGGCAAGCTATACACTTAATGCTGCTACAGGAACAACGCTTAATGAGAACAGCATTAGCTCCTATAAGTCACAGCACGATGAGGGATTCCATTATAAGTGGTTTGAAGTTGTTTATTTGAAGAATGGTATTAAGACCGTAACTGATAGCGTTCGTGCAAAGGGTGATACGGTTATAAATGTATACTTTGATCGTGATCTGATGACGATTGACTTCCAGACATATAAAAGTAGTGGTTGGGGAGGCAGTTGGAGTACATGGTCTAAAGGAAAATATACCGGTTTGTATGGCCAGACGCTTGCTCAGAATGGATATTCATGGCCGACAGAGTATAGATGGACAAACAACGGCACAGTTTTGACGTATCTTAACGCATTCCTGTTCAAAGGTCTTGAGGGTGTAAGCGCTGATGGAACGACGCTTACTCAGTACGGATACGCTCAATCAGGTGATAATAAAATTCGTTTCTATACTGAGAATTTAGATGGAACATGGTATATGGCTCACGAAACTACTTCTAGTGGAGGAGCTTTCGGAATAACTAACAAGTATAATGGTTTTGAGGCTGTTCAGTACAGAACATCGTCTATCGAGCGTTATGTTTCTGGTCGAGAGTGGGTTGATGGATACTGGGGCTGGGGAGGATGGCATGATGGTCACTATGAAGATGTCTATTCTGAAAGAGAAGTTTGGTCAGAATGGGCTGATGCAGTTGCGGGTACAGGTAATAACGATGGAACAACTGTACCAACTGGATATGTAGACTTAGAGATTCGCTTTGCAAGAAAGAGCTACTCACTTTCTTTCAAGGATAACTTCAATGGAACAACTTCTGATGTAACAGATGTTGATGATAGTTTTGATGCTATTCTTTTCGAACAGAAGCTCAACAGTTATGAGAATCTTGCTCCTAAATTAGCGAATCTTCCCGGTTACACTTTCAAAGGATGGTATGAAGACCAGAATGGACAGAAAAAATTTAACTGGGATTCAGTAATGCCGGCTGCCAACAAGGTGCTCTATGCACACTATGAGAAGGATCGCTACCACATATCACTCAAGGCTGATGGTGGAGTACTTCCTGAGGGACAGATTGCAGAGTTCGACCTTGATTACGGGGATAAGATTGAGAAGGAATCAATTTACCGTACAACAAAGGCAGGATATGAGCTAGTTGGATGGTTTGATGATAAGACCGGATTTGCTTACGACTTTGCTGAAATAACAGAGGATGTAAACCTTACAGCTAAGTGGCGCAATCCCGGAACAGTTAATATTGTCTACGACGCTGCAGATCACGGAAGCAATCCTTTTGTGGACGAGTATAACTATGCAACTAATTCAGCTGTCGTAGTTGCTGCTCCGCCAGCAACTATTGAAGACGGTTATACATTTATTGGTTGGATGATAAATGGTGATTCTAAGAATACCATGTACTATCCTAACAACAGCTTTGAGATTACTTCGGACATTATCAAGGATAAGAAGGTTACTCTCACAGCTCAGTACCAGAAGACAGGAGCTCCTGGTTCTTCAACAGAGACAACAACTATTACTTACAAGGCAAACGGTGGTGTTGGTAATGATAAGGTAGTGGGTGTTGATCCTAAACTCTTTAAGAATGAGGGAGTAAAGGCTCTTACACTTGCTGAAGCAGGATTTACACGCGCAAATTACAAATTCCTGGGATGGTCTAAGACTTCTGATGGACAGGTTTGGCTTAGCGCAGAAGAACTTGCCCAGGGTGTAACAATTGCAGCAGACAATCTTCCTGATGCAGACGGTGATGGAAACCCTGATGTTCCTAATACTCTTTATGCAATTTGGGAAAAGATGGTTGGTTCTTATACCATTGAGTACTATAAGGGAGAAATAACAAATAATACAGACAAAGTCCACTTTATATATAAGACAGAAAGCAAACAGGTTGATGTAGGAACAGAGATCCGCTTAACCTTGGCTGAACTTAATTATAAGAAACCTACTATGGGTTATCAGGATGGTGTTCAGCAGGAAAATGTTCCTTATGTAATAGAAGAGCGTGATGACAATGTCATTTATGTTCTTTATAAACCTGTAAAGGTTACTGTTACTATTACGGGTAACACTGCAACTAAGAACTACACAGGCTCAGAGCAGAGTGTAGCTGGCTATACAGTATCAATCTCTGGTGATGGATACACTGAAAACGACTTTGCATTTGTTGGCGCAGAGGGTGTTGCCACTGTAACAGAAGATGGCAAGTTAATGCCTGCAGCAAAGGGAACAAATGTTGGACCATACACGATGGGGCTGACAAAAGATTGCTTTGAAAATCGCAACAGCAACTTTACTGATGTTAATTTTGTTATAGCTTCTGACGGTCAGCTTACAATTGATCCTATTGATGTAACAGTTACTATTAAAGGTAAGACTGAGACTGCTGCATACGATGGAGAAGAGCATAAACAGGTTGGATATGATGTAGAAATCAGTAATGCTATTTACAAAGAGTCTGATTTCACATTTACTCCTGCTGAAACAATGACACTTGAAGGCGGCAAGCCGGTTGCAGCAAGAACTGATGCCGGAAAGACCATGATGGGTCTCGCTGAGGGTCAGTTTGCCAATACGAACAATAACTTTAGAACAGTAACTTTCAATGTAACAGATGGTTATGTTGAGATTACTAAGATTGATGTTACTGTAACTATTACTGGTCGTTTTGATTCAAGAACTTATGATGGACAGGAGCATACCGTAACAGGTTACGATGTTCAGATCAGCAACAGTCTTTACAAAGAGTCTGACTTCACATTCAGTGGTACAGCTGAGGCAAAGAGAAAAGATGCCGGCAAGACCGATATGGGTCTTGAAGCTGGCCAGTTCAAGAACAATAATGACAACTTTGACAAAGTAACATTTACTATTGCCAAAGATGGTTACCAGGAGATTATTCCTGTTGAAGAAGTAAAGGTAACTATTGTTGGTAAGAACAACACAGCTGATTATGATGGACAGGAACACGCTGTAACAGGCTATGATATCACAATCAGCGATGAGCTTTACAAAGAGTCTGACTTCATCTTTGACTATGATGGAGATGGACAGGCAGACAGACTTGCAGATAAGGCAGTTGCCAAGAGAACAGATGCTGGCGAGACCAAGATGGGTCTTTCCAACACTCAGTTTAAAAACAACAATAATAACTTCAAGAAGGTTGTATTCGAAGTAACAGATGGTTATCAGAAGATCGATCCTATCTCTGTTATCGTTACAATCAAAGGTAGCACTGGCAGTTACGATTATGATGGAAAAGAGAAGAGCGTATCAGGATATGATGTATCTTTCTCAAATGCTCTTTACACTGAGGATGACTTTAAGTTCACAGGAACAACTACGGAAGTTAAGCGTACAGATGCCGGCAAGACCGAGATGGGTCTTACAAAGGAACTGTTTGTTAACTCAAATAATAACTTCAAGGACGTAGAGTTTGCGGTAACAGATGGCTATGTTGAGATCAAGAAGATCAATGCAACAGTAACAATCGTCGGTAATAGTAATACGTCAGCCTATGATGGCGAAAAGCATAGTGTATCCGGTTATACAGCTACAGCAAGTTCAGATCTTTATAAGGTCGATGGAGAAACAAAAGACTTTACATTCAGCGGAACTGCTTCAGCAGAAAGAACAGATGCAGGTAAGACTGATATGGGTCTTGCAGCTTCTCAGTTCAAAAACACAAATACAAACTTTGAGACAGTAACCTTTGAAGTAACTGATGGTTATCAGGAGATTACTCCTATCGACATCACTGTCACTATTGTTGGTAATAACAGCAGTGTTGACTATGATGGATCTGAGCATGTTGTTACAGGTTATGAAGTGACTGATATCAGTAATACTCTTTATAAAGAATCTGATATCACCTTTAGCGGAACCGCCGAGTCTAAGAGAACTGATGCTGGTAAGACCATGATGGGACTTACTCCTGATATGTTCGGAAACAGCAACAAGAACTTCGACAAAGTAACCTTCAACGTAACTGACGGTTACCAGGAGATCAAGAAGATCAATGTTACTGTAACAATTACAGGTAATACACTTTCTGTTTCTTATGATAATAAGGAGCACAGTGTAACAGGATATACAGCTAAGGCTGATTCAACTCTTTATGATGTTGAAAACGACTTTACTTTCAGCGGAGAAGCTTCAGCTGAAGGAATTGATGCTAAAAAATATCCGATGGGCCTTGTGGCATCTCAGTTCAGTAACCAGAATGCAAACTTTGATAAGGTAACCTTTAACATAACAGATGGTTATCTGGAAATTAAGCCTATCGATGTAACAGTAACTATAACAGGTAAATACAATTCAACTGTCTATGATGGTGAAGAACACGAGGTTACAGGTTATACAGCTACAGCAAGTTCAGATCTTTATAAGGTTGATGGAGAAACAAAAGACTTTACATTCAGCGGAACTGCAGCAGCTAAGAGAAAAGATGTTGGAAAAACCAACATGAATCTGGATGCATCACAGTTTGCTAACCAAAATACTAACTTTGACAAGGTAACCTTTAATGTAACAGACGGTTATCAGGAAATCACAGCTGTTGATGAAGTAGTTGTAACGATCACAGGTCATAACAACACAACTGACTATGATGGAAAAGACCATACTGTAACAGGCTATGATGTTGAGATTAGCAACAAGCTTTACAAAGAGTCTGACTTCACATTCAGTGGAACAGCTAGTGCAACAAGAAAAGATGCCGGCAAGGCAGATATGGGACTTAAGGCAGAGCAGTTTAAGAACAATAACGCAAACTTTGCTAAAGTTATTTTCAATGTAACTGACGGATATCAGGCTATAACTCCTATCAATGTAACAGTAACAATCGTTGGTGATAGTGTTACAACAGATTATGATGGTCAGGAGCATGTTGCAAGAGGCTATAAAGTAACAGATATCAGCAATAATCTGTTTAAGGAGTCTGACGTTCAGTTCCATGCAGAAAACTATGAGAATGGTGCAGTAGCTAAGAGAACCAATGCTGGAACTACTTATATTGGCCTTACTAAGACAGATTTCTACACTTCAAATTCAAACTTTGGAGAGGTAACCTTCAACGTAACAGATGGTTTTGTAACAATCAATCCTATCGATGTAACTGTAACGATTGTAGGTAATAACAATACT
>NZ_KE384119.1:0-166022 GCF_000423965.1 Butyrivibrio sp. VCB2001 | reverse complement strand
GCACCTGAGCAGTTTGTAAACCAGAACAACAACTTTAAGAAAGTAACATTCGAAGTAACAGATGGTTACCAGACAATCAATCCTATCGATGTAACAGTAACAATTGTAGGTGCAAACAATACTGCAACTTATGATGGAGAGGATCACACTGTTACAGGTTATACAGCAACAGCAAGTTCAACTCTGTATGATGTAGATAAAGACTTTATCTTCAGACCGGCACAGAATGTTGTTGTTAATGAGAAGGGTGAGCCTACAGCAACAAGGAAGAATGAAGGCACAACCAACATGAACCTTGCAGCTGAACAGTTTGCAAATAATAATAACAACTTTAAGACAGTAACCTTCAACGTAACAGATGGTTACCAGACCATCACAGCGGTTAATGAAGTAGTTGTAACGATTACAGGTCACAACAACACAACTGACTATGATGGAAAAGACCACACTGTAACAGGCTATGATGTAGAGATTAACAATCCACTTTACACAACTGCTGACTTCACATTCAGTGGAAATGCATCTGCAACACAGAAGGATGCCGGAACCAAGAAGATGGGTCTTGCAGCTGAGCAGTTTGCAAACAAGAACAGTAACTTTGCAAAGGTAACCTTCAACGTAACAGACGGTTATCAAACTGTAAATCCTATCGATGTAACAGTAACAATTACAGGTAACAACGATACAAAGGATTACGATGGCCAGGATCACACTGTAACAGATTATAGTGTTCAGATCAGTAACCCTCTTTACACTGAGGCAGACTTTGAATTCACAGGAACTGCATCTGCAACACAGAAGGATGCCGGAACCAAGAAGATGGGTCTTGCATCAGAGCAGTTTGTAAACAAGAACACAAACTTTAAGGCAGTAACCTTCAACGTAACAGATGGCTACATGACCATCAATCCTATCGATGTTACAGTAACAGTCGTAGGTAATAAGGTTGAGACTGCTTATGATGGTCAGGAGCATACTGCTGAGGGCTACAATGTAACAAATATCAGTACTACTCTTTACACTACAAGTGATTTTGAGTTCACTGGAAAAGCTAAGGTTTCAAGAACTGAAGCAGGTAAGTCTGAAATGGGCCTTACAGCTGAGCAGTTTGCAAACAAGAACACAAACTTTAAGACAGTAACCTTTAATGTAACAGATGGCTATGTGGATATCAGCAAGATTGATGTGACAGTTAAGATTGTTGGTAACACAGTAACTGAGGATTATGATGGCACAGAACATGTTGCTGAAAGCTATGAGGTAAAAGAGATCTCAAGCGAGCTTTACACTAAGAACGACTTTGCATTCAGTGGTGAGGCTAAGGCAGCAAGAACTAATGCAGGCCAGACAGACATGGGACTTACAGCTTCCATGTTCACAAACAATAACCAGAACTTTGGTACTGTAACCTTTGATATCACAGATGGTTATGTAAAGATTAACAAGATCAATGCGACAGTAAGTATTACAGGACACAATGATACAAAGGATTATGCTGGAACGGAGTATGGAGTTCAGGGCTATGATGTGACAAAGATCAGCACTGATCTTTACACAGCAAATGACTTCTCATTTACTGGAGAAGCAACTGCTTCAAGAGAGGATGCCGGAACCACTTATATGGAACTCTCAGAAGATGACTTCACCAATAACAATGAGAACTTCGAAACAGTAACATTTGATGTCACAGATGGTTATATTACAATCAATCCTATTGCTGTAAAGGTTGAAATCGTAGGTGCTAACAGCACAGATGACTTTAATGGAGCTGAACATGTTGTAAGTGGCTTCACAGCTACAGCAAGTTCCGATCTGTATGATACTTCTGCAGATATGACCTTCACTCCTGCTCCCGATATGGATCTTGAGAATGGTCAGCCTGCAGCAAGGAGAACCAATTATGGAACCACAAACATGAATCTTGCTGGTTCAATGTTTGCCAATACAAATGACAACTTCACAAATGTTGTCTTTGAAGTAACAGATGGTTACCAGACAATTGGTGCTATCGACGCAGAAGTTACAATCAAAGGTACAATTGTAACAGAGGTTTATAACGGCAAGGTTCACACAGCTAAAGGCTATACAGCTAAGGCTAATACAGATCTGTACGATGTAAAGAAATTTATCGACTTTAACGGAGCTGCTCTTGCTGAGATTACAAATGCCGGAACAGAGTACATGGGACTTACACCTGACATGTTCTCAAACAACAATGAAAACTTCTCAAATGTAAGATTCGTTGTAACAGATGGTTATGTAACTGTAGAGCCTGCTAAGGTAGTCGTAAAAGTAACAGGTAATAACGACACTGTTGACTACGATGGAAAGGTACATACAGTAACAGGCTATAAAGTTAAGTTTGAGGATGCACCTGATGCGGCAGCGGGTAATATCATTGTTGACCTTGTTTCAACAACAGGTAAAGACATCTATAAAGAAGAGTTCATTAGCTTTACCGGAACAGACAAGGTAGAGGAATCTAAGACCGGTAAGCACATGATGAACCTGGCTGCTGAGCAGTTTGCTAACACCAATGATAACTTTGATGTAACCTTTGAGGTAGAGGATGGATATCTTGAGATCAATCCTGTAAGCTTTGACATTATTGCAAGTACATTGGATGATTCAAAGATCTATTCCGGAAAGACATGGACCGGTGCAGACTTTGACTACATCCTTACAGGTAATAAGTCTGAGAACAAGAATCCTCTTGGAAGAGTGATTGATGCAGCTACAGATTTTGTTAAAGATCTGATTTCACCTCTTATGGTAGTTGCAGCTGATGAAGAAAATCCTCATGCCGTAACAATTGGCGATACAGAGTACACTGTATCAGGGCTTAATGTAGATGTTAATGCTAAGGATGTTAAGGCTGACGGATATGTGCTTGATATCGTTGGTAAACCTGTTATAACAGACCCTCAGGGCAATGATGTAACAGACATGTTCAACCTTACATATGATAAGGGAACACTAATGATAACACCTGCACCTGTAACAGTAACAGCTAACAGTTATAGCAGAACTACAGCACAGTCTGATCCTACACTTACAGCAGTTGTAAAGGCTGATGACGAGAATCTTCAGGCAGAGGCCGAGGATAGTATTAACTACAACATTTCACGTGCAGCAGGTAATGCCGTAGGAACATATGCAATCACAGCAACACCTGTTGATGCAGAGCTATTAGAGGATGGTACATACCTTCAGGGCAACTTCAAGGTAACATATGTACCTGGAACTCTTACAATCACTGCAGCACCTTCAGGCGGTGGAGATACACCTTCAGATCCTACACCGATTCCTGATGCTCCTACACCAACAGCTGCAGCACCTGCAGGAGTACTTGGAGCAAGAAGAGAAGATGCATTGACTGATGGCGCAGCAGTTCTTGGAGCAAGACGTGGAAGAACTGAGGACGAAGCAAACACTAATGCAAGAGTATTTGCAATCGTTATGGCAGTTGCAGCAGCAATCACTGCACTCATCGCAGGTAAGAAGAAAGAGGAAGAAGAGGACTAAGATTTAATCTCAGTTTGAGAACTACCTCAAATAAGAACTAAACAATAAAATGGCGACTGACCGGAATAAACCCCGGCCGGTCGCTATTTCTTTTGCCTAAAAATAAAGAGGCGCAGCCCCGTAGGACTGCGCTAGAATTATTGAGCTATTCAATTTGAAGAAAGTACGGTAGGCTTCTCATCTTTCATTTGAGCAAAGAGATCATCGATTGTATCATCGTTCAGGCCAAGATTCTTGAGGCTTACTTTTGTTTGTGCATCAGGGATACCACCGCTTTGAGCTAAACGTATCATCTCCTGCGCTGCTTTATGCGTTGCTTTTTCTGTCGCTTCATTTGCAATAGTTTTATTGTGAAGTTCTTCATTGTAATCCCAATATGTCATGTCTTGTACCTCTCTTCTGTGCTTTTCAAAAAAGGCTTTCAGGATATCCTGTTCAATGCAATCCTGAATGGCATGATTAATAGCTGACTTGATTTCTTCCTCTTTGTCGTCAATATCCTTAGGTATCTCTTTTATATATTTTCTCACGAGCGATACGAAAATGCTATAGCTTTTTAGGGTGTTGCACGCGTCCATGAGCTTTTTGTTGTTTCCTTCGTTGATATTGAGAACTGTTACAGTGAGCTCGATATCGGGAGTGACTGTATGCTTTTCGAACTGTTCGGATAGGCGATATATCTTTTCATCCGGAAGAGGTTCTGTGCCGTTGTAAAAGGCGCAGCCCCGGAGGGTTGCGCCTTAATTACTATTGTATTAAATTAGCTGTTTCAGCATCGATCTGAGCGAAGAGCTCATCAATGGTGGCATCGGATAACCCGAGTCTTTTTATTCGGAGACGGGTCTTTTCGTCTGGGATAGCCTCTTCGCGCCCAAAACGTATTATCTCCAAAGCAGCTTTTTCAGTTGCTTCCGTAGCAATAGTCTTATTGTGAAGTTCTTCATTATAATCCCAATATGTCATGTCTTGTACCTCTCTTCTGTGCTTTTCAAAAAAGGCTTTCAGGATATCCTGGTCAATGCAATCCTGAATGGCATGATTAATAGCTGACTTGATTTCTTCCTCTTTATCATCGATATCTTTCGGTATTTCTTTAATATATTTTCTCACGAGCGATACGAAAATGCTATAGCTTTTTAGGGTATTGCAAGCAGCCATGAGCTTTTTATTGTTGCCTTCGTTGATGTTGAGGACTGTGACAGTGAGCTCGATATCGGGAGTTGCTGTCTGCTTCTCAAACTGCTCAGAGAGTCGATAGATCTTTTCGTCCGGCAGAGGTTCTGTGCCGTTGTAAAAGACATAGAACTTCGGAGTAGGGATCTTGACCAGTTTGGAAGCGTACAGGTCATCTTCCTGAGTGATTTTCTTGAGGAGCTTCGCAACGTAAAACAGGTCTCTCAGTGGCATGTTGGGGCATGGAGTTGACTGATGCTCGAATACATTTAGCTCATAGTTGAAGATGAATGAGACGTCATTCTTGACCTTTAGGAACGTGCTGTCGCCGATGGTGTTGATGATTATATCATCAGGGTTTGTGTGGCTTGAATTGTTCAGCGCATTGTAGAGTGACAGAAGCTCTTTTTTGTCATTGAAGAGCATGCGAAAGACAGAGTCTTTGTACTTTGGGCTGGTTATTGAATTAGATGGCAATTATTGATTCCTCCTTCGTGTTGCCTTTGTGATATCCATTGTATGCGCATACCTGGAATGATAGATGGCGAAGTGCCATAGAACGTGCTCAAGAGGAGCACGAAGAAGATATTATCACATGAGCATACCAAAAGTCTTTAAGACTTTATGAAGAATTCTTAAGATTTCCTTAAGGTGAGGGAGTCAAAGAGAACCGTCCCCATTGACTCAAAATGAGTCAAAGTGAAACGTCCCCGGTGACTCAAGGAAAAGGCGCAGCCCCGGAGGGTTGCGCCTTTCTAAGAAGGATCTATGAAGTTAATCACTCTATTGTAAGAGAGAGTGAATTGCCGATCTGGCCACTGCCGATGCAGCCGAATTCTACGGATGATCCGCTTGGAATGGATCTGTTCCAGTCAACGGGAGTGATCACGTAGTTGCCGTCCTGCTTGGTTACGTTAACGTTCCATGAGGAGCTCATATTGAGCTGACTTGTGGGAACCTTGAGGGTCCAGCCGTTTACTGTGTTTCCGGTGTTGTTGCTAATCTTAAAGCTTACAGTGTATCCGCTGCCCCAGCTGTTGATGGATGCTGTTGCTTCAAGGTCTGATGCTGCAGGAGTGGGCTCAGGCTGTGGCTCCGGTTCGGGCTCTGGAGTGGGCTCCGGCTCGGGAGTAGGCGCAGGCTGTGAAGAGGAGCTGTTATCTACCTTTTCAAAGGACCACTGCTGGTTTGTGCCACCGTTGTAGGTCCACTCGCAAACGTTGGTGCCGTCAGATGTCTTTTTCTCATAAACATCAAGTCCGCTGGCTCCGTTAGAGCACTTGGTTGCGATGGTATAAACTCCGCTTGTTCCTGTCTCTTTTACCACAAATTTCTGTGGATCGCCGTCATAACTGCTGTAAATTCCAACATTGGTGCCATCTGCTGCGTCGCCGTAGGAAACATCGAGGCTGTAGCTGCCGAGCTTGGTGGTCAGTGTGATGTAGCCGTCTGATGTGTTTGCAACGTACCACTTCTGGCCGTCAACGCCTGTTCCGCTGTTGATGAATACATTTGCCCAGCTTGAGGAAGGATTGCCCTCAACTGACAGGTACTTCTGTGAAAGAGTGTTCTTGATATAATACCAGCCATCGTCGATGTGAGCTGTCTTGGTGCTTGGCTGTGGTGTAGGTGTGGGCTGTGGTGTTACGCTGCTGCCCTGGCCAAAGACATCTGTGTAGGCCTGGAGCACTTTGCTGTAGGCCTGCTTTGGCTGGCCGGGTCTTGAGAACAGAAGAGGAGCGGAATTGCTGATCCATGTTGTCTGATCTGAAAGTCCCCACCAGGTGATGCCTGTGATCTTACCGCCGTTCTTCTTGGCGTTGTTGATGCCTTTGAAGAGGTTGTAAGCGTAGTTAGCCATATCTGAATCGCCCTTGTTGGTGATGTCCAGCTCTGTGATCTGAACTTCAAAACCTGCTCTAAGGAAGGAATTGAGGGCGTTTACATAAGAATCTGTTGAAGGGAAGTTCGTTCCAAGGTGCGACTGCATTCCAACGCCGGCGCAGACTTTTTTGCCCTGGTTAATGTAATTCACAAGAGTGATTACGTTGTTGACTTCCATGTACGTGTTGTAATCGTTGTAAAAGAGCTTTACCGAGTCCGTAAGACCGAAATAATCGAGACAGTCGTAGGCGTAATTGAAAGCTTTTTTAACATAAGAAGCGTTTGTCTTGTTGTTGCCGTAAACTGCCTCCCAGCCTGAGTTTGAGGCGTGGATGACTTCGTTGGCAACGTCCCATGCATAGACAACACTGCCGTAATCGCTGAGGTAGACGTGATTCATCACGGTCTTAACGTACATCTCAAGCCTGGCATCCATGGTTGATGAATTGACAAAAGAGCTGTTTCCGTTATATCCATTTCTGAAGAACCAGCTTGGTGTCTGAGAGTGCCAAACAAGCGTGTGAGCTCTCATCTTCAGGCCGTTCTGATAGCAGATCTTCATGACTTCATCGACTGTGCTGAAATTGATCTGTGGAACGTAGGATTCCTTGTAGCTGTCAGGGATGTAGTAGCCTCTGTTCCTGGCTTCGCTGACACTGATGAGTCTTGCGGAATTTCCAAGAAGCGCATCGGGCTTCATCTCGTTTTCAAGCGTAATGCTGTTGTACTGCTGTTTTAAAAGACTGAGCTGATTAGCGTCTCTGAGCTGGTAAAGATTGATACATGTTCCGGAATATCCGTACTGTGCACCATAGGTGTTGAGAAGGGTGTTATCAGCTGCCTGTGCGTCGACTTTGAAAGAAAGTCCGATTGAGCAAACAAGCATGATTAGCACCGTGAGCCTTGCAATGATGATCTTTGAATAATTTTTCATACATTTTCCCCACATTATTAAGTTTTATTTTTGTGTCTTTGCAGATATTGTTCCCCCAAACAATATTCGCGTCATCTAGCTAGCTCGAGCACTTTTATTGTAACAATAAGAAGCCGGAGGCACTTCTCAAAAAGTGCTGCCGGCTTGCCAGAAAATGCGATAAAATGTGAACTTTTGACGAATTTTGATCAGGCTCCAAAGACCTGGTCCTTGAGCCTTTGGCCTGTTGGCGTGGTTGCAAGGCCGCCCCTAGCTGTCTCTTTTAAGGCGCTTGGAAGGGCTTCGCCGACCTCGCGCATGGCGTCCATGCACTCGTCTGCAGGGATCTTCGCCTGTATGCCGGCAAGTGCCATGTCTGCGCTGGAAAAGGCAATCATCAGGCTCGATACGTTGCGCTTGATACAAGGGATTTCCACAAGACCTGCCACGGGATCACAGACAAGGCCCATCTGGTTTGAGATAGCCATGGCGCAGGCGTCTGAGCACTGTGCAGGCGTTCCGCCCATAACTTCCACCAGGGCTGCAGCTGCCATGGCTGATGCGCTTCCGCACTCTGCCTGACATCCTCCCTGGGCTCCTGCGAGGCTTGAACGGTTGGCGATGACCATTCCCACAGCTCCTGCAGTAAACATGGCCATTACAAGGTCTTTTTCCGGAAAAGCTCTGTCTTCGTAGAGGCTGACAAGGCAACCCGGGAGAACTCCGCAACTGCCTGCTGTTGGGGCTGCCACGATCTTGCCCATGGAGGCGTTACAGCCTGCTACTGCCAGGGCACGGGAGATCGCTTTGCTCATGAAGGTTCCTGAAAGGCCGCCGTCAGCTCTTTTGACATATTCTGACATAAGGTAGCCTTCGCCACCTGTAAGGCCGGAGGTGGAGCGCTGGTCCTTGCGCATACCGTCTGCTACGGAGTCCTTCATTATGCTGAAGTTAAGCTCCATCTGTTCATAGAGCTCAAGCTCTGATTTCTCCATGCTTTTGGCCTGGTCTGCGAGGACTAGTTCGCTTATCTTGATATTTCGTTTAGTGGCTTCATTAACAAGTTCTGCCAAAGATTCGTATTTTAACATGTCATACCCTTCTTATCAGGATTGCGTTGGTGATGTGTTCAATGCCGCGGATGTCGCTTATAAGCTCCTCCGGGGGATTGCTGTCTATCTCGATGGTCATTATGGCGTCTCCGCCTTTCTCGTCTCGGGAGAGGTGGAAACCTGAGATGTTGAGGCTCTCGTACTCCCAGTGCATGAGGTTTGTGACGCTTGCGATGACGCCCGGTGTGTCCTTGTGCATGATAAGGATCGTGTTGGCGTCGCCGTTGAACTCAACATTCATGCCGTTGATGCGGTTTACGAGGATGTTTCCGCCACCGATGCTGGCACCCTGCATGCTGCCTTCGCTGCCGTCCTCAAGGAAGTAGTGTATCAGGGCGGTGTTAGGATGCGCGCCTTTGATGTTCTCGGTTTTGAAGGTATAGCTGATTCCACGGCTGGCGGCTATTGCGAGGGCGTCGCGGATCTCAGGGGAATAGCTCTTATAGCCCATGATTCCGGCGAGGAGTGCTTTGTCCGTGCCGTGGCCCTTGTAGGTCTGAGCAAATGAGCCTGAGAGCGTGATCTCAACCTTTTTGAGTGGGCGCTCGTCAATCAGCTTGTTGACCACGCGTCCAAGGCGCACAGCGCCTGCTGTATGTGAACTTGAGGGCCCGATCATGACAGGGCCGATGATGTCGAAGATGTTCATGCGTATTACCTCCGGATAGATTAATTATACGCTTAATGATTGGGCTTGGAAATCAGAGCAGATATTCCCGGATTTTCCTGTCAACCATCTTCATATCCAGCTGCATGTCTTCTGTTTCAAGTGAAAGTATGAGGTTTTCGCCAAGAATCAGACCGTTTCTCTCATAGACCAGGAGTTTCTTGAAGTTTCTTGTGGCGTAATCAAACTCATCTGTAAGGCCCATGTGTTCCCAGTAATAGGTTTTTCTTTGGATTACATTTAGAAGTACGAAATCCGGATATTTGCAATATCCGGTATTTAAGACAAATTCAGGCTCGTATTGATACGGAATGCCTAAACGATAGAAGGTATCTGCTAGAAGTTGTTCGCTCTTTGTGCGGACTTTTTCTCCTCGTAATGTATCGCGCTCCGGCGGATCATCATAAGGGTTCATCCCTCCGGGATGTTGCTCATACCAATCCTTTATGAATTCATCACGCGGCTCAATGATCGGCGAAATATACTGCTTCCTCGCAAATGCTGACTTCTGGTAGATCTGGTCCACAAAGTCATAATCGTAATTCTTGATGAACCTTGCCAGCCGGCTTCGGTTCGTAAGGAGCGCCTTCTGCAGGCGCTCCTCGTACTGCTTCTGGACGAGCTTCTTGATTGGTGCGAGGTCTGACTGGCGGACGTAAGAGTATTTGCCGCCATTTGCTAAATTACCGGGTGTGGCTATATCTGCTGTATTTGCTATGTCTGATTCCTGGGTATCGGATATAAGCGAAGCTTGCGATATGCTCCTGAACTGTGGCTTTCCGTTGCTTGATGTACACTGGAAGATTGGATTATCAGGGATGTTTTTGTGCTTTTTTATGTTGGCGCTATTTATTTTGATTAGTCGGTCTAATCTTTGTAGTTCATTTTCAAGATATTGCTTGTTGTTCATGTTTGTTGTTCCTTTCGATTGATTTGTTCATGCGTTAATTCATTTCTTTGTGTTGATTGGCATCTTATATATGCGGGTATATAGTGCATTTCAAGCATTTGCCCTCTTTTGCTTACTTATTTCATAAGTGGTGGTAGCTGATGAAGTGCATTATAGGGGGTATCGTGGTGGTTTCTACTGTGCCTTGTGCAAATTTATATCTATACAGTTGAGGCCGGAAGGCTTGTTCAGGGGAGGCTACTGTATTGAGGAAGAAATGCTTGAAATACAGTCGAGGCTAGAAGGCATGTTCAGAGGAGGCTACTGTAACGATGAAGAAATTGTTGAAATACAGTAGAGCTTGCCTGGAAGTTTCGAGGATGGCAACTGTATATGGAGGAAATCACAATAGATACCGTAACGGTTCTGAATTGACTTGTTAGATGGCGACTGTAAACAGAGGAAAATGTCTGATTTACAGTAGAGCCCAGAATATGAACTTAGATTGACCAAGTGTACACAGTGAAAAACTTCCTCCCTACAGTAGTGGGCTACAAGTGCACTTTGTTGGTCTACTGTAGGCGGAGCAAAACTTGCATAATACAGTTGCATCCGCCCGCCACGCGCATCCAATAACCGCCACTTCAGCTCCTTTCGCCATGCTTATCTGCCCTTCGCAATCATAAAAGCGCGCAGGATTGTTGTATACACCCGCAAACCCGCATGAATACTAGCTTAGCACAAAAATCTTAAGATTTACCGTCGAAAATTCTTAAGATTTCTTAAGAATTTCAAAACAGCGGATCGGGCGCCAAAAGGCGCCAAATCGCGCCCAATCCGCAGTTCCTGAAACCCTAATATTTATGCAGTTTCAATCGTTTTCGTATTTCGTAAAATTGCACAAAGGGTTCAATCAAAATGCAATCATAAAACGCCAAAAAGTCAGAAATCTATGATTAAACACATAATATTTTCTTTATTTTGTGTTAATTTTCTTTATTACCCCTTCATCTTGTTAATAATAGTTTAAGCTAAATCCACAAAATACGGGCATTCCTATGATTATTTGTATGATTGTGCAATTTGTATCATATAGATACAAGGGAAACCTATTGTCAATCTTATAGGCGAAATAGCCTGGAAACATGACACGAGGTAAAGCGTATGAAACGTCAGAATCACCTAAGTGGGAAGAATAAGGGAACCTTCATTATCAAAGTGGAGGATTGCCAAAGAGGTACCTGGCAGGGAAAAGTTGTGTGGGCAGATGAGGATACTGTAGAGCATTTCCGAAGTGCTCTGGAATTGCTTCAACTGGTAGACGAAGCAATCAACGCAGCAAGGGGCAGTGAACTTGCCCAAAAGGGTAGTGCGTGACCCATTTGTACCTATTAACTAGCAAAATTCTTGTGAGGGAGGATTCCGCTATGTTGAGAAAATGGAACAGAATTTTATCATTCATTCTGGCAATTGCTCTCGTTGCGACTACTTTCAACAGTGATCTCGCAACCGTAAGAGTATTTGCTGACGACGACGTTGTTCAGGACGCCGGTGATGCACAGCCACAGGAGACTGTAGTAGAAGAGCCTGTAGTTGAAGAGCCGGCAGCAGAGCCTGAAATCGTGGAGGCTGAACCCGAAGAGCCTGCTCCTGCTGAAGGCGATCCGGTTCAGAACGATGAGACAATTCAGGATGGTCAGCCTGCTGAGGGCGAGAACATCGAAGGCGAGCCTACAGAAGGTGAAGCAATTGAAGGCGAGCCTATAGATGAAGAGCCCGAGGAAAAAGAGCTTACAGAAGAAGAGCTCGCTGAGTTGGCTGAAAAAGAGGCTAAAGAAAAGGCCGAGAAGGAAGCAGCTGAGAAGGAAGCAAAGAAGAAACTGGTAACAGTATCTTACACAGCTTCTCTTGGTGGAAAGGTTTCAAATTCAAGCGAGACCATCGACATTAACGATGAGGAAGCAAAGTTTGAAGGATCCACAGCATCAGCAGTTAACAAGTATTACCAGTTTGTTGCATGGGTAGATGCAGATGGCAATACAGTTTGCGGAGAATCAACCTTCGTTCCTTCTAATATAGAAGAAGATGCAACCTTTACTGCAAACTTCATGAAGATGTCTGAGATGCCGGCACAGAGCTTTAGCGGAAGCGCAGGTGGAATGAACGTTTCCGTATCAGCTGACGAGGGAATTTTCCCTGAGGGCACAACAATGAACGTATCTGCAATATCAGATGACGAAGCCCTTGATGCAGCAAAAGACGCTATTGGCGAAGCAGCACAGACAGCAAAAGGTGTAGACATTACATTCAGAAATGCAGACGGCGAAGAGATCGAGCCTGCAGATGCAAGATATGTACATGTTTCAATTTCCCTCGCTTCTGAACTTGAAGGTGAAAACTTTAGCGTTATTCATAAAGACGATTCAGGCAACACCGATGTAATCGCAAGCGCAAGCGCAAGCGGAGCTGAATTCGAAGCAAATCAGTTCTCAATTTACATCGTAGTAGGAACCGATACTGAGATTATCAATCCTGCAACCGAAATAGTAACAAACACCTACGTCTTCATGAACGGCGATACAGAGTTCTCAAGGCAGACCGTCAAAGAAGGCGAAGAGCTTATAAACCCCGGAGTTCCTACTCTTGGAGATAACCAGGAATTCAAGGGATGGTTCTATAAAGCTGATAATGAAGCTGTAGAATTCGTTCCAAAGACCGGTATCACAGAAGAAAAGACCATCGAGTGCTACGCTAAGATTGAAACCACATTCTACCTGACATTCATCGGCGTTGACAAAGAAGTAACTCAGGTTAAACAGAAAGTCGTTGAAGGCGACGCGCCTGCAAATATCGAAACCGGTGATGTACATGTAACTCCTAAAGATGCTGACGACGCACACAGAGGATGGACAATAGAAGAAGGTGACACAACTCTTTATCCGGTAGTTAATGCAAGAGAGCACAGCACAGTATATCCTGTAATAATGAAAGCTCACTGGATCACATTCGTTGAAAACGACGGTGATGACCACGGTGGAGCATCCTTCACAGGTCCTGTATCTGTATTTGAAGATCAGATAACCGTAGCACCAACTCCTCCTACTAGAAGAGGATATGTATTTGGCGGATGGTACGAGCAGAAGGGTGAAGGCGATGGCCAGGTTATTGGTGATGAGTTTGCATGGGGCGAAAACCTCAATAGAGACGTAACCCTTTATGCAAAGTGGACACCTGCAGAAGATACCCAGTATACAGTTATCATCTGGCAGCAGAAGATTTCTGATAGCAAGAACACAACTGATAATTCGCAAAAGACCTATGACTACAAGACCAGCTTTACTGAGACCGGAAGAACAGGCGCTCACATCGATTCTTCAATTGGTAGCAATTATAGCAGCAAGGGAGATACAGGCTTCCACTATAGCTGGTGTGAAGTTATAAGGAAAAAGGGCGATCAGGACATACCTGTAACCGAGATCAGAGCAAAAGGTGACACAATTGTTAACGTATACTTTGATCGAGACCTCATGACCATAAACTTCCATACATGGGAGAAACATGGAAGTGGCTGGGGTTCATATCATCAATGGGATATAACATCTACCTACACAGGCCTTTATGGACAGACACTTGCTCAGAATGGCTACACATGGCCAACAAGTCATGCTTGGTACAATAACGGCGGAAGTGGCGGTGATGCAAGCGGAACAAGACTTACATTCCTTAATGCATTCCTGTTCAAAGGACTTAGTGGTGTTTCCCAGGATGGAAAGACACTGGATCAGTATGGAGAAGACTTAGCAGGTCAGACATATATAAGGTTCTATACTCAGGCGACTGATGGGTCATGGCCAACTGAAGCAGCTTATTCAACAAAGGTTGGCAATGGATCCTTCACAATCACTGATAAGTACAATGGCTTTAAGGCACATAGCTACAGTACAGATGGTGGTAATAATTGGACAACTCTCGGAGACAAGAAACCCGATGGTACATATGCAACAGTTCCGGGTGGTTTCTCAGAACTTCGTATCCGCTTTGAGAGACTTAAATATGACATTACCTTTATAGAAAACTACAGAGAAAATCTTACAACACTTAAGACTGTAACAGGTGTGCCATATGACGCACTTATATCACCTTATTCAGGACAGGCTCCTGTTGTTCCTGAATTTGATGAAAGCAAACCGGGTTACAAGTTTAACGGCTGGTTCCTGGATGCAGCCGGAACAAAGGCATTTACATGGACAGGTAAGATGCCGGCAGCTAACATGGTAGTTTACGGATGCTATGTACCTGTGAGATATACAGTAACTCTGGAGGCTGAAGGTGGAACACTTCCGGATGGACAGGACCAATCCTTCGAGCTTGACTATGGTGATACAGTAAATAAGACTTCACTAATGAATACCAAAAAAGATGGTTTCGAACTTATCGGATGGTACGAGAATGGAAAACCTTACGGCTACGGCGGAGTAACTCATGATACTACACTGGTAGCTAAGTGGCGTAACCCCGGAACAGTTAAGGTAGTCTACGACGCAAACGGCGGAAGTAACGCACCTGTAGATAAATATAACTACTCAGCAAGTTCAAACGTAGTTGTAGGCGCACCTCCTACACCGGCTTCAGGATATACCTTCGTTGGATGGACAATCGATGGCGATAGTGCACAGATTATCTACTATCCAAACGGATGCTTCGAGATCACACCTGATTATGTAAAGAACGGCAAGGTAACACTTATCGCTCAGTACATCAAGACAGGCGGAGATGCAGGAGTTACAACAACTATCACCTACAAGCCAAACGGCGGACAAGGCAGCGACGTAACAACAGCACCAATCCTTGTAAACGAGAAGGTTATCGCTCTCACAGCAGAGCAGTGCGGATTTACAAGAGAAGGCTACGAATTCAAGGGCTGGAGCAGAACCGGTGGCGAGGACGCTACAGTTGAGATCAATGCCGGAGAAAATATAGCAGCTGATAACAACAAGCTTCCAAATGAGCTCTACGCAGTTTGGGAATGTGTAACAGGTACCTACATTATTGAGTACTACAAGGGTGAGGTTACAACAAGAACCGATCTGGCACACTACCTTGGAGAGTCAGACCCGGCGACAGCAAGAGTAGGAGCACAAATTACCCTTAACGGCACACAGCTTAATGCTTATAGACCGAACGTTGGATATCAGGACGGCGTTCAGATCGACGCTCCTTACACAGTACATAAGGGCAATGACAACGTAATCTACGTACTTTACAGCCCTAAGCAGATAACAGTAACTGTTGAAGGTACTCAGAAGACTCAGGTTTACAATGGACAGGAAGTAACAGTAACTAAATTCGTAGTAACAGACATCGCAGGAGATTCAAATTATAAAAAAGAGTATGTCGATTACGACGGAGAGACTGATATTTCCGCAACACATGTTTATGAGTCAAAAGAGATCTCGCTATACGAAAGTAAGTTCAAGAATACAAGTTCACTCTTTGACAGCAAAGCAATAACATTTGTTCTTGGTGATGTAAAGAAAAACAAAGTTGAAATAACACCTGCAACTCTTACGGTTACTACACCATCTGCAACAAAGGTCTATGATGGAACACCTCTCACAAAAGAAGGAACCATCAGTGGATTTGTAAATGGTGAGACAGCAACCTTCACAACAACCGGAACAATTACAACTCCGGGTGAAGTAACTAACACCTATACACTGGATTGGGAAGGTGCTACAGCAGACAAGAGAGACTACACGGTTTCTGAGAATCTCGGAACACTTGAGATTACCGAGAGCACAGCTGCAATCACAGTAACTACAGTAGGTGGAGAGTTCGTATATGATGGCAGTGAGAAAGGCGCAACTGTAACAGTATCCAAGCTTCCTGAAGGATATACTTTAGAGACAGCAGAGTCCTCAGCTAAGGCAACAGATGTTACAGAAAACCCTGTACCTGCAACAGCAGATATACTGATCATCAGAAATGTAGCAGGCAAAGATGTTACAGATAAGCTGAAGATCACAAAGATTGATGGCAGCATTACAATAACACCTGCTCCGATAACAATTATTACGGATCCTGGTTCGAAGGTTTATGACGGAACACCTCTTACAGCAGACGGTGAGATGACAGGCCTTGTAAATGGCGAGACAGCGACATTCACAGTTACCGGCAGCCAGACAGAGGTTGGAACAAGTGATAATACCTACACCCTTGAATGGGATGGAACAGCCAAGGAAAGCAACTACTATATCGAATCTGAGTCTGTAGGAAAACTTACAGTAACGGAGTATGCAGGAGAAATAGTAGTAACAACAACAGGTGGTAAATTTACATACGATGGAAAACCTCACGGAGCGACTGTAAAAGTTTCTGATCTTCCAACAGGCTATAGACTTGATACAGCAGCTTCTTCCGCAACAGCAACAGATGTTACAACAGCTCCTGTAGAAGCAACAGCAGATACGCTGATCATCAGGAATGCAGCAGGCGAAGATGTAACAAGTAAGTTGAAAGACAACATCACATACGTTGACGATACAATCGAAGTAACACCTGCAACTCTTACAATCGTAACACCTGATGCAGAAAAGGTATATGATGGTAAGCCACTTACAGCAGAGGGAAGCATTTCCGGATTTGTTAATAACGAGACAGCAACCTTCACAACAACAGGAACCATCACAAACGTTGGTGATGTGCCTAATAGCTACGTGCTTGAGTGGAACGGAACAGCTAAGAAGAGTAACTACGAACTCGATGAGACTATCGGAACTCTTAAGGTTACAGAGTTCGCAGGAGAAATCAAAGTTATAACAACCGGCGGAGAGTTCGAGTACAACGGAGAAGCTCACGGTGCAACAGTAGAAGTTCAGGGACTTCCTGAGGACGGTGGGTACACTGTTCAGACAGCAATATCAAATGCAACAGCAACAGATGTTACTGAAGAAGATGTACCTGCAACCTGTGATGAACTTGTAATCGTCAATGCAGATGGTGTAGATGTAACGTCAAAACTTAAGATTACTAAGGAAGATGGTTACATCAAGATTACACCTCTCAAAATAACAGTTAATATCCAAGGTGAACAGAAGCAATCCAAGTACAACGGACAGGAGCAAGAGGTTGAAGGATACAAAGTCGCTCCGATTACTAATCCGCTCTACAAAGAAAGCTACATCTCTTTTACTGGCGAAGCAATTGCTAAGGGTAAGTACGTTGGTGAATACCCGATGAAACTTAGCGACAAGCAGTTCACCAACAATAATAAGAATTTTGAGGTAACATTTGATATCAATGACGGAAAACTTATAATCGATCCTCTTGGCCCGGGCGAAGAGTTCAGAATCTATGCAACAGCAATAGATGCCGAAAGAGATTACACCGGTAATTACTATGATGGCTTTAGATACGAGCTCAGAGGTGAAGGCCCTACACAGAACATCATCATTGAGGCAGCAGGCAGAGCAGTAGAGTTCTTTAGAGAGATGTTCGCACCGATCAAAGCAGATGCTGATGATGGTGAAAGCGGCGATCCTACAGTAACAATCAATGGCGTAGAATTCACGGTTAGGGGACTTTCAGTACCTACAAGAGAAAGAAATGCCGGCGATTACGAGCTTCCTATCGTAGGTGATATGCAGGTATTTGACGGAGACGTAGATGTAACGGATCAGTTCGTACTGGTTGAGAGAAATTCAGGAAAACTTACCATCTATCCGATGGTCATCAACCTGACATCAGGCAGTGCAACTAAGGTTTACGACGGAACTCCTCTTACAAACTCAAACATCACAGCCGATAAGGACTGGGGCGTAGGTGACAAGGTAAGATACAACATAACAGGAACACAGACAGCAGTTGGATCTAGCAGCAACACATTCGTAGCAGTTCCTGAAGGAGATACCGATCTTGATCTCAACTACCGAATTAATTACACCTATGGTACACTTACAGTAACAAATGCACCTACACCTCCTCCAGGAGGCGGTACAACAATTACTGACGATCCTACACCTACAGCACCTACTCCTTTAGCAGCTCCACCGGCAGCAGTTCTCGGAGCAACAAGAGAAACTGACGGAGCAGCAGTTCTCGGAGCAAGAAGAGGAAGAACTGACGACGAAGCAAACGTACCGGGAAGAATCTTCGCAGTTCTCGTTGCAGCAGCGGTTGCAACAGCTCTTTTACTCACAAGAAAAAAAGAGGAAGAGGAAGAGAAGTAATTAAAAAGTAAAGAAGCAACCGGCGCTTTAGCTGGAAGTTTTCTCTTATCGCGAGGGGCCGTGTGAGTCAGATCATACGGCTCCTTTTCTTAAGAACCTTTAGGAAATCTGTTCCTTTAAAGGTAATAAAGGGTTATAATAGCTATGATTGTAGAATTTTTCAGAAGAGGATTAAAGAAGGATATGAGCGAATCTAAGCAGATGCTTTTTGCCAGGAACCTGATCTGCGCCTGCATTGATAGTGATGACAACGCAGATTATCAGGGACTTATATACCATCAGTATGCGGACAACCCAATACCTTTTGACGGTATGACTGACTTTATGATGAAGCTTGAAGAGCTCTATGACGAGTGGGATTTCCCTCAGCGTGGCCTTGCACCCCGTATGTTCAAGAAGGGATCAAGGGACGACATCGGTTATAAGAAAAAGAATCTCTCGGACAAGCTCCCAATTGAGGTGATATCCGAGGCTAACGGCGTTCGCAACGTCCAGAATAAAAAGGGTAAGCTTGGAACCTTTGTAATCCAGGTTGTTTACAGACAGAATTCCACCTGGCAGGGACATGTGATCCACCAGGAAAAGAATGAGAAGATAGACTTTGTCAGCGCACTTGAACTTGTTAAGATCATGGACAGAGCTCTGAGACAGTGAATTGGTGAGGCTTTTTGAAGAACAAGAGCAGATTTAAAAAGATAATACTTGGCGTGTTAATAGTGCTGGTGCTGATCGTTGCAGGCCTCTTTGCGGCCTTCAAGATCTACACCGGCAATTATTATAATGCGGATAATACAGTAATTTCCGAGCTTGCAGATGAGCTCTCGGAGGAGGTACATACTTTTACTGCACCGGAGGGCATGGTTTTTCTGCCCCAGAATCAGGAGTACAGGGCGGTAATAGTTTTTTATCCCGGAGCAAAGGTTGAGTACACGGCTTACAGCGGCCTTATGTATCGACTTGCTGAGCGGGGGTACATATGTCTTTTGCCCAAAATGGCAGATAATGTGGCTCTCCTTAGTATCAATGCTGTGGATGCCTTAAAGGCTGCAAGGCCGGGCGATTCCGAGTCGGTTGAGGACCTGGACTGGTACCTGGCAGGCCACTCCCTTGGCGGAGTCGCAGCCACACGCTACCTCGCAGAATGGACCATGGGGACGGAGTCAGGGGCTCATTCTGAAAAATGGACCCAGGGGACGGAGTCAGGGGCTCATTTTTCCGGGGAGTACAAGGGCATAATTTTGTGCGCTTCATACCCGATGGATTCATTGGCAGGGACGGATCTGCGTCTTTTGTCCATCCTGGGAAGTAATGACACGGTTGTCAATATGAAGAAATACGAAGAAGCCAAGAAGGACTGGCCGGAAGATGCTGTTGAGTATGTGATTCAGGGCGGTATTCATTCGTATTTCGGAAATTACGGGATCCAGAAGGGCGATGGAGAGCCGGAGATCACGGCTGACCGGCAGCTGGATGAGACGGCGGAAGTAATTGATGAGTGGATTGCGGGAAATTGATGCCACTTTTACTTCATGATTTTACGGGGATTTGTATAGGAAATATGCTAATATGTAGGTAACTGCATATTAGCTTTTTTATTATTTGGAGGGTTTCATGGATTTTAAGATTGTAGAGGTTTTTAACAGGAGTGTGACCATCGAGCTTGACTCTGATGCAGTGTTTAAGCAGACTGCGGAGTTTGGCGTTTATGTGGATGGCTCAGAGAGGCTCAGGACTGACAGAAACGTTATTTCGGTGATGGGTCTTTTACCTGATAAGAAATATAAGATTGGCGTGGATGCAGGCGGAGAGCTTGTGGAAAAAGAGATTGTGACAGAACATGAGTCTGTGCTTCTGGACGTCAGGAAGTTCGGAGCTGTGGGAGATGGCGTAACCAGCGATACAGCGGCTATTCAGGCGGCTATCTGTGCCTGCCCGAAGGATGGAACTGTGTATCTGCCGGCAGGTAAGTACATTACTACACCGATTTTCCTTAAGTCTGACATGACTTTCTGGCTTGATGATGGCGCTGTGCTGCTCGGAGAGACGGACAGGAATAAGATTCCCGTGCTACCGGGCATGACTATGTCGACGGATGAAGCTGATGAGTACAATCTGGGTACCTGGGAGGGTAATCCTCTGGATAACTTTGCGTCGCTCGTTACGGCGATTGATGCGGAGAATCTGGATATTATCGGCCCCGGCGTCATTGACGGAAATGCGCAGAACTCTGACTGGTGGAAGGATGCCAAGGTTAAGAGAATTGCCTGGAGACCAAAGACCCTGTTCCTGTGCAGATGTAAAAAGGTAAGGGTTCAGGGCGTGACAGTGCAGAATTCACCTTGTTGGACAGTGCATCCTTATTATAGTGAGGACCTGGCTTTCCTTAACTTGTATATTCACAATCCTTCGGATTCACCTAATACTGACGGCCTTGATCCTGAGAGCTGCAGCGATGTAAGGGTTCTAGGAACCGTGATCTCCGTAGGCGATGATTGCATGGCGATCAAGAGCGGCAAGTATTACATGGCGCTGAAGCACCACAAGGTTACTGAGAGAGTGCAGATCCGCAACTGCAAGTTTGAAAGAGGCCACGGCAGCGTTACTGTTGGCTCAGAGGCAGCAGGCGGCGTAAGGGATGTAAGGGTTTCCCAGTGCGAATTTATCGGCACCGACAGGGGACTTCGTATCAAGACAAGGCGCGGACGAGGCGAGAGAAGTATTCTTGATGACATTTTGTTTGAAAATATAGTGATGGAGGGCGTTCACATGCCTTTCACTGTAAATATGTTCTATTTCTGCGACCCGGACGGTCACAGCGACTACGTGCAGAACCAGGCACCGGCGCCGGTTGACGAGATGACTCCCGTGATCGGCAGCATTTGTGGCAGACATATTGTGGCAAGTGGCGTTTCTGCTTGCGTTCTCTGTGCAGTAGGCCTGCCGGAGAGCCCTATCGGAGAGCTGCGCTTTGAGGACATCAAGGTGTCCTTTGCATCTGAAGAAGAGCGCGTGCCCGAGAGGCCTGTAATGATGGACAACTTCGACGAAATGACCGGTCGAAGTGTCTATGCGAAGAACGTCAAGGAGCTGGTGCTGAGGGATGTTGAGATTTGTGGTTCAGCGGATGCAGAGCCGGAGCTTGTTGGCGTTGAGAACAAGACTCTGGATAGGGTTGAGTACAGGTGAGGTTACTGTCTTGGGGTAAAATGAAGGCTGGACAGTAAGAGAAAACTTATTGATTGGCGGCATGTACTGTCCTGGAACGAAAAATCAAAGGGGACAGTTAGCATCATCTTGGTGATTTGGCAAGTGCTACTGTCTGGAGGCAAAAATTATGCAAGGACAGTAGCTATCAGGTCGACGATTGGTGGGGTGCAACTGTCCTGAATCAAAAATCAAGCAGGGACAGTTGCTATCAAAGCAATGATAGGTAGAGTGTTACTGTCTTGAAGATAAAAATGTGCAGAGACAGTAGCTGGTAATGAAGTGTATAGAAATGCGTAACTGTCTTGTATTAAAAATTGCACAAGGACAGTAGCTAGTAGCTTGATGACTGAATGCACGCTACTGTCTGATAAGCAAAAAAATATAGGACAGTAAATGACGCTGAATACATGGAATAATGAGGTGTATATGTTAACAATTAAGGTTGAGAAAAGCGGCGGAGATTACTCCGTAATACAGGAAGCAATTGATGCTGTGCCTTATGATGAGAGCGCGGTGATTGAGATTGGTGCCGGAGTTTACAAGGAGAAGATTTTCTGCGAGAAGAAGGATATAACTTTTGTTGGCTCAGGAATGGCTGAGACGGTCATTGATTATGATGATTATGCAAATGAAGTTATGCCTGATGGCAGCAAGCGTGGGACTTTCAGGACATATACTGCGTTCTTTGGTGGCAAGAAGGTGACAGTCAAGGATATGACCATCAGGAATTCTGCCGGAGATGGCAGAGTTGTGGGTCAGGCTGTGGCTGTATATGCAGACGCTGATGTCTGCAGGTTTGAGAATGTAAAGATGACCGGTTGCCAGGACACCTTGTTCTGCGCGCCACTTCCAGTGGCTGCAAGGCAGCAGAACGGGTTTATGGGGCCTCGCATGATGACTGAGAGGCGCCTGACCAAGCAGTATTACAAGAATTGCGAAATTGTTGGTGATGTGGATTTCATCTTTGGCGGCGCTGATGCGGTATTTGATGACTGTGTGATCACTTGCAATGACAGGATGTTCGGAAGAAGTAGTGCAGGTGTGTCAGCAAGCAGCACAACTATAGCTTCCGGGGCTTCGGGCTCAGGCGTTGACAAGGATCAGATCGATGTTTCTGAACGCATTATAAATGGATATGTTACCGCAGCATGCGGACTTAAGGATAATTTGGGATTTGTTTTCAGAAATTGCACAATTACCGGCGCTTCAGGCTGTGAGAAGGGCTCAGTCTTCCTAGGCAGACCCTGGAGAGAAGAGGCCAGAACAGTATTCCTTAATTGTACTATGGACGATAGCATAGCTCCCGAGCGCTTCTCAGGCTGGGGCGGAATAACAAAGGACGAGCCAAATACATTTTATGGCGAGTTTGGCACAAGGATTGCTACCGGTATAGGTGCAGAGGGTTCAAATACTGCCTCTGAGGCACCAAATAGCGGCGCTGAGGCAGGCAAGCCTGCTTCTCTTGAGCACAAGAACCCATGGGTCCGCGACATCGACGAATCCCTAGCAACAGAAATCACCCGCCGCGCCGACGAACTCGTGCAGGGAGTCAATGGGGACGGTTCTCTTTGACTCATTGCGCACAATGAGACACCGGGGACGTTTCAGGTTGACTCATTTTGAGACACCGGGGACGTTTCAGTTTGAGTCAAAACTTCTGAGTCAGCTGGGATGCTTCAATTTGACTCAAGACTTCTGAGTCACCAGAGATGCATCAATTTGGCTCAAACTTCAGCATAAGGCAGGATATTTTGTACGTTGGTTGGAAACGTGATTTCGACCGCCCCACAACTTGCTTCTATACAAAAACTAGTTGGAAATTTCAAAAAGGATTTTGGAGCCGCCTAACAATATTGACAAGAAACTACATCACAACGTACCGCGGAGCCGAGTGCTGTGATGTAGCTACAGTGATAGGCATGAAATTATCCAAGTGTAGAGGTTTGTGATTTCCAACTATTTTGTCATATATCAATCTTTATTATGCATTTGAAAAAAGCTTTCCAACCAAGAGACTTGTTTGGAGGGCTTTGTGATGAACTTTACAAGCATTTTCATGATTTGAGGTATTCTATCATTAGTTCCAAATACCGCAAGCAAACATAAAGGGAAAACAAGATGAATTTGACAAGAAAAAAGAGAAGCAGGCTTAAAGTCCTGCCTTTGATCCTTATAATATCGATGTTCCTGCTCTTTACTGGCTGCCAGAAGAAGCCTGCAACGCAGCCTGAACAACCTGGGCAGACTACAGCTACCGAGCAAGCCACAACAGCATCCACAGAGCAGCCTACAGAAGCCTCAGAAGCCACAACTCTGATATCTTTGCCGACTGAAGCGCCAGACAGCACCAGTACCGACGCAGCCTCACAGGATACAAGCCAAAAAGCTGCCACAGCAGAGACTTCGGACAAGGCTGCCACAAGCTTAAATGCCGCTCAAGCAGTATCAACAGATGTGACAAGCTCAAATGCCACTCAGGCGACATCAACAACAGATGCCAAAGGTTCAGATGGATCTAAGGCAGCATCAACAACAGATGCGACAAGCACAGCTACATCGCAGCTCTCATCTGCCACAGCCGAGAAGTCAGATAAATCATCAGCCTCGGAAGCTGCATCCCAGTCACCTTCCGATCTCATCCCCGAAGATGGCACCTACACCACCAAGGAGGACGTGGCGCTGTACATCCACACCTATGGCAAGCTTCCTCAGAACTTCATCACCAAGAAAGCCGCCAAGAAGCTTGGCTGGCAGGGTGGCTCCCTGGAAGATTACGCACCGGGCAAGTGCATCGGAGGCGATTACTTTGGCAATTATGAAGGGCTTCTTCCGGAAGACAAGGAGTATCACGAGTGCGATATTGGCACCCTTGGCAAGTCCAAGCGAGGCGCCAAGCGCATAATCTACTCGGACGATGGCTACATTTACTATACCGGCGACCACTACGAGAGCTTCGAACTCCTCTATGAGCCGTAGCATACAGCCTACGGTAATAGCTTTGAACTCCTCTACGAGCCCTAACAATCAGGAACAGCATCTGAATAAGCACATATCCTGATAGCCAACCGTTTCATTAGAAACATCATATACCATGACTACCAAGCTTTACATCAGATGCAATACAAACACAACACAATCACGTATTGCAACAAACAACCACATCACCTTTCCACAGGAGACACGCATGGAACAAGTTTTTTACATAGACCTTTCGAACGTTACCACCAAGTCCGAACTTCACGATATTTTGGCAAAAGAGCTACCTCTGCCGGAGCATTACGGGCACAACCTGGACGCTCTATATGACGTACTGACAGAGATAACCGACGCCTGGAACATAATCATCTATAATACAAGCGCCATGGAGCAGGAGAATCCTGACTACCTGAACAGGCTTAAAAAGCTCACCAGCCGCGCTCAGAAGGAATCAAGCAACCTCAAGATCAGATTCTACCCCTGATCCAACCAACCATGAAATCTATCGCAAATCTCATAACTACGTGCAAATAATATTAGGCTAAATCTGATAACCACATACATTAAACAATCAGCACAAATCCCATAACTACGCGCATCAAAAAAATATCTTGCGCACAATCGATTATAGGAGTAGAATAACGAATTGTATAAAGGAGTACATTAATTATGGGTTCATTAAAAGATTTATTCTTTGGAAGTGATACAGAAAGAGAGGGAAACACAATGTCAGAAGAGTTAAAGAACGAGAATGCCGGCGCAACAGCCGATAACGGTGACATCATAGATTCCAGCATGCTTGTAGGAGACATCATCAGACAGCACCCACTTGCAGCGCAGTTCCTTATGGAGTGCGGAATGGGATGCATCTCATGTCCCGCATCACAGATGGAGTCACTTGCTGAGGCTTGTGCAGTACATGGAATCGACGGCGACGAGATCACAGACGCCCTTAACGATTATCTTCTCGAGCACAACGCTTAATTAACAACACACGTAAAGCCCCTGAGACTCAAAAGGTCCCGGGGGCTTTTCACATGCATCTATTCCCCACCAAACATGAAGAATCCAAAAACAATCCATAAAAAGTATATATTTTTACGTTAACATGCAATTACTCATAGTATAATTAATATGCATTACTAGTGCGCGCCACACCAGTACACCAATACACAAGCACACTAACACACCAGTAACACCTCACCCTCCCAAAAAGGTGATTGCTCATGACAATGGACAGCTCCAACAAACTGGATATAGGAGCCAAGCACGGCCGGGATTTCAGGCGAACCATCCTTATCGTAGATGATGAGCCGGTCAATCTGCGCATTCTTGGCAACATCCTGGGTGATGAGTATGACATAGATTTCGCCACGTCAGCCGACGAGGCCATAAGCATAATCCAGACTGAAAAGGACGCCATTTCCCTGGTACTTCTCGACCTACATATGCCGGGAAAGAGCGGTTTTGCTGTGCTCGATGCCATGAGAGTAGACAAAGACCTTCATAACATACCGGTTGTTGTGGTTACAACCGACAAGGATGCTGAGGTTGAGAGCCTTCATCGCGGAGCAGTAGACTTCCTTGGTAAGCCCTACGACAAGCCCGAAGTCATAAAGGCCAGAGTGGGCCGTGCCATCGAGCTTTTCATCGACAAAACCATCATCGGAGCCACAGGAATCGACCGCCTCACAGGCCTCATGACCAGGGACTTCTTCGTCCAGTACTGCCATGAGTACGACAAGTACCACCCTGAACAGCAGGTGGACGCAGTGGTTGTAAACTTCATCAAGTTCCACCTGATCAACGACCTCTACGGCCGAGTCTTTGGCGATACAGTCCTAAAAAGCATGGCAGAGGGCGTAAGAACCGTTGCCAGAGCCTACGGAGGAGTTGCCTGCCGCCACAACGCTGACAGCTTCTACCTCTACATCGAGCACCAGAAGGACTACGACTACCTGAAAAAGACAATTCTTGACAAGCTCGGCGAAGTCATGAATAACATAAATGCAAAGCTTCGAATCGGCGTGTATCCTGACCTTTATCGCTCCTGCACCCTTCAGCAGCGCTTCGACCGCGCCCTTCAGGCTTGCAACACCATATCCAGAAACGCCCATAACACTGAGGTTGCCATCTACAACAACGAGATGCATGAAAAAGAGCTCTATGAAGAGCGACTTCTCAGGGACGTGGATGAAGCTCTTTTGAACAATCAGATCAGCGTCGTATTCCAGCCAAAGTATGACATTTCCGGACAGCGCCCCGTACTTTGCAGCGCAGAGGCGCTCATTCGATGGAAGCATCCGAAGTTTGGCTTTGTGAGCCCGGATTTCTTCATTCCGCTCTTCGAGGAAAACGGACATATAAAAGAAATCGACCGTTATGTTTGGCGTGAGTCCGCCCGTCAGATCCGCAGATGGCGGGAAATATACGGCGTTACGGTGCATGTTTCGGTAAATGTTTCAAGCGCCGAGATCTTTGACCCGGACCTTTTGGAGTTCCTAAACGGCATTGTCAAGGAGAATGGCCTTGAGAACTCGGATCTGTCGCTGGAAATCACCGAGTCATCCTATACAGACAGCGTCAGCGGAATTGTCGAAGTCGTAAAAAACATAAGAAGCCACGGCTTTAAGGTAGCCATGGACGACTTCGGAAAGGGCTACTCATCCCTGAACATGCTGACAAACCTGCCCATCGACTCGCTCAAGCTCGATATGGCCTTTATAAAAGATATTTCTCCTGACAACAAGGAGATGCACATGGTGGAGTTCGTCCTTAGAATGGCGGAATTTCTGAAGGTTCCGGTCATTGCCGAGGGCGTTGATACGTATGAGCAGTTTGCTCTTTTAAAGGAAGCGGGCTGTAACATCATACAGGGTTATTATTTCTCAAAGCCGCTTACCGCCGGCGAGTTTGGGAAACTTATAGAAAGGAGCTGCCATGACAATTGATTCCTTGAGGGAATTTGGTGCAAACGTAGATGAAGGCCTCGAGAGATGCATGGGCATGGAGGACTTCTATATTGAAATGATAGAGCTTGGCATGTCCGACGAGCGCTTTGAGCTCCTTGGCCGTAACCTTGAGGCAAAAGACCTTGAGGAGGCCTTTGAGACAGTGCATGCGCTAAAGGGCGTCATCGGAAACCTCGCTCTTGGGCCACTCTATGAGACCATCTGTGAGCTGACCGAGCACCTTCGTGGGCGAGAAGAGATTGATTATAAGCCGCTTTATGATAAGCTAATGGAGCAGCGTGATCAGGTAAAAGAGCTGAAGTGAAGCCATGGACGAGAAGAAGAATCCCTTATCATTCATAATTGAACATTTTCATGAGGTAGACCTCTGGGGGCGCATAAGAGTGCTGTTCAGGTGGCTGTTTTTGGGCAGCGTGACAGGACTTGTTGTGGGCGCTATAGGTGCGATATTCTCTAAATCAATTATTTTTGCAACACAATTTAGGATAGCACATGACTATATTATATTGGGCCTTCCTGTGGCGGGACTTCTGATTGTCTTTTTATACAGAATCTGTAAGGACTACGAGGACAAGGGAACGAACCTGGTCATCAAGTCTATTCAGGAGGGGGATATCCTGCCTATTACCAAGGCTCCCCTGATATTTATTTCAACAACCTTGACACACCTCTTCGGCGGATCAACAGGCCGTGAGAGCGCAGCTCTGCAGATGGGCGGAAGTATCGGTTATAATCTGGGCAAGCTCTTTAAACTAAAAGAGGGTAACGTCAAGATAATCACCATGTGTGGCATGAGTGCTGCATTCTCCGCACTTTTCGGGACACCCATGACAGCTTCGTTTATGGCAATGGAGATTGAAAATGTAGGTGTTATGTATTATTCGGCGCTGGTTCCATGCGTTGTTTCGGCACTGGTGGCCCAGGGCATCAGCGAATGGATGGGAGCGACGGGAGAGCAGTTCGCAGTAAATGTAGTCCCGGAGTTCACGCCATATCACGCGATATTCACCGGCGTACTTGCACTGCTGTGCGCAATAGTGAGTGTTATTTTTTGCGAAGCACTCAAGTTTTCGGGAAAGACCTACAAGAAGCTCCTGCCAAATCCTTACATCAGGATCTTCGTAGGCGGATGTATCGTAGTAGCCCTGACATACCTCTCCGGCACAAGATACTACAACGGCGCAGGTATGAACGTCATCGAGATGGCAATCAAGGGCGAAGCTCCGTACTTTGCATTCCTTCTTAAGATGATATTCACAGCTCTGACTCTCGGTGCAGGCTATAAGGGCGGCGAGATTGTCCCGGCGCTGTATATAGGAGCGACCTTCGGATGCATTTACTCACAGCTCTTTGGCTTTGACCCGGCACTTTGCGCAGCTGTCGGAATGGGAGCGCTGTTCTGCGGAGTTACCAACTGCCCGATTTCATCGCTGTTTATCTGCTTCGAGCTATTTGGATTTAAAGGAATGCCATTTTATCTGCTGGCCGTGGCGCTGAGCTACACGTTCTCCGGCTATCACAGCCTCTACAGCAGCCAGAAGATCATGTATTCCAAGTTCCATAACAAGTTCGTAAACCGAGACACTATGTGACGGACTCAGAATATTTCTATATTTACAAAAAAATCCTCCTTACCTATAATAAACATGTTGTTTATGTAGAGGTTAAGGAGGATTTTATTATGTTTTGTAGTAATTGTGGGACACAGATAAATGATGGGGAGAAGTTTTGTCCTAATTGTGGAGCACCTGTTCAGGGAGCAGATCAGAATGCAACTCAGGAGTCTGCAAACGACGAGATAAAGGGCTTTTCAGCAGATAGCGCAAATGGTACAGCCGGAGCAAACAGCTCAGCCGGCCCTAACTTTGGAAATACCTACTCAGCACCATACGGTTTCATGCCACTTAGAACAGACCGTAGCCTTCTGGTATATATTCTGCTTACAATCGTTACATGTGGTATTTACAGCTGGGTATTCATCTATCAGCTTATTCAGGATGTTAACATCGCCTGCGACGGTGACGGAGAAGAAACAATGAACTTCTGGCTCTTCTTCCTGCTTTCACTTGTAACATGCGGTATTTTTGCATATGTTTGGTACTATCAGCTTGGTAACAGGCTTCAGAACAACTGCGCAAGATACGGACAGCCTACCACCGAGGGTGGTACAGCAGTTCTCCTCTGGATGCTCCTTGGAGTTCTCCTGTGTGGTATCGGTGTTTTCATTGGATGGAACATCATCATCAACAACACAAACACTGTATGCCGTGGCTACAACAGAGCACATGGAATCGGTGCCTGAAACAAAAATACCAAATTATAAACTTTTTGTGTAATTTTATTAAAATTTATTAAACTCTATGCTATAATTTCATATAGAGGTTGTTATAATAACCTTCGGTTTCTGACGTCGAGCTTTGCAACTAGAGAAAGGACAACTGATTATGTCTGACCAGCTGAAGTATTCTCCGTTCAAACCAAACCTAAAGACAGCCGAAGTATTAGCATGGGGCGATCCGGAGTACAATCTATTCGACCAGTTAAATGAGAAGTATGCGAAGAGCCATCCGGAATATTACAAGCTTTCTACCTATGAAAAGATGGTTATCAAGCAGCAGATTCATCACGAGGCCATCGGCCTTACACCACTGAATCTGATCCTGGAATTTGTTGAGGATCCTCAGTTTGATGAGTTCCGCGCAATAGAATACTAATAACATATAGACGCCACGGTTCAAACATATTTTGGGCTGTGGCGTTTTTTCGTTAATTAATATACGGTATAACTTTCGTTGCTTTGGTGCAAAAAGGTTGCTACAATTAATTCATAGGGGGATGACTCAATGCTCAAATTAGCGTATGTGGGGATTGCCTTTGCACTAGTCTTTTATGTAGTGTTTGGTCTGGCTGTTCGTTTAATGGAACTTACCCAGAGAGCCAGGAATAAGGCAAGGCTGATCATTCTATTAGTTTCCTTGTTTATCTTCTCAATATCAGGTGTTACCGCCGGAGTCCTTAATATCAGATCAGGGCTTACTCTTTATGGCGCGGTATTTACGGTGCTTGGAATAGCAGCCATTATCTTTATCTTTTCCATCTTTTTTGAAATTCATCAGATCAACACCCGTGTGAGGATGCGCAGATTTATGGTGCTCTTCGACATCGTTGACAGGTTCCACAACGAGGGCAAGACTCACGAGGAGATCTTCGAGTACCTGACCAAGATCCAGAAGCTTAAGAATAAGGAAGCATCAGACTTCCTTGAGTTCATATCGGATCCGACCAATCACCAGTTTTTGGTTGACGTTAACGACAAGATCCAGGAGGCCAAGATGCTACAGAAGGCCGAGAACGATTATTACCGCTAAGGAACGCTTTTTTGTTAAAAGAACTATCGGTGGCTCCCATATTTTTGGGAGTCACTTTTTTGCTTTAAAGTATTGACTTTTCTTAACTATTGATTTAACTTAAGATATAACATTGTATACAAATATACATTTGAGGAGGGAATAATATGAAGAAGTTTAACAAAGTAGTAAGTGCAGTTATGACTTCTGCTCTTGCTCTTACAATGCTTGCAGGATGTGGCAGCGGAGCAGCTTCAGGATCAACCACATTCAAGATCGGTGCTATCGGACCTCTTACAGGTGCAGCAGCTGCTTACGGTAACGCAGTAGTTAACGGCGCACAGATCGCTGTAGACGAGATCAACGAGGCCGGTGGAATTAACGGTGTTAAGATCGAGTACAAGGGCGAGGACGACGAGCTCAACGCTGAGAAGTCAGTTAACGCTTACAACACTCTTAAGGACTGGGGAATGCAGATCCTTGTTGGATCAACAACATCTGCTTGCTCAATCGCAGTTTCAGAGAATACAAAGGCAGACAACATGTTCCAGCTTACACCTTCAGGATCAGCTGAGGATTGCGTTAAGTATGACAACGTATTCCGTGTATGCTTCTCAGATCCTAACCAGGGTATCGCTTCTGCTCAGTATATCAGTGATCACAACCTCGCAACTAAGGTTGGTATCATCTACGACAGCTCAGACGTTTATTCTTCAGGTATCTACCAGAAGTTCGCTCAGGAGTCTGAGGGCAAGAACTACGAGATAGTTTCAGCTGAGGCTTATACACAGGACAACAACACAGACTTCTCTGTACAGCTTCAGAAGGCTAAGGATGCAGGTGCTGATCTTGTATTCCTTCCTATTTATTATTCAGATGCAGCTCTTATTCTTACACAGGCTAACACAATGGGATATGCTCCTACATTCTTCGGTGTAGACGGTATGGACGGTATCCTTACAGTTGAGAACTTCGACACATCACTTGCTGAGGGACTTATGCTTCTTACACCTTTCGCAGCTGATGCAACAGATGACCTCACAGTTAACTTCGTTAAGAAGTACAACGAGAAGTACGGCGAGACACCTAACCAGTTCGCAGCTGATGCTTACGATGCAGTTTACATCATCAAGGCAGCTATCGAGAAGAGCGGTGTTACACCTGACATGAGCGTTTCAGATATTGGAACAAAGCTCACAGAGGCTATGACTCAGATCGAGGCTTCAGGTCTTACATCTGCCAAGATGACATGGTCTGCAAACGGCGAGCCTAACAAAGAGCCTAAGGCTGTTGTTATCAAGGGTGGCGTTTACGTATCTGCAGAATAAGTTTTCTATGATATAATGTTTTAGACATCCAGCGAGGGATGCTGTCAAAGGTATCCCTCGTTCTCTTTATTATTAAAAGACACTTTGGAGGTGGCCGATGAGTTTTTTGACTTATCTCATTAACGGACTTAGCTTAGGAAGCATATATGCCATAATTGCCCTGGGATACACCATGGTTTACGGTATTGCCAAGATGCTGAATTTCGCACATGGCGATTTTATCATGGTGGGCTGCTATATTATCTTTTCAGTGAGCGCAGCACTTTCAGGTAATTCGGCAGTGGGCATTATTGTTGCAATTGTGCTCTGCACACTCCTGGGCGTAACAACTGAGTTCGTGGCTTACAGGCCTCTTCGTGGAGCAGCTTCACCTCTGGCGGTTCTCATCACAGCCATCGGTGTCAGCTACCTTCTTGAGAACATCGCACTTCTTATCTATGGCGCAGATATCAAGTCATTTTCTTCAGTTATCAAGTGGGAGGGCGTCTCCTTTGCAGGCGGACAGCTCAAGATCCAGGGCGTAACCATCGTGACCATTCTTGTCAGCGTGGTTATCCTGATCGCTCTTCAGCTCTTTATTAATAAGACTAAACAGGGACAGGCAATGCTTGCAGCTTCAGAGGACAAGGGCGCTGCAGCACTTATGGGCATCAACGTAAACAGAACCATCGCCCTTACCTTTGCCATCGGTTCAGCACTAGCTGCTGTTGCCGGAGCGCTTCTTTGCTCGGCTTATCCGTCCCTTTCTCCATACACCGGCGCAATGCCCGGTATCAAAGCCTTCGTCGCAGCGGTTCTTGGTGGAATCGGTTCAATCCCAGGCGCCATGATCGGAGGTCTGGTTCTCGGAATCGTCGAGATCCTGTCCAAAACCTATATTTCATCACAGCTTTCCGACGCGATCGTGTTCGGAATCCTGGTAGTGGTGCTACTGGTTAAGCCCACCGGAATACTTGGAAAAGTAGTACAAGAAAAGGTCTGATCAAAAACATGAAATTATTCTATATGGAGTGCGAACTATGAATAAAGTCACCAAGAACAATCTCATAACCTACGGCATCGTAATCTTTGCCTATATCGTATTTGAAATCCTGATGCTGACGGGCAATCTCTCAAGCCATCTGAAAGGTCTTTTGGTACCCATGACATATTACGCTGTCATCGCCGTGGCCCTGAACCTGTGCGTCGGAATCCTTGGTGAGCTCTCCATCGGACACTGCGGCTTTATGTGCCTTGGAGCCTTCTCCAGCGCATTCTTTTCCAAAGCAACAGAGAACGTACTTCCCACAGTTCCGAGATTTATCATCGCTTTCATCATCGGAATCGGCGTAGCTGCGCTGTTTGGCTTCCTTATCGGAATCCCGGTACTGCGCCTTAAAGGTGACTACCTGGCCATCGTAACCCTGGCTTTTGGTGAGATCATCAAGAACGTCATCAACTCTTTTTACATCGGAATCGACTCCAAGGGCCTTCACATGAACATGAAGAGCGCCATGGATCTTAATATGGAGGCCGACGGAAACGTCATCGTCAACGGCGCCATGGGAATCACCGGAACACCTCACAACGCTAACTTCACCATAGGTATTGTGGTGCTTCTGATATCTCTTTTCATAGTTCAGAACCTCATCAATTCTCGCGACGGCCGTGCGATCATGGCCATCCGCGACAACTATATCGCTGCAGAAGCAACAGGCATCAACGTTACAGGTTACAAGATGATGGCATTTACCATTTCTGCTGCAATTGCAGGGGCTGCGGGAGTTCTTTTCTCCCATAACATCACAACCCTGACGGCTTCTTCACAGTACTTCGGCTACAACGCATCGATCATGATCCTGGTTTACGTGGTACTGGGCGGAATCGGAAACATTCGCGGAAGCGTCATCGCAGCATGCATCCTGTACATGCTTCCTGAGCTGCTCAGAGGCCTTAACACCTACAGAATGCTGATCTACTCTATCATTCTGATCGTGATGATGATCGTTAACTGGTCACCCAAGATCATCGCCTGGAGGGAAAAGAAATTTGGAAAGAGCGGAATGTTCGGCTTAATCGGTCGAATTATCTTCCGCAGAAATAAGGGGGTGGCTTAAATGGCACTTCTTGAAGTAAACAACCTGAGCATTTCATTCGGCGGACTTCGCGCCGTTGACAACTTTAACGTACAGATTGAAAAGGGCGAGCTCTACGGACTTATCGGACCTAACGGCGCCGGAAAGACTACAGTTTTCAACCTTTTGACAGGTGTATATAAGCCAAACGAAGGAATCATCAGGCTTGACGGCGAGGACATCACTCGTAAGAGCACCATCGAGATCAACCACGCCGGAATCGCCAGAACCTTCCAGAACATCAGACTTTTCAAGAACATGTCGGTTATCGACAACGTAAAGGTCGGACTTTCCGAGCATTACAAATACAGTGCCCTCGAGGGCATGCTCCACATCGGCAATTACAAGAGGGTGGAGAAGGAGATGGACGACGAGGCTATGCGTCTTCTACAGGTCTTTGGACTGGACCTTGAGCGTGACTACCTCGCAGCCAACCTCCCTTACGGTAAGCAGCGTAAGCTTGAGATCGCGAGAGCCATGGCAACAAGTCCCAAGCTCCTTCTGCTTGATGAGCCGGCAGCCGGCATGAATCCTAATGAGACAAAAGAGCTGATGGACACCATCGCACTTGTCCGCAGGGAATTTAATATGACAATCCTTCTGATCGAGCATGATATGAAGCTTGTTTCAGGTATTTGCGAGAAGCTGACAGTGCTGAACTTTGGCCGTGTGCTTTGCCAGGGCGATACCAAGGAAGTGCTGAACAATCCGGAAGTTATTACAGCGTATTTGGGTGAATAAACAAAAACTATTAGTAATGAGGTTAATTTATGGCTGAACCAATCTTAGAAGTAAAAGATCTAAGTGTATATTATGGCGTGATCCAGGCCCTTAAGGGGATTTCATTCCATGTTGATAAAGGTGAGATCGTGGCCCTGATCGGTGCTAACGGCGCAGGTAAGACTACCACACTTCACAGCTTGTCAGGCCTTCTCAAGGCTGAGACAGGAGAGATCAAGTATAAGGGCGTCGAGCTTACCAAGACTCCCAGCCACAAGATCGTAAGTCTTGGCATGGCCCAGGTTCCTGAGGGAAGACGAGTATTTGCCGAGATGACAGTACTCCAGAACCTTAAGATGGGCGCTTACACAAGATCCGATAAGGCTGAAATGGACGCTACCCTTAAGGATATCTACAAGAGATTCCCAAGACTTGAAGAGCGTAAGAATCAGCTTGCCGGCACACTTTCAGGTGGTGAGCAGCAGATGCTTGCCATGGGCAGGGCTCTTATGTCTCATCCGGACCTGATCCTCATGGACGAGCCTTCTATGGGTCTTTCACCAATCTTCGTTAACGAGATTTTCAATATCATCCAGGACGTCAACAAAGATGGCGTTACCGTGCTCCTGGTTGAGCAGAATGCCCGCAAGGCGCTCTCTATTGCAAACAGAGCCTATGTCCTTGAGACAGGAAGCATTTCCAAAGAAGGCGATGCGAAGGATCTTCTGAACGACGAAGATATCAGGAAGGCATATCTGGGCGAGTAAGCGGAGTTGAATATGTAGTAATATTACAGAAATGGTTTTTGGATAAGAATCATTTCTGTATTTGAATTAATGCACGATACTGTTTTTGAGGGTGATTTAGAAGTATAATTTATGTAGAAGGTATTTAATTTAGTATGGAGGGATTTGAGGGATGAAGAGAAACATCGTCATCACAATTGCGCGTCAGTATGGTAGCGGCGGAAGAACCGTCGGCGAGATGCTGGCCAATGATCTTGGAATACATTACTACGACCATGAACTTATTCATCTTGCTTCTGAGGAGAGCGGCATTAGCCTCGGACTTTTCCTCGATGCAGACGAGAGAGTAAGAAATACCGGATTCTTCAAGACCCCGGTCAATGTGTATAAAGGCGAACTCATCGGCCCTGATAGCAAGGAGTTTACATCTGAGGCCAATCTTTTCAACTACCAGGCCAAGGTTATCAAGAGACTTGCAGAAACCACCAGCTGCGTCATTGTCGGAAGATGTGCAGACTTCGTCCTTAAGGACTACGACAACGCCCTCAGCGTCTTTGTCCATGCGCCGCAGCCATTCCTCGAGGAACAGGCAGCCAAGGTAAAGAGCCTTCCTCACGATGAACTTGTAAAGTTCATGGCCCAGGAAGACAAGTTCCGTGCAGTCTACTACGAGCACCACACCGGCCATAAGTGGACCGACGCCATGAACTACGACCTCTGCCTCGACAGCAGCAAGCTCGGGTTTGATAAGTGCGTGGAAGCTATTAAGGCTCACGCCAAGGTTAGATTTGGGGAAGATATATTTGACTAATTAAGTTATATTTGGCCATAGATTATGACTATGGGAATGCATTTGCTTGGGAAAGCCTATTTATGCAAATATTTCGCCGCAGCCTGGTTTATCAGGTCTGCGGCGTTTTTTGTGCCTTTGGTGTCATGCGTGTATTTATGGCTGTTGCTTGCTATTTCTGCATTACATATCAATGTATTGCTATTTATATGTACCAATATTGTGGTTTGCGAATGAAATAAGATAATATCGCAGTCTGAAACTCGAATTGCATCATATTATGGCCCAAACTACATCACACGGCGACCTATAGTGTACGTTGGTTGGAAACGTGATTTCGACCACCCCACAACTCACTTCCATATAAAAAATAGTTGGAAATTGCAAAAAAGATTTTGGAGGCCCACCACTATATTGGCCCCAAACTACATCACAAGGTCCCGTGGAGCCGGCAGTTGTGATGTAGCCACTGTGATAGGCATGAAATTTTCCATACGTAGGGGTTTGTGATTTCCAACTAATTTTTCATATACCAATTTTTGTGATGCAATTAAAAAATCCAATCATACCATGGAGCCCATATAACTTCTGTTGTGATGCAGAACTAACCCTCTAACACAAAAAAAGAGCAAGCAGCTGTGGAGTAAAGCTACTTGCTCTAAAAAACAAATCAATGAATTTCACATCATAAACAATCTTAAGACGCTATCAAAAATCCGGGTTGAGGATGACTTCCAATTCGGAAATCGTAGATTCTTGATGCATGACCATGGGCTTTTGAACGATCGTCCACTCTGATGCCCGGTTGACTTTTTGCCTTGAAGGCTTCTCTGTGACCACGAGGACACATAATGGTGAATATCCCTTTGACAAGTTACTCACCTCGCACATCTTCTCATAAACATGGTGAATTTAGATGCTACCATAAGTCAGGCTGTGCGTACCCTACCTGTGATGCTTTGCCGTGAGCTCTTTTGGCGAACGCCTCTTGTGATGCTCAGGCAGACTCTCGTAGCGCGACGCAAGTGAAAATATATCATAGTAAATATATTGCATTCAATATAAAATGATAAAATTTATTGCCGTTTTGCAACATAATTCTCCGAGCATTTAATTCTGTTTGGAAAAAAGTTTCATAACACCCGTAGAACCCACATAAATCCAAAGAAAAAATTGTCTGACAATTCCCGCTGACCAACAGTCAGAACAGATATAAAAATGTGAATATTTTGTGTCCTATTATATTTTGCAAAATCGACCCCATTTCCCCTCTTCACAAATTCAATTCATTCTGATACAATCAACCTTGTTTCTAGGGATTCCCAGGATATTCTTCCAAATTTCCCCGGATTATTGATTTTTGCCGCATCCACAGGCACTTAATCGTGGATAAAAGAAATTACATAAGCATGTACAGATATGCCGAGTTGTTTTTTTCCACATATTTGTCACATGCGGAAAAGGAGACTATGCATAGAAAAGAGTTTTACACCGCCAGAAAAGTGCAGCTGGCAAAAGAAATCAAAAAGCTGAAAAGGGATATTGAGCGCTACCCCAAGGGAACACTTGTGATCAGCGCCTCAAAAGGTAAGCCACAATGGTATGTTCAGCGAAAAGAAAAAGATGGCAAATATTCCCGCACATACATCAAGAGAGGAAATCTGATGCATGCTAAGAAGCTTGCCAGGAAAGCCTATGACCGAGCAGTTATGCTGGACAAGCAAAATGAGCTTTACTGTATTGAGCGCTATTTGAGAAACTGTAGTGAGGTCAACTACAGGAGATTCCTGCAAAAGACATCTCCTTACAGGGAGCTTCTTGTAGATGTTAACTGGGAAAACGAGCCTTATGAGAAAAATATGAAGTATCCCGAAAAACTAACGCACCCTACAATCAGAGGAGAAAAGGTGCGCTCCAAGTCGGAAGCCAGCATAGCAGATGGACTTCTGGCTGAAGGAATAGCATATCGTTATGAAAATAAACTTGTGCTTGACGGAGTGGAGCTTTATCCTGACTTTGTTCTCAAAAGCCGCAGAAATCAGAAGCTGATCATCTGGGAACATTTTGGCAGGATAGACGATCCCAAATATGTTGAAAAGACAAGTCGAAAGCTTAAACTGTACTTCAACAATGGATATATTCCAGGAGTTAACCTGATCATGACTTTTGAAGACAAAAAGCATCCCTTTACAATGGAGGCTGTCATAGATGTAATTGAGCGCTATCTTATATGATGCTATACTAGCCTATTATGAAGAAATATAGCCCTATCATAGCCGTGGCATTTATAGCCGCGGCGCTTATAGCCCTTATAATCACGTCCTGTTCCTATAACAACGATCAGTACGGAGTATTTTTAAGTTACGAAGATGACCTGGAGAGGCTTTCTACGTATGACACAGTGGTAATTGACGCGCAGTATTATGAAAAAGCGTCCATAGAAAGCTTCAAACAGCAGGGACACAAAGTATACAGTTACATCAACGTCGGATCGCTTGAGACGTTCCGCGCCTACTACGATGAATATCAAGCCCTGACTCTTGGCGACTATGAACATTGGGATGAGGAAAGGTGGATCGATGTACCTTCGCCGATCTGGCAGGATTTTGTGCTTGAAACACTTGCACCGGAATTGCTGGAAAAAGGGATTGATGGCTACTTTGTGGATAACTGCGACGTTTATTATCAGTACCCCGAACCTGAGATACTGGAAGGCCTTTCTGTTATCATGGAAGGCCTTAAGGCCACAGGCGCGGATGTTATCGTGAATGGCGGAGATGCTTTTGTTGAAGCTTATACTGCCGGTGGTGGCAGGGCAGATGACATCATCACCGGAATCAATCAGGAATCTGTTTTCACAAGAATAGATTGGGACACCGGAAGGTCTTTTAAAAGTACAAAAGATGACATGGAGTATTTCACAAATTATATCGAGAAATATTCGGCTCAGGGCATTGATGTATATCTTTTGGAATACACCAAAAATCCCTTTATTGTGGCCCGAATTAAAAGCTATTGCCATAAGCACAACTTCAAGTACTATGTATCCCCCTCTATAGAACTGAATTATTATGATTAAGCTCTTTTAAAACAAATTTGCAAAAAATTCGAATTTACCCCTTGCATTTCGTGTTAGCCTATGCTAATATAACCATGTTAGCAAAAGCTAACAACAAAAAACAACATACGAGCCACTACAGCTAGCCAAGCTTAGCGGCTCAGACTAACCAAGTGGCAATGCCAAGTCACTTGGAATACAATAGTCATAAGAAATCTCCTACCTAAAAGCCGGTACATCTTGCCAATGTACCGGCATTTTTCTGCAAATATTAATTAGGTAAACCCGACCAACAATTCTGCTATAATGGTACTACTTGGAACAAGGAGCACCAAAACCTATGAATAAAAACACCAGCGCACAAACCAGCACCCAAACCGGCGCACAAACCAGCACCCAAACCGACGCCCACACTGATGCCAAGCCCTACACCTATCGCGAGCTGACCCCGTCAGACAACGCAGCCGTAGCGGCCCTTATCAGAACCAACCTAAAAGAACACAAACTCGACATCCCGGGAACAGTCTATTACGACGACGGCCTCGATCACCTCAGCGACTACTACTGCGACGAAGACCACAAATACTACGTTCTGACAGACGAGTCAGGCGCAGTCCTGGGCGGAGTAGGCTTTGCGAGGTTCGACCCGATGCCAAACACAGCAGAACTTCAGAAGCTCTACCTGGACAATTCCGTAAAGCGCAAGGGCCTTGGCTATGACTTGATGACCTTAGTAGAAGATAAGATGCGCGAAGCAGGCTTTAAAACCTCATACCTCGAGACTCACGACAACTTAGAAGCTGCAATCCACCTGTATGAGAAATGTAATTACAACGAAATCCCTCGCCCGGACTTCGTTAAACACAGCGCCATGACAAGATTTTTTACCAAGGCACTCTGATGCAAGCAGTCACTGATCTGCGCAGCAGGCAAATCGGCTAAATGCCGCCGGCTCAGCATCCACGACAAGCTTGCCAATCCACCCAATCTTTCTATATAATAAGTAGATAATTATCAAACAAGGATTAACAAATGAGCACAACAGATAAATTCATCCTTATAGACGGCAGTTCCATGCTGGTTACCAACTATTACGGCAACCTCCCGAAGGCTCTGCTTTTTGAAAAAGACCCTGAGAAGAAGGAAAAGCTCTTTTCCCAGATCATGCATAATGACCAGGGGCAGTACACAAACGCCATGTACGGCATGATGCGCACGATCCTGAAGATCATCGCTGAGCAGAAGCCCACGCACATGATGTTTGCCTTCGACACCACGAGGGACACCTTCAGGCGTGAGAAATATCCGGACTACAAGGGCAACAGAGGCGACACCCCGGAGCCGCTCAAGGAGCAGTTCCAGAACATGGAAGACTTGTTAAAAGAGCTTGGACTTCCCGTTATGTTCGACGACCGCTTCGAAGCTGACGACATCGTTGGCAGCGCCTCAACTAAATTTGAAAAACAGATTCCTTCATATATAATTACGAAAGATCACGACTACCTTCAGCTGGTCAGCGACTACACCAGAGTGTGGCTGATCCAGACCAAGCAGGAGACAGCGGACGAGCTCCAGGCCAAGTACGGCGCGGAGTTTGGCTGGAACAAGAAGCTTACAAGCCTGCCCGACAAGGCCTTCGAGGTAACTCCCGACCTGTGCCTTAAGGAGTACGGCGTGCGCCCCGAGCAGATCCCGGATCTCAAGGGCATTCAGGGCGACAGCAGCGACAATATCCCCGGAGTTAAGGGCGTCAGCAGCGCTGCGATCCCGCTTCTTGCGCATTATGGCACCGTTGAGGGCATTTATGAAGCCATCGACGCCTGCCCGACGGACAAGGATCTCAAGGCCCTTGCCACATCCTGGAAGGAGGATCTTGGCATCAGTCGCAGCCCTATGAAGGCGCTTGGCGAGTACAGGGACATGGCATTTTTGTCAAAAGACCTTGCTCAGATCCGCAGAGATTATCCAATAACCGACAATCTGGATGATTTCAAACTCAATATCAATAAAGAAAAGGCCAAAGAGCAGTTCGAAAAGTACGGATTTAAGTCACTTTTTGCTGCTCTGGAGATGATTTAACCCCATGACCAATTATACAAAAACAATACTAATTAACCTTCACCGCATCATTTACTATGTGGTAAAAGCCAGAATCTGGATGCGCCATCCCGAGCGCCACAGCGTCGAGGAGCGCTACGCAGTAGCCCGGACAATGGTTGACAAGATGAACAAGTCCTCAGGCTACAAGACCATTTGCTACGGCGAGGACAAGCTCCCAAAGGAGGGAGGTTACATTCTTTACCCCAACCATCAGGGCAAATACGATGTTCCCGGAATTTTCAGCGTCCACAAAAAGCCCCTGTCCTTCGTAATGGACGAGGCCAAGGCGCACATCATACTGGTTGCGGAATTCCTGATGCTGGTGGATGGCAAATCAATCATACTTGACGATCTTCGCCAGACTCTGCATGTTTTCCAGGAAATGGCGCAGGAGATCAAGACTCAGGGAAAGAAATTCATCCTTTTCCCGGAGGGTGGCTACAAGGAGAATAATCAGAATATCGTAGAGCACTTCAAACCCGGAAGCTTTAAGCTTGCACAGATGGCCAAGGCACCGATCGTGCCGGTTGCGCTGGTTGATTCCTACAAGGTTTACAACAGCCCACACAAGGGCCCGGTTACGACCTATGTTTACTACCTTGATCCGATTTATTATGAAGATTACAAGGGAATGAAGACCACCGAGATCGCAGAAATGGTGGAGAACAGAATAAAGGACAAAATAAAAGAGCATCTTGCCAGCGCATAATCGCCCGGCAGGATGCTTTTTGCGTGGAGTCAGCGTGAGTCAGTGTGGACGGTTCTCTTGGGGAGTCAGTGGGGACGGTTCTCTTTGACTCGTTTTGCAAAGCTAAATGAGTCAAAGAGAACCGTCCCCACTGACTCCCCAAGAGAACCGTCCACACTGACTCCACATCACATACACGTCATAACAGCTTTAACTACAAATACCCCATCTTCCTGCGAAAAGCTCGCCACTCCGCCGTACTTCTCCGCAATAGCCTTAATCTGAGCAGTACCAATACCGCTCTGCACCGGCCTCGTACTGATCGGCAGTCCGTTATCCTTAAATGAAATCTCTCTTCCCGCTGGGTTCTTCGTCATGAGCTTTAACTTTCGCCCGTCAAAAGAAATCTCGACCTGAAGAGCTCTTTTGTCCTGATCTACATGATTCAGGGCCTCGACTGCGTTCTCAAGGGCGTTGGCCACAAGCGATGTCAGGTCCGTTTCCTCAATCGCGAAGTGCTCCGGCACATCTGCCCTGATCCTGGGCTTGAAGCCGAGCTTCTGGCACTGGCTTGCGTAGATGGTCAGGAGCTCGTTGACGATGGTGTTCTCGCAGAAGGAAACAGCCGTCACACCCTCGAGCATGGAGTCGAATTCCTGCAGGTAGGATGCGGCTTTGTCGTATTCCTGATTCTGGATAAAGCCCGCCAGCACACGGTTGAAGTGCCTGATGTCGTGCTTGTATTTGCGGATGGTCTGCTCGTTGCTCTCGTAAACGGAGAGGAGTTTCTTAAGACGTCCGGTGCGCTCCGACTGGTAATAAGCAATCTTTTCGTCGGAAACTTTTTTATCAATCTGATACGCCGTCAGCTCGTAGGAAATGACCGCCGCAGCGATCATGGTAACCAGGTAAATGACCGTATACCACTGCACCATGTTGCTGCCGTAGGGCTGCAGGTAATAGAGCATGGGCGTCTGGAAGCACAGTATACTGAGGAGAAGCCCTGAAAACGCCGCGATCGTCCCGTAGATCGCACCTGCCAGATAGTCAGTGATGAAGGGCATGACCAGGATAAAGAGCCAGAATGCGTCCATTCCGATGGTCCAGTCAACCTCCATGATGAAGTGGAAGAACAGGATCGCAATGAGCGTAAATGAAGTCAGTATCGTTGTTATGGTGTGATTTTTGTAGAGCTTTAAATGCAATATAGATAAAAGAAATAACACAATAATGGAAATATTTGTCACCACGCCATGATAATATCCGCTCTTGATGGAGGGATAGATCGTAATGGCCGCATAGGCCACAAACCCCAGCAATAGAATGATGGATATTTTGGATTTCTGCTCCACGACCTCCGGGGTCGACTCGAACCTTGCCAGCTGTTTTAAATTGTATCTGAATCTGTGTCGTAAATGACTAAATCTCGTGGTTTCCATAACATAAGTATATGATATAGTGTATAATAATGGTAGGTATAGTTGTTTATTTTGGGGGAAATAAATGTCATTTGATATCTCGCGGCTGACAAAGGCCGTCAACAAATATCTCAATTCAATTTCAGACATTGGCCAGCAGGCAACCCAAAGGGCCCAGGAAATGGCGGATAAAGCTCAGTTCCAGGCCGATCTTTCGGAGGCCATCAAGGCCAACATCCAGAGCAAGACCCGCGAAATCGACGAGGTTCCCGACATCGGAGCCATGGTTCAGAGCCAGGTCAAGTCCGCAACTGACGGGATAAACGCCACTTTCGAGCAGATAAACGGCGCTTTCCTCGAGATTTCCGAGGCCGGTAAGAGTGCATCTTCGGCAAAAGAGAGCGTGGCAGCCACATCGGGTGCAGACAAGAGCGGCAGTTCTTCGACAAATGCCAACACTGCAAAGTCTTCCAACGCCGATGCTTACGCCGGAACACTCAGTACTGATGCGTTAAAAGAGCTTTCGAACTCCGGATACTTCTCCGGCAACCTGATCGCTAATTCCTTATTTAAAACTGATGATGAAGAGAGCACAAGCTCCGGCAGTACAAACGCCCTAAACAGCGTATCATCTGCCCTTACATCATCCCTTGGCCAGAACACTACTACAGCAGCGAATCCTTTCCAGACCCAGTCTCTGGACCAGCTCAACGTGAATTCACTGCTTGCAAACTCGCTTGGCGTGAACACTACAGCCACAGACTCACTGACAGCAGCGCTTAAGACAATAGCAGACAACAGTTCAAATACTTCAGCGAAAACAACTGATACAACCGCTGCACAAGATCAAGTAGCAACAAGCAACGACCTCGCCAAGGCCATCATCAAGGCTTACACCACAACAGCGAAAGCCACAACCAATACCAGCGTCTTCGGAGATTTCAGCCTATGAATAAATTACTCCTGATATACGCCGCAGCAATCTTCATCGCCGGCGTCGTATTCTTCACGATCGGAGAACTAAATAAAGCAAGCGAAGAGGAGGCCGAGACCTTCAAATGGATGAGGATCTTCGCCATCATCGCTGTCATCATGGCAATCGCCTGCTTCATAGCCGCCAAGAACGTTGGCTAGTTCAGATAAATTGGCATATTATACTGCAAACATTAGAATCCCGCTCAAGTAGCGGGATTTTTTAGTGTTGCCAAGTTTAAGGCATTCTTGTATAATTACATTACAAACACATGACAAATACATACATAACAAAATATAAGCAAATACATATCAACTAATAATAATGTACAAAAGGAGGGGTTAAAATGTCGGAACAAGTACTGATTCAGTTTAGGGCAGATAAAGATCTTAAACAGGAAGTTTCCTATATATATGAAGAATTGGGGATGGATCTGCCTACAGCTTTAAGAATGTTTTTAAGGAAGAGCAAACAGGTAAGAGGACTTCCTTTCGATGCGGTTTTATCTGATCCGAGTTCGGGAAGAGAAGATATACGAGCAGCATTTTATGGTTTACGAAAGGAGGCAGCTGATCTGCCTGAGATGACTTTAGAAGAAATCAATGCTGAGATTTCAGAGGCAAGATCTGCACGTAAGCGTGGAAAAGAATAAAACTATATATGCTGTAATAGATACCAATGTTTTGGTTTCTGCGCTTCTGACTAAGAATGAGGATTCTCCTACAGTCCAAGTTTATGCTGCTATTGCAGAAGGAATAATAATCCCTCTTTATCATAGGGACATTATAGAAGAGTATTATGATGTGCTTTGCAGACCTAAATTTAGGTTTAGCAAAGAAAAGATATTATCAGTAATAAAGATGATAATGAAATACGGTGTTGAGGTTTTCCCAAAGCCAACAGGAGAGATTCTTATAGATATGGACGATCTAATCTTTTATGAAGTTGCGATGGAGAAGAGAGAAGATAATTCATATCTTGTCACCGGAAATAATAAGCATTATCCGGTAGGGGATTTTATTGTAACGCCGGCTGAAATGATGGAGATTGTAAATAATCAGAACTTTTAAGTGAAAAATGGGCCCCTACCATCAGGTAGAGGCCCAAACATTTTGAACTAACTCAGAATTAAAGGTCGAAGCTTCCTGTTACATCGTTGTTTACAACGTAGTAAGCCTTGCCTTCTTCAGGCTTAACATAGATGTCAAGATTCTTGATATCTTTCTTGCCGTAAGCCTTCTTAGCTGCTGCTACAAGTGTATCATCAGTAACAGCCTTCTCGCCAAACTGAAGCTCAATCTTTGTGTTAACCTTTGCTGCCATTTTAGTTCCTCCCTATTCATAAAAGAAAATGTAAACTATTAGGTGATATTATAATACGCTTTTTTGAATTGTTCAACTTTTGGGAAATTATGTTATGATAAGTTATATCAATTTCAGAAAGAAGGAATACCTAATGGAGAAACTTGCGATACACGGGGGAACACCCGTCAGATCGGAAAAGATATTTTACGGCCGCCAGTGGATCGGCGACGATGACGTTGCTGCAGTTGCCGGAACACTTAAGGGCGACCTTATCACCTGCGGACCATCAGTAACAGCACTGGAGAAAAAGCTCTGCGAAGTAACAGGAGCTAAATACGCTGTTGCAGTTTGTAACGGAACAGCAGCTCTTCACTGTGCAGCAATCGCAGCAGGCCTCGGTCCCGGGGATGAAGTCATCACAACACCTCTGACCTTCGCAGCATCAGCTAACTGCGCGGTTTATGTTGGAGCTAAGCCTGTCTTCGCAGATGTTAATCCTGAGACCTACAACATAGATCCCGACTCAATCGAGGCGCATATCACAGAGCGCACCAAGGCAGTCGTTGCAGTTGATTTTACAGGCCAGGCAGTCGAGCACGACAGGATCCGCGAGATCTGCGACAAGCATGGACTGACCCTGATCATCGACGCAGCCCACGCCATCGGCACCAAGTACAATGGTAAGCCCGAGGGCTCACTTGGCGATATGACCTGCTTTAGCTTCCATCCGGTCAAGACCATCACTTCCGGAGAGGGCGGAGCCATCACAACCAACGACCCTGAGCTTTACAAGAAACTCCACCTTGCAAGCCAGCACGGAATCGTTCATGACCCTGCAGATTTCGTCGACAAGAACCCTGAGGGGATCTGGGTTTACGAGATGCAGACCCTTGGCTTTAACTACCGCATGACTGACTTCCAGGCAGCGCTCCTTTCAAGCCAGCTCAAGAAGCTCACCGAGTTCTCAAATAGAAGAAAAGAGATCGTAAAGAGATACAACGAAGCCTTCGCCGACGTCCCTGAGCTCTTCATCCAGAAAGAGATTCCTCAGTCCGACACAACAAGGCACCTGTATATCATTCAGCTTAAGCTCGACAAGCTCAACTGCACACGCCGTGAGTTCTTCGATGCCATGAGCGCTGAGAACGTCCAGTGCCAGGTCCACTACGTACCGGTCTACTTCTTCCCATTCTACCAGAAGATGGGCTACGAGAAAGGCCTCTGCCCAGTAGCCGAGAGCATCTACAAAGGCATCATGAGCATTCCTCTCTACCCGATGATGACAGACGAAGACGTAGAGAGCGTAATCACCGCAGTCAAGAAGATCATCAACTACTACAGAAAGTAATAGCATCAACTTTCCGAACCATTCAGGCTTCCCCGTCCACCGGGGAAGCTTTTTCTTTGCCATTTTGAGCCCTGGGGACGGAGTCAGTGGCTCATTTCTTGAGCCCTAGGGACGGAGTCAAGGGATCATTTTTGACCCCTGGGGACGGGGATGAGGGACCATTTCCAGAGTTGAGGCCCGATTTTGCATCACAAGGGTCCAACCCTTTGGACGTTGGTTGGAAACGTAATTACGACCACCCCACAAAAATTGCCATATGAAAAAATAGTTGGAAATTGCAAAACGCTGCAACCGGCTCAAAAACAATCTTTACCCCAAACTACATCACACGACATCCGTAGGCCGAGTACTGGTATGCAGGAAAAGAGCTAGCCATCAAATTTTTTAAATCTTGGCCATGAAAAGAGTTTGTAATTTCCAACTAATTTTGCATATGACAATTTTTGTGATGCAATTAAAAAATCAATTCAAACCAACACGGCTCTATACTCTGTCTTGTGATGCACATTTCCCACATCTTCCATACATATTTTGTAACACGCCAAAATATTTGACGCACGTCAAATAAAACACTACAATTTTAAATTGGAGGAATTAGAAATGAAGTGCTATGAAATATATGATGATTATTTAGGACGTACAGTGGGTATACTGTTATACTACAAAAAAGTGAAGACCTTCATAGTTGAACTAGAGGATGACCTTGACGAATGGACTGCGCCATTCCTTTTTGCCACCTTTGTTAAACGAGGAGTGTTCACAATCCCAAGAGAAGCAAGTCTCGTGTGGGTTCGTGGACGCATCATCCCCAGCACCCGCCAGAACATCTCCAGCATCCTCCGAACCCATAAACTCAAAGAGTACGACGAGATGAAATTCCTCGAGCTATCCCATGGCCGTTGCTGCCAGGACAGCCTCTCAATCCGCGAACTCTCCACCCTCCCTGACTACGTGATGGCCAGGCAAAAGAGAAATCTGACAGACTGCACAGTACTGGACAATCGCAACATTCTCTGTTTCTTCGCAGACAATAAAACAAGAAAAATCGACCTGACTAAACTAGATAACGATGACATAACTGAAAAAGTTTGCAAAAACCCAAAACTCCTGAACTCATGCATGGTCGGAACCGGTGGCTATTACATCACCTTCAACAATTCCATAGATGTTCCGGCATCAGAACTCTATACTGCAGGCAAGCCAATCCCGTTATCCCTTTCCGACTTCATAACCTTTGCAGACCACAACATAATTGACACCCAGGAGTGCTGCCGTGAGCTTTCCTGCACACGCCAGAACCTGGCCTACATGACTGACCGAGGCTTGTTCGAACCCGTCAAATCAAACACCAGAGGCAATCTCTACCTCAAGGGTGATGTCCTCAGCAGTAAATGGGGCTAGTCGTAGCCATCTAGCCTGTGCTAGACTGTGTAAATTGCGCAAATTGCGCTAGCCTATGATTGCAAATAACATGCAATAAATTGCGGATTAACCCCATAATCCAGATGTAAAACGTAAAATCTTGCACATTAAGTCTCGAAATGTTATCATTTTCTTGGAGGAATAAACCATGACATCGAAAGCATACCTGCAAAACATTAGTAAGAGAATGAAAAGGCTTAGAGTAGAAAGCTCTATAACCCAGAAGGAGCTTGCATCCATCACAGGACTTTCCCTGCGCTCAATACAGAGATTTGAAAATGGCGAAGACATATCGTTGGAGAATTTTTTAAAATTATCAATTGCATTTGAACTTGCGGAATCAATACTAAGTGCCATACCCGACATGGATAATAGGCCATCGATTCTTCTTGAAAAGCTCAGAGGTAAGACTAAGCAAAGAGCGCACAAGATGGATTATAAGGCATCCAATAGCGCTAAAAAAGCATTTAAATGGGGAGATGAACAATGAATTACGCAGAAGTTTATATCTGGGGAACCAGAATAGGTATATTACATCTACCAGAAGGTGGAAGAGTTGCCGATTTTGAATATGATCATGACTTTGTTCAAAATGCTGTTGGAACAGGAATTGAGCTTTCTCCTCTTAAAATGCCTTTGTCTGGCAGAGTCTATCGCTTTCCTGATATAGGTGAGTCATTTAGAGGCGTTCCGGGTTTGATTGCAGATTCATTACCTGACAAATTTGGAAATGCCGTGATTAATAGGTGGCTGGCAGATCAAGGTAGGACAGAATCCAGCTTTAATGTTATAGACAGGTTATGCTATACAGGCAAAAGAGCTATGGGAGCGCTTGAGTATGTTCCGGCTCAAGGCCCTGAGGCTGATATAAATGAACGAATTGACCTGGATGAAATGGTTAAATTTGCTTCGGAAGTTTTAAATCGGCGACAAGAAATCAAAATCAAGGCAAATGACAATCTCACATACTCTCAGCTCCTTCAACTTGGCACTTCAGCCGGAGGCGCACGAGCTAAGGCAATTATAGCCTGGAATGAAAAAGAAGGTGTGATCAGATCTGGACAAATAAATCCGGAAAAAGGATATGATTTCTGGCTGATGAAGTTTGATGGTGTGTCCGGAAATGGAGATCATAACTTAGAAGATGAGCCTGAGTATACACTTATAGAGTATTCATACTATGAAATGGCTAAACTGGCAGGCATAGAGATGAGTGAGTGCAGGATATTTTCTGAAAACGGGCGCAACCATTTCATGACAAAACGTTTTGACAGAGGCGATAATGGGAAGCTGCACATGCAAACTCTAGGTGCATTAGCGCATATTGATTACAGTGTACCGGCGATGTGCAGCTATGAACAGGCTGTTACTTATATGCGTGAAATGAAACTCACTGCTGATGAGATAGAGCAGTTTTACAGGAGAATGGTATTTAATGTGCTTGCTGTAAATCAGGATGACCATGTAAAGAATATTTCGTTTCTGATGGATAGAAACGGAAAGTGGAGACTTGCACCTGCGTATGATTTGACGTTTTCATATAATCTAAGCAACATATGGCTAAAGGCACATCAGATGACAGTCAATGGTAAGACTGTAGGGATCACAAAAGAAGACTTGATTAAATCCGGTAAAACCATGGGAATCAGTACATCCAAAATTGAGCACATAATTGATGATGTTACCGTAGCAGTGTCTAATTGGGAAAAGATATCTCGAAAAAATGGGATATGTGACAAAACCATAAAAATGGTTTCAGACATAATTTTCGATAATTAAGATATAAAAGGAGAATAATCATGGCCACATCCAATAAATTCACCGAACTTCAGAACTTCTACACCGGCAAGCGCATCTTCCTCACCGGCCACACAGGCTTCAAAGGCAGCTGGCTTTGCCTTATGTTAAAAGAGCTTGGAGCAGAAGTCTACGGCTACTCCTTAGCCCCAAACACAGAGCCCGACCTCTTCACAATCCTGGGCCTTGAAAACCACATCCACAGCACCATCGGCGACATCCGCGACCTCGCATCACTGGAGAAAGCCTACACAGATGCCAATCCCGACATAGTCCTTCACCTTGCTGCGCAGCCCATAGTCCGCGATTCCTACAAGGATCCGCGCTATACCTACGAGACCAATGTCATGGGAACCGTGAATATCCTCGAGTGCCTCAGAAGGCACCCGGGCGCCATCAGCTTCCTCAACGTCACCACCGACAAAGTCTACGAGAACAACGACCTTGAGAACCACGGCTTTACTGAGGATGAGAAGCTCGACGGCTATGATCCGTATTCCAACTCCAAGAGCTGTTCTGAACTCGTGACCCATTCCTACAAGAAATCATTCTTCTCAGCCCCGGAATCACCGGCCATTTCCACTGCCAGAGCCGGCAACGTGATCGGCGGCGGAGACTTTGCCAACGACCGCATCATTCCAGACTGCGTCAGAGCAACAATCAAGAGCCAGCCCATAATCGTCCGCAACCCGTATTCCACGAGGCCCTACCAGCACGTACTGGAACCCCTCTACGCCTACCTTATGATCGCTATGCGTCAATCTGGGGAAAAGAGCTTTTCTGGTTATTACAACATTGGTCCCCGCGACGAGGACTGCATCAATACTGGAGACCTCGCTGATTACTTCGTAAAATACTGGGGCGATAACGCAACCTGGGAGAATCATGCGGAAGCCAATGCACCGCACGAGGCTAGCTTCCTCAAGCTCGACTGCACCAAAGCCCGCACCACCTTCGGCTGGGAACCTGAGTGGCATGTAGATGAAGCTATACGCAATACAGTAGAGTGGTACAAAGCCTGGAACAACGGCGAAGATATGTATGATTTCACTAGAAGACAAATAATTAATTATTAAAAGGGTGCTGCTAATATAGTGGTTGCCACACAGGCAACTTATGCTTAAATGTTCGCACGCTATAATAGGCTTACACACCCTTAAAATCATAACAATATTTGGTCTTATTATATTACAATCAATAGGCACTGATTTCAAGCACTATATGAATTATTTCATAAAACTTTTAGTAGGAAATTTGATTTTATGCTTGGTTACAAGTTTGAGTAGGTCATAGTAAGTATTCACGTTATACTCAAAATGACTGTAAATTGCGTTGGCTGCATAGTCAGCCGCTTGAACAACGTATGCATCAGATGAGTCGGAATCCATGCACTTAAACTTTAAATCTAGATTGTAGCCTTTGTCATAAACAAAATGCAGTAGAAGATACTCTTCGAGTGAATTTACAGAGCCTACTTTTGTTGTATGATTATCATAGATTACATGGATAGTTGAGCCTTCATCATCCTTAGATAGTAGATGATCCATCAGAATACGCATTAAGTAATTATAAAATATATTTTTCTGTTCTAGGAGTTTAGGACTAACGTGTTTTAAATCTGCAACTATATACGAGATTCGTATGTCTTTCTGGGATAGAACTTCAGCAATATGGTATTTAATACAAGGATATGCATCCTTAGCTTTAATTTCATGCGCATGTAGGCTTCCAAGTTCAATAAAGATCTTTTTGGCGATTCCAAGTTTCCTTTTCATTACGTTGTGTAAAGGCTTAAAGTTATACGTATCAACACATGCTATTACAAAGAAACGGCCATTTGCTCCTAAATTGCCTGATTCATCAAAAATTAAGTAACGATCCATCCTTATTCCTCAAATAAACTATCAATATATTTATTTACACCTTCTCGCGTAGTCAGATCATATATCTTGTTAATTCCTTTATAGTAATCGCCTATACTCGAATCGGATATAACATTTTTAGACGTTTCAAAGGTCTCTAGTCCGATCCTGGCAGTATTCCATGGTTCTTCCTTATGAGTTATATCCATCAGCACTTTACCATTCAGCCTTCCGAACGTATTAAGCACAAAGTCTATAATTTTCTTATCCTCAGCTTTCAGTCCTGCAAAACAACTTGGATCCGGATTGATTTTAGGTATAAGTGAATCGCCAAATGCTCTGTATTTTTTGTAAATATCAGGAAAAACCGGCCCATAAGCCCAGGCTTCACATGTACCATCAAATACAGCTTCTCCGTCAAAAACACCAAGCGAAAAAGCTTTAACAAAATAGAGTAGCTTCTGAAGAGATAAGTCTGTGACTTCATACTGCGAGTTAACAATATACAACGCAACTAACTCTAGTTTTGTGTTATAGCTTGTCATCTGCTTTATCAGAGCAATTTTCTTCTTCACTTTGTTATAAGCTACATTTGTGATTCTACCCTTGCCTTCTTCGAGAACTTTTTCCATCTCAAGGTGATCGTGCAGTAAACGCAACAAAAGATCAGAATACTCACGCTTGGGAATCTGTCCATCCAGGTATCTGGAAATAGTATGCTCCCCAAATCCAAGAAGGTGGGATAGTGGCCTTTTCTCGATGTCATACTTGTTCAGCAGTTCATGAATATCACCTTTGGTAATAATGCCGGATAACCGCCTGTAAATGATATCAAAGCGATTCTCGTTTTCGTCCATCAGTCCCGGAACAGATATCTCACTATGACACTCTGAGCATAGACCATAGCGTTCATTGTACTCATATTTTTTGCCATTAATTACGCGCAGTCTATGTCGAGTCTCAATTGTATAAGGGACTAGTTTTCTACATTTCCAACACAATATTCCATCATTCTCGCTACTCATTATTCAAACCTCTTAATAATCGCCTGCCTTATGCATAGACAGGATTACGACGAAACTATTCTTATTATTACCAAAGAAAAATTTTACATATATATCCATCTATATCTATATCACCCCATCTCTTCCGTGATGCAACCTCATCTTAACATAATGGTACACTAATTACAATAGTGTACCATTTCAATCTAAAAATATTCTACAACTGCTTCCATTCCCTATCGCCATTTTGTATAATTATAAGTATACTAACAAACTAAATTTTGTTATCACTCTAATCTCAACAGGAGGAAAAAGCCATGCCGGAATTCAACAACAAAGCCATGTACAAGCTGTCCTACGGCCTCTTTGTCTGCACTGCAGTCCAGGGCGACAAGAAGAACGGCTGCATAATCAATACCGCAGTCCAGGTAGCGTCAGACCCCAACACCATTTCCATCGCAGTTAACAAGGCTAACTACACCCATGACATGATCAAAGCCACAATGGCCTGCAACATATCAGTCATCAGCAAAGAAGCCACCTTTGATCTCTTCAAGCACTTCGGGTTCCAGTCCGGCCGCGATGTCGACAAGTTCGGCGCAGACTATGCGACCGGCAACTACGCTCTTGCCGACAATGGCATTCCATATATAACAGATGGTACCAACGCCTACTTTTCTCTTAAGGTAAAAGAGCTTGTTGACCTCGGTTCACACACTCTCTTCATCTGCGAACCGACCTTCATGACAGTTCTCGCGGACGCACAGTCCTGCACTTACGAGTACTATCAGAGCGACATCAAGCCAAAACCTCAGGCAGTAGGCACAACACCAAAGGGCGAGACCGTGTGGCGCTGCACAATCTGTGGCTATGAATATGTCGGCGAAGACCTTCCCGACGACTTCATCTGCCCAATCTGCAAGCACGGCAAAGACGACTTTGAAAAGATCATCCGATAACAGATGCCCCCAAATATGAACCCCAAAGATAGGAGGACTAATCTTATGAAATATGTATGTAATGTATGTGGCTATGTTTACGACGAGGCAGCAGGCGATCCCGATAATGGCATCGCTCCCGGAACCAAATGGGAAGACCTTCCAGATGATTTCACCTGCCCACTCTGCAGCGTAGGCAAAGATGATTTTTCACCACAGGAATAAAAAAAGGAGGAAAACAAAAATGAAATTCTACAGATGTGAAACTTGCGGAAATATTATCACTAAATTAGTTGACTCAGGCGTACCGGTTGCATGCTGCGGACAGCCAATGAAAGAGCTTGTACCCGGAGCAGTTGATGGTGCAGTAGAGAAGCACGTACCTGCAGTAACAGTAGATGGAAATACAATTAAGGTTCAGGTAGGAGAGGTTGAGCATCCTATGATGGATGCACACTACATCCAGTTCATCGCTCTTGAAACAACAACCGGCGCTCAGATCAAGTACCTTAAGCCTTCTGAGAAGCCTGTTGCTGAATTCGTACTCGCAGCCGGTGAAAAGGCAGTAGCAGTATATGAATACTGCAACCTTCACGGCTTGTGGGTTAAGGAAGTTTAACAGAGCCAATTAAATAATTTCACACCACATCCAGGCTTCCCAATATTGGGAAGCCTGTTTTTCATTCCTGCAAATCCACCGGCATCATTGACTATCCCCCATTCATTCCTTAGAATAAACATGAAAAGCGTCTAAAAAGTTGGGGGGAACAACTATGAACCGCATAAAAAAGCTCTTAAAAGAAGATGGCCTTCACCTAGCCATCCTGATACTAATGCTCCTTGCATTCTTCGTCCCATTCTATGCAAAAGAGCTTCCCAGCGCCTTTGAGAACGGCTTCCACTACGGCCGCCTCCTGTCCCTGGTAAGAACCCTGAAACTAGGCATCTTCCCGGCCAAAATGCGCCCGATGCTAATGCGAGGCTTCGGCTACGGAGTAGGTTTCTTCTACTCTGATTTCTTCCTGTACCCATCAGCTATTCTCGTCCTTCTGGGAATGGACATAATCCCCGCGCTTAAATTCTATATCATAGTCGGAGGCTCAATCGGTGCCATAGCTTCATACAAGAGCATGTCCAAACTGATCGGCGACAAACGGACCGCCCTGATAGCCGACATCCTCTACTTTGGCACATATTTCCTCTGGTATAACCTCTATGGCGGCTTCGGAATCGGCGCCTTTGTTGCCCAGGCCTTCATGCCCATGGCAATGTGCGGCCTTAGCCACGCGCTTAAGGACGAAAAGGGTGGCTACATCGAGTATGGCATAGGCATCGTAGTAGTCCTTCTAAGCCATCATCTTTCCTTCGTATCTCTGATGGTAGCCCTCCTGATGATTGCCCTTATTAATGTAAAAGACATTATCAGGACCCCCAAGATCCTCGGTAAACTCTTCGGCATAAGCATGATCAGCCTTCTGTTTACTGCAGAGTACTGGATGCCGGCACTGGAACAAGCTGCCCACTCCAAATACAAGGCTATCTATGATAACTATATAGAAGCCCAAGACCATGTTTTGAGCTTTTCCCAGGCAATTAACACCATCACACCTGTTTATTTTGTGCTGTTCATACTCGCCACAGTTCTTTTTATCTACACGACAATAAGAACTCACAAGCTATATATGGACTGTTTGACATACCTCATCATAACTGCACTCCACATTTATCTTATGTTCTCACAGGCATTCTGGAGCAGCCCACTCGGAAAGTTTTTCGTGTTCTTCCAGCAGACCGACAGGCTTTCTATTGTGGTCATGTCTCTTATGGTGATCTACTATGCACTCGTATTTAAGAATTTTAAGAATGATATACTAAAAAAAGAAGGCATTCCGCTCATCAAGAACCAGCTCGTGTTTGCCCTTTCCTGCATCGTTCTTATCATTGCCGGCAGAGCATATATCAAGCCCGATTTCTATAACCCTGCAGCTTACGGCCGCAACACCGAACTGGATCTGACATACCTTGAGACAGCAACAGATTATGCTGTTTCCTGTGGTGACTGGCTCCCCGTCGAGTGTGAGCCCAGTGCCTGCATAGATGTCAATAACTCCCGCTGCGATGACGGAAGCAGCGCCGACGGCTTCAAACACGATGACAACAAGTATTACGAAACCTGGATTCTTCTCGACAAGAAATACTATGACGTGCCCTACGTTTTCTTCTACGGCTACAGAGCTTATCTAACAGACGACAATGGTAGCCCGGTAAAAGAGCTTTCGGTGGGCGAAGCCTACGACGACAACGGCTACGTTAGAGTCTTCATGCCTGAAGACGGAGAAGGTGTAGGCCACCTGATGGTTACCTACCGCAAGACACTGGTTCAGAAAGTCTCCTACATCATTACGATGATAACAACGCTGTTTGTAATGATATATGCGTTTTATGGAATTATAAATCTGAAATCTGCGCAAAAAGCGCAATTATCAAAAATATAATTTGACTTAACCTAAATATAAGCATATACTCATACTAGAAAGGTAGGTATGAGCATATGCTTATTCAATTTTCGGTTAAGAATTTCATGTCTTTTAAAGAAAAGGCCGTTTTAGCATTGAATCCATCGGCAGATTCCGAGCATCCTGAAAATATAAACGAAGAAAATGGATATAAAGCCTCTAACCTCATTGCGATTTATGGCGCCAATGCATCCGGAAAGACAAGCTTATATAAGGCAATGACTGTTGCGCTTATCTTTATAAAGAACTCCAATATGATTCAGGTTGATCAGCCTATTTTTGGAATTGCTCCATTTAAGTTTGACAGTGATACGATGCTTGAGCCCTCTGAGTTTGAGTTTATTTTTATTGCGGAAGATGGAAACAGATACGTATATGGTTTCTCGGCAGACAACATGAAAGTGCATGAAGAGTATTTATATAAATACTCAAGTCAAAGACCTACACTGATTTTTGAACGAAAAGAAGAGGACTATGAGTTTAAATCTCAAAAAGGGATACTTGAGCCGTTGGTTAGATTTAATACTCCAAACAAGTTGTTCTTGGCCACAGCTACTAATTGGAATACAGAAAGCACAATGATTCCTTATAAATGGTTTTCTGAAAAACTTGCAATGTTTACAGATGCGCAGAATATTGCAAATATTTCGCTTGAGCACTATAAAGGCGCTAACCGGGATGCGTATGTGGCTTTTACAGAGAGACTTCTTCAGGTGGCAGATATTAATATATCTAAGATAAGAATTCTAGAGCAGATGATTGTTCACACAGAACATATCATAGGAGAAGGAGACAACACTACCAACTATGTTCTGGACATGAGGGAAGAGTCGCTTGGTACCAATCAGCTTTTTCTTCTTGGACCTTTTTTAAAAGATGCATTTGAAAGAGGGATGACTATATTTATTGACGAGATTGACAAGAGCCTTCACACATTTATAGTCAGACATCTTATAAATATGTTCAGAGATAAAGAAATTAACAAGTCTGGTGCCCAACTTATATTTACTACTCATGATACTTCTTTGCTGTCATTATCTACTTTCAGAAGAGACCAGGTGTACTTTACTGAGAAGAACAATAAGACTGGTGTATCTGATCTGTATTCATTGGATGAATTTGGGGTTAGGAAGAAAGATAATATCGAGAAAGGCTATCTTCTTGGCCGCTATGGTGCAATTCCTTATATTCGTGGGGAGGAATTGTAATGGCAAAACGTGATATCTCGCTAAAGAGGCGAGGAACAAAGTCCAAGAAAGAACGCGTGACTTATTTAGTTATAGCTGAAGGCAGAAACAAGACTGAAACGCTTTATCTATCAAATTTTCAGGAACAGGGAAAAGAATACTATATTCGTTTTGTTAAAGCCGGATCCAAAACAGATGCAGAAGCATTATATAAAACCTTACTCGCTAAATGGAGAGAACTTGGATTATCTGCATCTAGCGGGGATAAAGGTTTCATAGTCCTTGACATTGATAACGATAAGAAGAAAGCTGATAAAGTAATGGCTTTAATTAATAAGAATGTGAATGGAGCCATTTCATTCATAGTATCAAATCCCGTCTTTGAGATATGGCTGTTACTGCATTTCAAATACACCACAAAATTCTATGAAAATGGAAACCAGGTGGTAAAAGACCTAAAGAAGTACATTGAAAACTATGAAAAGAACTTGGACTGTTATGAGATATGCAAAGATAAGCTTGATAATGCAGTATTGAATGCCGAAAAGCTGGTAGCAAATTATGAAGGCATGGTATGGCCTTCGATAGAATGTAATCCAAGAACAGATATGGTAGACTTTATTAAGTGTTTGACGATTTAAGATATAATAACTCGAAAGGAAATAACACATAAATGACGCGTCTGCAACGCATTACAAACATACTCCTGATCCTGCTCTTATCCCTAACTGCAGGTCTCTATATATTTGCAAACCTTTTCCATTACACAGCCTACATGGAATCTGACGTAGGCGCAGAAGCAGTGTATGGCATGGTCCTTGCCGGCAACAACTGCCTGCCCCCCGATACCTGGGTGTCATCCACTGAGAACCGCATCGTTTCAATGCCAAACCTGGCTGCCCCTATTTACAAGCTCTGTGGGAACATGAACCTATCGGCTGGAATTGCCTGCAGTTTACTTATATTGCTTCTGATCCTGTGCATGGTACGTTTCTATGCCTATGTGGGCTATAGCTCCACCGGTATTCTGACAGCCTGCCTTATTCCATTCATCCTGTCAGCCTGGAATATTGCAGGTCTTAAGATGTTTGCCCTGTACGCGTGCTATTACAGTCCGCATATCATCACCCTTTTCCTGCTTATGACCGCATACGCACGCCTTCTTAGGGAAAAGAGAATTCGAATCCCCTCAACTATACTCTTAGCGATTTTGTCCTGGCTCCTTGGAATGCAGGGACTTCGTGGCCTTGCCATGGTATATCTGCCACTCTGCGCTGTAGAATTTTTAAGACTTATCACGCTTATCCTGATCAATTTGCGTGACAGAAACGAAGTAAAGAAGTTAAATTTTGCCACACCAATATGGCTTCTTTCATTATCTGCAATTAATTACATAGCAGCCAGAATATATGCACCCTTTGGTGAAGACACTTCATCCAACTTCAGAAAAGGTATATTTAAACTGTTTGGCACAGCTATCCCGGAGACATTCGAATTGATACGCGCAAACGGATTTGCGACCATCGTAGCTATCATCCTGCTCCTATTAGCTGTTATCGGATGGTGGGCAATCATCAGACAGATAAAAACAAAACCGGAAATAATCGCCGTATTCACAATCCTGCTATCACTAATACTAGCTATGCTTGCAGCGTCATTCACTACTTTGGACTCCACACCCAGATATTACATAATGGTCGTATTCGTCATTGCAGCAGGCTGTGGAGCACTTGCATCATTCATGGACTGGAAGCTTACATCCGTACTTGTGACTTTTGTGGCTTTGTTATCTGTCATCAGCATAACGCATGCCTACACAGCACTGATAGCGAGCGACAACACTCTTAATTCCACAGAGTACGCAATGGTCAGTGACCTTGAATCCAAGGGCTACACACATGGTTATGCAACCTTTGATTACGCCATGATGCTCACCACTTATTCAAATGGCCACCTGATTGTAGCACCCATCCAGATGGACACTATGGAACCTGCACTGTGGCTTACTGATACCCGCTGGTATCCGCCAACCACTGATCCAAGTGAAGAATACTTTATCGTGACAACCGAGGCTACAACCCCTGTCCTTCAGAATACTCTTGACAGCAAGGGCATAACCGATTACACCATAGCAACTTATGGCCAATACTCAGTATTCTTCTTCTAACCGTGTTATTAACTCATCAATATTATCTTTGGTTATATATGCTCCGAACTGGGACACATCATTACTTGGATGCTCTGAGAATATGATCTTTTCCATCTCAAGCCCAACATAGGGCTTATAATGTGATGCATCAAAATAGTATTTCATATCAGTGGTATATTCATTGAGCCCCGAGAAGTTGTAGTATTCAGTGCAATTTGCCACATCTCTGAGGAAATCAAAATACCCCTTCTCAGCAGCTTCCATGTAAGTGCTCTCCAGTATAGGAGAGGAAAAGACCTTTAGCACTATGCCATTTTCCTCACAGAGTTCAACAATCTCTCCAATAGCATCTATGCTCTCTGATCCGCCATAATACCCACACCCCAGAGACCCTACCATCTCAGCATCTTCTGTAGGAGGAGCCACATCAACATTTGGCCTTTCAACTCCATACTCATAGAAGAGCTCAGTATCAAGCCTGTCATCAGCTGTTTGTGTATAAGCCTCTTTCAGCACATTGAAATTCGGCTTTACTTTGAGATATGAGTAAAAGAACTTTAGGGGTGATCTCTGATATTCCTGGTATTGTGCGTATATGAGATCGTCCGCGTTATCGTTATATGTCCTGTACATAGAGATTTCATCAATCCCCATAACTACGCATTTAACATCAACACCATTGTCTATAAAGGTTTTTAATGTTTCCAAATTGTCTTTTGGACAACCCATGGGATATGTCATGTTGTACCAGGAAAGCGCTTCTCCATCCAAACTTGTAGGAAGCCCATCCTTCGGAAGATTTGCGACTCTGGAAGATCCCAGAATAAAGGCGTTGAATTTATCGGGATTCTCAATGACATATCTTGTCTTTATGTAGTTCTCGTTACTGCTGGCTGATGTTTGCCTGATGTTGTTATAGTGGAAAACATTGAATATATCATTGCTATACACAACAAAGACATAAATTATCAGGGGAATCAGCAATAATGGCAGTTTCTTGATCAATCGTTTCATTAGTATTTCCTGATTAGAATTTATTATATATAAAGCTGACAGGTGTTGATGCTGCAAAGAAAAGGATACTCAGTATCAGCAGGTTGTACAGGATCCATCTCGGGGCAGCAGGTATCTTTCTTATTATTTCAAGTCCGTCTTTCTCGTATGTTAAATAACTGATAATCCCAAAGATTGCAAGACCAATCAGTAGCAGGATAAACCTATAGTCTGCCGGAATTTGAAGCACTTCAGCAAGAGAGCTAGCTCCTGAGAATACGGCACTTATATCATTAGGAATCAAAGAAAAACTTGATAGCTTATTCAGGGCATCTGTAACACTTTCCGCAGAGAAGAACATCCATGCAAAAGTAGCCATTATAAATGTAAGTAAGCGACTGCCTTTATACTTCTTGTTAGTGATAGTAACAACAAATCTCTCAATGCACTGGAATAGACCATGAATCAGTCCCCACATAATGAAATTCCAGCCATTTCCATGCCAGAATCCGCTGATCAAAAAGACAATAATGATGTTGCCATATGTCTTTGCAATCCCTTTTCTGCTTCCGCCGAGAGGGAAATAAATATAATCTCGTAACCAGCTGCTAAGTGATATGTGCCATCTCCGCCAAAACTCAGTAATAGTCTTGGCCAGATAAGGATGATCAAAGTTTCTGTCTATATTAAATCCAAGAATCTTGGCACTTCCGATGACAATATCAGAATATCCGGAGAAATCAAGATACAGCTGCAGAGAGTACATCACTGCAGATAATAGAACAGCAAGCCCATGCACATATCCATTTGCAAACTCGGAATTTACATTTTGGATATACACAGCCATATTATCAGCCAGGACCATTTTTTTAAACAGGCCAAAGCAGTATAACTTCATGCCGTCAGTAACTCTGTTGTAGTCAAACCCCTTAGGCTCATTTAGCTGAGGGATAAGTGTACGAGCCCTGAGTATGGGACCTGATGAAACCGAAGGGAAGAACGATGTGAAAAGAGCTATCGTTATAGGCGAACGTTCAACCTCGATTTCACCCTTATATATATCGTGCAGATATGAATATGCCTGCAATGTGAAGAAGGATATTCCCAACGGCAGCAGTATGCCTGACACTTTCCAATCCAGCACTTTATAAACGACAAGTGGGGCAAACAAAAGAATAGCAAAGAATGGAAAAGAACTTTTCCTGCCTGAAATAACAAGACCGCCAATATAGGTCAGTAATGCAACATAAATAAGAGCAGGCAAAAACCCAAGACCAGCATAGGCATAAAAAACAAGACTGCCAACAAGAAGGCATAGCCTGGTGATCACAGATCTGTGCCTGGAGTCTTTAAAGAAATATGAAATGCAGTATAGCGCTATGCATATGCTTAAGAAAAACAAGCCATATAGCTTGGTATAAACGGGCATGTCTGCCTCCTGAGCTAAACAATGATATCATTTCTCATAACAGTATAGCATACAGTAGATTAGTAAAATGACCTTTGTTATAGTATAATTTGTGTGATATTTGGTTGACTGGAGGATTAGTATAATGGACAATCAGTCCAATAAGATAAATATTAAACTTTCAAATGTCTTCTATAGGATCATTCTGGTATTTGCCATAGTCATTCTGGGATTCTTATCTGCCAGTAGTTTTCTGATTCATGGACATATTGAGAGCGATGGAAATGAGTATATGCTGCTGATAAGGAATGGCATAGTATTTTACATACTGCTAATTGCATTATTGGCTGTGTTGATTTTTATTAACAAAGTACTCGATAAAGTTACTCCACTTAAACTCTTTATTGCATTATCATTGGTCTATATTGCAGCTGGGGCATTTATTATTGCAACTGTGCCGGGTGACATACGTGCGGATGCTTATATGATATACAAGCATGCTGTTAAGTTCATGGCACATGACTACGAGGGGCTAACGGATGGTTTCTATATGAGATATTTCCCATATCAGCTTGGGATGTTGACTTACGAGATGGGATTGCTTTCTATATGGAATAATACAAAGATATTCTTTATTGGAAACCTTATATTTACAATAGCGGTAATGTTTGTGACCTGGAAGACAACAGAGCTTCTTTATGGTGCGAAGACAGCAAAATATGCCATCCTTTTATCCTTTGGTTTCCTGCCTATTCTTTATTTTATTCTTTTTGTTTATGGTTGGGTGCCTGGGCTCTTTTTCGTTGATCTCGGAGGATATTTCTTAGCAAGACATTTCAAGAAAATAGGTAAACTCAACTGGTTATTCTGTGCCATCAGCCTGGGCATAGCATATATTTTTAAACCTAATTGCATCATCGCAGTAGTTGCTGTGGGAATAATTATATTTATCGAAGCTGTAAGAAAAGCAGATATAAAGAGATTTGCGACGTGTATTCTGGTTGTATTGATTCCGATCATTATTAATGCTTCCTTCCTTCAGACTTGGAGATGGATCACCGGTATAAATTTTGATGGTGGACATCCGTATTCTCTGAATATTGTCATGGGCCTTATGCCTGAAGAGCAGGGAACCGGAAGACGCGGCGGTTGGTACAATGGCTACAACATGGATACCTTTAGGGAATCCGGTTTTGATCAGGAAAAGACTAAGGAAATGGCCAGTGAAAAAATGGCTGAGCTCATGGAATACTGGAGCGAGGATCCATCACGAACTGCCTCATTTTTTGCTGTCAAGATTTGGACAACCTGGTGTGATCCGCATTTTCAGTCGCTGTGGTGTGGACCTATGGAAGCCTTGGGGCAGAAGGTTGATAATCCTTTTACACACAGCTTATTTAATGGTGGATGGCTGGCAATATTCTCAGAGAGATATATGAGCGCATTAGTAGACTTGATATATATACTTGCTTGTATATACTGCATAATCTCATTTAAGAATCTCAGATTCAGAAAAGAGGGTATACTCCCCGTTTTGATGCTTATAGGCGGATTTCTGTTCCACTTGGCATCGGAGATTACCAGTCAGTACGTGTTCATCTATGTATTTAGCATTATTCCTTGCGCATCATGCGCTTTATGTACAGTAATTGACAGCAGGAGGATCCAACGTGGAACTAAATCAGAGAAATAAGCGCATACGGAATATACTTACCATTGCGTTGTGCATTGCTGCAGTCCTATACATGGTATTACCTACAATAATCACATCTGCATATTCTGTCTTTATAGATGATGACTTTATTCATGCGGCTACTATTGAGAGATTCCATGAAGTTCATAGTTCATACCTGTATTGCTGCTGGCTGTTCATGACCGATAAATATATGCACTGGCAGGGTAACTATTTCAGCATGTTCATTCAGGCATTGCTTAGCCCGGCAAATCAGGGCGGCTTTAGAATGCTGAGGATCATCATGGTGGCTAACAGCGTTTGTTTCTTCGGCGTATTTAGTGTATTTGTCCTGACATTGTTAAGAAGAATTGGACTAAAGGATATGATGCCACGAATGGTAGTACTTGCATCTGTTATATATGGAATGACAGCATTTGATCCTTTTTATGAAGTATATTACTGGTTTTCCGGTATTACATCCTACACTATACCTGTGACCATTTTTATGTTGGCAATCATACTTTGGGATAAATCAGAATCAATCTCTAGTATTGTGGCTAAGCGAATCACATTTGGATTCTCCTTGTTTCTTATGTTCCTTGTTGGAGGAGGAACTTTAGCCCTTGTAGGGGCAGTATGTTGGATGCTTCTTGTCTGGATTTTTGTCAGATGGTTGGAATCTCATAAGATTTCATGGGATTTAGCAGCCCTTTTCATTGCGACTTTTATAGGTGCTATTATCACTGTTATAGCGCCGGGAAACTATGAAAGGCAGGATGTTGCGCAAGGAGAAAATGCCGGTGGAATCATAAATGCACTTGGTAATTCCTGGAAGGGATTCTACGATAATCTGGAATGGCTCATTAATCGCAGAAATTTTGCGCTTGTTCTCCTGGTTGTATTCATTATCGGAATTGTCTGTGCGAAAGAGCTTGCTCCTAGACTTAAAACTCTCTTAATATCAGGAGCATTACTACTTCCTCTTCCTTTTGTGATAGTATTTCCTGTGGTGTACGGATATTCCTCATATTGGACACCAAACAGATGCGTTTTTGTCATTATAATGGGATTTATGCTTGGATACAGCTTATTTGCCCTTGCATTAGGGGCTTATACATCTGAGCTATTCTTTACTCATACTGAAAAGAAGATGTTGGTGATTATATCATTATTGGCTGTATTTCTGTTTTGCTGCCTGACAGATTTTAGGCTCGTAGATCACAGCTTTAATATTAATCGTGAGAATCTTAAAGAAGGTGTCTATCAGGAAAATTATGCGACAGTACGTGGCATGATAGAAGATCTTCCCAATCATGCCGGGGAGGATATTGAACTCCAGTTTTCTGATGATTTTAAGTCATTACCTGGGTTTATGAATTTTTATCTCTGTGGAGAAAATGACCCGAATGCTGGTTTTAATAGTGAAATTGCCTATTTGTATGGCGTAAACTCAATTGCAAGGATTCCGACTGAATAAGATGAAAAAGAAATTTTTACAAATAATTACATTTGTTTTTACCTTCATATTTACTCTCTTAGGATTTAGCATTATTTGGTGTCTTACTACCTGGACGAGACTTAGTATGGATGAGCTGGTGTTTGAGCTGACAGCGCCAATGAGAGGAGTTGGAAGTGATATGCTTTCCAACTTCTTTTTGAAGTGTTTTGCTCCGGCAGCAGTAGTAACAGCCGGTGTGGTTATTTTAAGCCGTGTTAAATCAATAAAGATAAAAGAAAAGATTCCGGTTGTCACACTGATAACTTCTTTGGCTTTTGCCGGAATATGTACTCTGGTTTTTTGGAGAACACTGGATGTAACCGATTATCTGAAGAATATGGGTGATGAATCAACATTCATTGAGGATAACTATGTTGATGCCGGTACCACTCAGATTACATTTCCGGAGCATAAGAGAAATCTTATTTATATTTATTTGGAATCGATGGAAACCACTTACGCTGATGTTGAGGATGGAGGTGGATTTGAGAATGGGTGCATTCCTGAATTAACAGAGCTTGCCAGAGAGGGCGAATGCTTTTCGGCGGATAGTACGATAAATGGCGCATTGGTACCTTATGGAACTACATGGACTATGGGAGCTATGTTTGCCCAGAGTACAGGCTTACCACTTAAGATAAATATTGGCGAAAACATGATGTCTGAGCAGGAAAGCTTTTTCCCTGGGCTTACTTCTATAGGAGATATTCTGGCAAGAGAGGGATATAATCAGGAGCTTCTTATAGGTTCGGATGCAAGTTTTGGTGGAAGAAGAGGATTTTATGAGGGGCATGGAAATTATGTTATCCATGATTATCCGTATGCCCTGGATAATGGGATAATCCCCTCCGATTATTATGTTTTTTGGGGATATGAGGATGAGAAACTTTTTGAAAATGCCAAGGCTGATTTAAAGGAATTATCAAACAGAGATGAACCCTTTAATCTGACTATGCTTACGGTAGATACTCATTTTCCTACAGGATATGTATGCGACCTTTGTGAGAATGAATTCGGTGATAATCAGTATGCAAACGTTATGGCATGCTCCAGTCGTCAGGTTACAGACTTTGTCCATTGGATACAGCAACAGGATTTCTATAGCAATACTACGATAGTGGTCTGTGGGGATCATACAACGATGAATGAGGATTTCTGCAGAGATATTCCTGATGGATATAATAGGAGAACATATACTGTTATATTCAATTCTGCTGTAGATAAAGAAAGAGCGGGAGAGAGTATCCTGTATTCTACTCTGGATATGTTCCCTACTACTTTAGCTGCCATCGGTGCTGAGATAGATGGGCAACACTTGGGATTGGGAGTTAATCTATTTTCCGGTGAACAGACATTGGAGGAGAAATATGGCTTTGCTGAGATAAATGCTAATTTCAAAAAAGGCTCATCATTTATGGATTCAATGGCAGGAATCCAGATTGATGAAGAGACCATGCGACAGAATGGCTGGCTTCCGGATGCGGATGTCAATGTCATATCTTATGACGAAGATAATGATAAAATCAGAATAAAAGCAGATAACATTGTCAACATTGATAATGTGAAAAAAGTTTATGCGATAGCTTATGATCAGGATATGAAGGAAGTATCAAAGACTACATTGAAACTTCAACCTGATAGAAGCTATGAATGCGATATTTCACTTAAGAAACTCCCGGATAAATCCGGAACGATATCAATACTCGCAAAAGGTGATAAGGAATATAAGATAGGTGAGTTGTCCGGATATCTTCCGCTGCAGGCACATGATAGTATTTCCATATATGCAGATCTTCTTAAAGGCTATAACAATATAGCAGTACTGATGTCATCTCAGGGTGATTTCTCGGGAACAGCAACAGGAGCAGATCTTAATGTTATTCGAAGCTTTGGCATGACGGATAAGTTGTATAAGAGCGAAAAGCTCAACTTCTATGGTGTAAAAGATGTAAGCAGTACCTATTGTGAAACCAGTGAGGAGTTGTTGTATTATCTTGGAGTTCTTGAAGGCAATGAACTGCCGGTTTATTTAGAGAGCTCTGAAGATCATAGCTGTATTGTTCTAAATGGTGATGAGTACTCTTTGGGAGCCGATGGACTCAATATAGTAATATATGATTATAATACAGAAACAGTGTTGGATAGCGCATGTTTTGACCTTTCATACGTTGATAGAGATCAGGCAAGGGTCAATACTGATATACAAATGCAGGGAAATGAGGTGACAATCACTGCGTCAAATCTTGATGCGTTCAATAAAGACTCTGTTGCAGGTACATCGCTGAGAGGTGTCATATGGGACAAAAAACATTACAAAAACCCGATAATGTTTGATTTTGATGGAGATGACCTTGGCACATATACAGCAAATCTTAATCTTAGCGGTTATGATTACGATGATATGTATATTGAGCTTTATATGTACTATGATAAAACAAAAGTTGAAAGTAAGCTGATGGATTGGCACGGAGAGCTGAATCTAATTAAAGGAACGTTTGCAGAATACATGAGCAAAATATCTGAGGATTTGGAAGATCGTGTGATAGTGCTTAGCACTATGGATGGAGCTCCTGCTAGGTTGGACGAGGCATCAGCGAGCGTGCTAAAAGATATTGGGCTGGATAGTTTTGTTTCTGCCAAAGACGATAGTTGTGCTTATGCAATAATAACCAGAGATAGAGTATATGAGGACAGTGACACTCACAATCTGGAGTTTCAGTGTGACTGTGACAGCGTTCGCATTGATCTGTCATGCAGCACTTGGAATAATACATATTACTCTTCGGTGATAATAAATGGACAGGAATGTTCAAGAAATGAGCCTGGAATCAATATAGCAGTATATAATCTTAAGACCGGAGCTCTTGAAGATCAGGTAACTTACAATGTATGGTCAGATAGACCATACAGATTGGAAAGATGATGTGTACGTAGACGTTGCTATTGAACAGGGAGAGATTTATAGTATAATTTTTGTAATAACTTTATCAGATTGGAACAACAATGAATAAAGTCAGGATTCAAAATAGATATATATATAGATGGCTATGCATGGCCGCTTTATGCTTGATAGCAACGGCCATGTTTTTCTTTGTGTGGTACAGATTTGTATCAGTCCACAATAATACCGGTTCCCTTCTTGGTATCGGCAACCTTTTTATGGCTACTGGTATTTATGTAATTCTATACTATTTTATTGGCAAGAATCTTAAAGCCTTTACTATTGGTGTAGATAGAAAGGCTAATCTTTTGGCATCCCAGACTATGGCTCTATTTTCTGTGGATTTCATTGAATTATTTGTCTCTTGTGCCATTACAGGACAGTTCCGCTATTTCCCTAACTTTCTATGGAGATATCTTCTCCTGGCAATAGTGCAGTCATTAGTATTATGTCTTCTAACACTTCCGTTAGTTGATTTATACAGGAAATTATTTAAACCGCAACAGATACTGGAAATATATGGAGAAAATACTCATGAAGCTATCAGTTTCATGGATGGCAGACCTGATAAATATCATATCGTTAAGTCCATAAGCATAGCAAAGGGTGTAGATAATATCATACCAATACTGGATGACTACGAAGCTGTTCTTCTTAATGACATTCCATCAGAACTCAAGAATGATATTCTCAAGGAATGCTTCCGCATTGGTAAAAGAGTTTACCTTACACCCAAGATATCAGACATAATAGGCAAGAATTCAGAGAATATAAATCTCTTCGATACACCGCTCTATCTTTGCAGAAACAATGGATTAAGTTTCCATCAGCTTTTTGTGAAAAGAGCTTTTGATATTATCTTTTCGCTTCTGGGATTGATCGTTACTAGTCCTATTTTGCTCATAACAGCGCTTGCTATAAAGCTGGAAGACGGCGGCCCTGTGTTCTTCAGACAAGATAGGGTAACCGTAGGGGGCAAGGTATTCAGTATCCTTAAGTTCAGATCTATGATAGTGGATGCTGAAAAAGATGGAAGACCACACCCTGCAGGAGAAGCTGATGACAGAATAACTAAGGTGGGACACATAATTCGTCCGACAAGAATAGATGAACTACCACAGCTTATCAATATTATTAAGGGTGATATGTCTATCGTTGGTCCCAGACCTGAGCGTGTAGAACATGTTGAGAAATACACAAAAGATATCCCGGAGTTTACCTTTAGACTAAAGGTAAAAGGGGGACTTACAGGTGTTGCACAGGTGTTCGGGAAATATAACACAAGTCCTCTTAGTAAGCTTAAAATGGACATCTATTACATAACCAATTACTCATTACTTTTGGATCTTCAGATTTTGTTTGAGACTGTAAAGATACTGGTTCAGAAAGATAGTACTGAGGGCTTTTCAGAAGAAAGGCAGAAGGAGATGCATGAGTAAAATCCTTGTTATCTGTCAGTACTTTCATCCGGAACAGTTCAGAATAAATGATATTTGTTGTGAATGGATAAAACGTGGGTATGATGTTACTGTACTGACAGGTATCCCTAATTACCCTCAAGGACGCTTTTACGAAGGCTATGGTCTGTTCAAAAAACGAAAAGAAACCTGGAATGGTGTCAAAATCATTAGAATTCCGCTGATACCAAGAGGGCATACGCCTATAGGAATGGTGCTGAATTACTTTTCATTTCCTATATCAGGATTCTTTTGGAATATCTTTGCGAAGATCAAAGCCGATTACGTCTTTATGTTTGAAACATCACCTATGACACAGTGTAAAATAGGGGTAAGGTATGCTAAAAAGCATAAAGTACCCCTTTATCTTTATGTTCAGGATTTATGGCCTGAAAATGTAGAGATTGTTACTGGAATTAAGAATAGATTGATAATCGGTCCTATTGATAGGATGGTCGACAAAATATATGCAGCCTGTGATGAGATATTTGTTACTAGTCCGAGTTTTGTAAAAGCAGTAACAGGCAGGAAAAAATCTGTGCCTGAAATCAAGGTCCATTACTGGCCACAATATGCAGAAGAGTTTTATAGTGTCGTCGATAAGAAAACAGCTAATCTTAACATCCAAAAGGAACTGGCCACAGATACGAAAGCCATTGGAGAACTGCAGAACGATCAGACATTTAAGGTGGCTTTTACTGGAAATATTGGATATGCTCAAGGCCTTCAGATACTGCCTCAAGCTGCCATGTTATTAAAAGAAATAAAAAATATCAGGTACGTCATTGTTGGGGATGGTAGATATAAAAGCAAACTCATGGAGGAAATCCATCAGTCAGGTGTAGAAGACATGTTCATCATGATTGATAGACAGTCCCCGGAACTAATTCCCGACATTTTGGCACTATGTGATGCAGCATATATCTCATTTATGGATACTGAATTATTTACGTGGACAATTCCTGCTAAGCTCCAATCCTATATGGCTTGTGGTATGCCTATAATTGCTTCCGCAAGTGGAGAGACAAAGCGTATAATAGAAGAGGCAAATTGTGGAAGATGTGTTCCGATTGGTGAAGCAAAATCTCTTGCAGAAACAATACAGGATATATCAGCTATGTCTAAAGAGGAACGTCATAACTTAGGAGTAAACTCCAGAGAGTATTTCGAAGCCAACTTCAAAAAACAAAAACTCATGGACGAGTTTGAACGTTATTTAAATCGGGAGAAATAATAAATGCATAAGTTTAAAGACAATGGAAAGCTAAAATTACTTATAATAGTTGGAACAAGACCCGAGATAATACGGCTTTCAGAAGTAATTAAGAAATGCCGTAAGTATTTCGATGTGATACTTGCCCACACAGGCCAGAACTATGATTACAATCTGAACGGAGTATTCTTTAAGGACTTGAATCTCGATGAGCCTGAAGTTTATATGGATGCAGTAGGAGATACACTTGGTGATACCATGGGCAATATAATATCAGCTTCCTATAACCTTATGGTAGAGATTAAGCCTGACGCAGTACTGGTCCTTGGTGATACCAATAGCTGCCTATCAGTCATTGGAGCAAAGAGACTCCATATCCCAATCTTCCATATGGAAGCAGGAAACAGATGTAAGGATGAATGCCTTCCCGAGGAGACGAACAGAAGGATAGTGGATATAATCTCAGATGTTAACATGGCATACTCGGAGCATGCTAGAAGATATCTTGCAGAGTGTGGACTGCCAAAAGAGAGAACTTATGTCACAGGATCGCCCATGGCAGAAGTTCTTCGAGCAAATTTGGATAGCATTGAGAAGAGTGATATACTAGATAGACTTGGACTTGAAAAGGGACGATATATTCTGCTTTCAGCTCATAGAGAAGAGAATATCGATACGGAGAAGAATTTCACATCTCTCTTCACTGCAATAAATGAGATGGCAGAGAAATACGATATGCCTATCCTCTATTCATGCCATCCTAGGAGTAAAAAGCGTCTTGAGGATAGTGGGTTCAAGCTGGATAAACGAGTTATTCAGCATGAGCCATTAGGATTCCATGACTACAACCATCTTCAGATGAATGCATTCTGCGTTGTGTCTGATAGTGGAACACTACCTGAGGAGAGCAGCTTCTATCTATCAATAGGTAAGCCATTGGCAGCAGTTTGCATAAGAACTTCTACAGAACGCCCTGAAGCTCTCGATAAGGCTAATTTTATTCTGGCAGGAATAGATACCAAGTCACTTCTACAGGCAGTTGAGGTGGCTACAGCAATGAATGACAATAAAGACCTTGGCGTTCCAACTCCTGACTATATGGATGAGAACGTTTCTGACAAGGTTGTAAAGATAATCCAGAGCTATACTGGAGTTGTTAATCGTATGGTCTGGCGAAAAGAGTAATGCTTAGATTTGGAGGATTTTGAAATGAGTGAGTTTAGCGGAGCAACGCTACTGATCACTGGGGGAACAGGTTCCTTTGGTAATACAGTACTTAAACATTTTCTGGAGACTGATATAGGACAGATACGTATATTTTCAAGAGATGAGAAGAAGCAGGATGATATGAGACATGAGCTTCAGTTGTTACATCCTAATCATGCGAAGAAAGTAAAGTTCTATATTGGAAATGTTAGAGACCCTCAGGCGGTCAAGGATGCTATGCCTGGCGTTGATTATATTTTCCACGCAGCTGCGCTAAAGCAGGTTCCATCTTGCGAGTTCTTCCCTATGGAGGCTGTTCAAACTAACGTTGAGGGAACTAATAATGTGCTTCATGCTGCTATTGAGAACGGTGTAAAGCGCGTTGTATGCCTTTCAACAGATAAGGCTGCATATCCAATAAATGCTATGGGTACAAGTAAAGCCATGATGGAGCACGTAGTAAAAGCCAATGCCAGGGTGGCAGCAGAAAGAGGAGAGACAGTAATCTGCTGTACCAGATATGGCAATGTTATGTGTTCAAGAGGCTCTGTGATTCCTCTGTTCATCGATCAGATCAAGAGCGGACAGCCTATTACCATCACAAATCCTGACATGACTAGATTCCTTATGAATCTGGATGAAGCTGTGGATCTTGTTAAGTTTGCCTTTGAACATGCTAATCCCGGAGACCTGTTCATTCAGAAGGCTGACGCCAGCACTATAGGAGATCTTGCCAAGGCTGTCCAGCAGCTCTTTGGCGATACCGGGACTAGGATAATAGGTACCAGACATGGCGAGAAACTCTATGAGACCCTTATGACCAAGGAGGAGAGACTTCGCAGCGAGGATATGGGCCAGTATTTCCGAGTTGCTGCAGACAATAGAGATCTTAACTACGACAAGTACTTCATCAATGGCCAGGTGGAGACTCAGGCTGATGAGAGCTATACATCACATAACACCAACAGACTTGATGTAGATGGCACTGTCAAGAAGATACTTACCACGGATTATGTAAAAGAGCAGCTTGAGGAATTAAAAAAAGCATAATAAGCGGAGGATTGTTTTATGAGAATCCTTGTAACCGGAAGTAATGGTTTTGTCGGAAGAAATCTTGTCTGGAATCTATATGAAATAAGAGATGGCAAGAATCAGACCAGGCCTAACCTTCGTATAACTGAAATATTTGGATATGATATTGGCTCTTCCGATGAAGAACTGCGCAATGCTTGCGAAAAATGTGACTTTGTTTTCAATTTGGCAGGAGTCAACAGGCCAAAGGATAACAAAGAGTTCATGGAAGGGAATTTTGGCTTTGCTGAGAAACTCTTAAATGAGCTAAAAAAAGCAGGTAATAAGTGTCCAGTTATGTTATCCAGCTCTGTTCAGGCAACCTTAAAAGGTCGCTTTGAGGGCTCTGAGTATGGTAAGAGTAAGCTTGCAGGAGAAGAACTTTTCTTTGATTATGCAAAAGAGACGGGAGCTAAAGTTCTTGTATATCGCTTCCCAAATCTTTTTGGTAAGTGGTGCAGACCAAATTACAACTCTGCTGTAGCGACGTTTTGTAATGCTGTGGCCAATGATCTTCCGTATACTGTCAATGACCCGTCTACAGAGCTTGAGCTCTGCTATATAGATGACCTTGTTAGTGAGATGCTGGATGCACTTGAAGGCAAGGAGCATCATTGTGACTATGATGAGAATGGACAGATTGTATCTTCCAAGGACAGTACCGGCCGGTACTGTCATGTTCCAACCGTGTACAGAATAACTCTTGGTGAGATTGTTAATACACTTCAATCTTTCAAAAAAATGCCTGAAACTCTTGTAATGCCGGAGATTCCGAACGGCTCATTTACCAAAAAACTCTATAGCACATATCTTTCATATCTTCCTCCGGAGAAGATGATATACAGCTTTAATGGTCATGTTGATAATCGTGGAAACTTTACTGAACTCATAAGGACTGCAAGTTGTGGTCAGGTCAGCATTAACGTTGCCAAGCCGGGCATTACAAGAGGTGAACACTGGCACAACTCTAAATGGGAGATCTTTATAGTTGTAAGCGGCCATGCTCTTATTCAGGAACGTAGAATTGGAATTGATCCCGAGACCGGAAAAGAATATCCGGTAATCGAGTTTGAAGTCACCGGCGAGCAGATGCGCGGTGTTCAGATGATTCCTGGATACACACATAACATCATCAACCTCTCTGATACTGAGAATCTTGTCACTGTTATGTGGGCAAATGAAGCTTTTGATAAGAATCATCCTGATACATTTTATGAGCAGGTTGATATTCACTAAGGTATGGATTTTTAAGGGCCAGTCATGTAGATTGGTAATGAACATACATGGTTGTGAATTCAGATCTTATCATGTATGAGAAGTCTTCTATAAATGCTTAGGAGATGCAATTACAACTATTTCTTAATTACACTTTAGCTGGTGATTTACTTTGATTTTGATTCATAAGACTTACTCATGTTTGAAAATGTCGCAAGTTCTATGAGCTTATAGAAATTGATGTTTCAACATATTCTAATTAAGTAGATTTATGATACATAGAGTTTATGGAACATAGCGTTACTTTACAATGGTGCTTGGACAATTGTAATCCTAAATGGGGAGACAAGACTAAAATGAAAATTAAACGTATTCATCTTGATCAATTTAAGCGCTTTACGGACTTGACCATAGAAGGAATACCAGAAACTGCAAAGCTGGTGGCTCTAATTGGACCAAATGGGTGTGGGAAAAGTTCTTTGTTTGATTCATTTAAGGCTTGGCATCTTTTTAAAGGTTATAACAATGGAGCAGATAACGACTATTGCAAAAAGGATAGAAACGATCAGCGACAAGGATATAATCTTGTAGACATTGATTTTTATGATGATATTAGAAAGTTTACCCAGGATCAATTCAAGGAGTCCTTTTATTTTCGTACAGCTTACAGAAATTCCCCTAATGTTTCTATAACAGCTTTAAAGACCATACCATCACCGCTATATAGAGCAGATAACAAAATGATGATTCAGAATGATGCGTCTGTAGATGACAATTATCAACGATTGATATCTGCTACATTGGTTGAGTTTTTTGATGAAAAGAATAATGATAAGTTAGTGGTTTCATTACGCGATGAATTGATTAGTAAAATTAGAGAACCATTACATGAGCTGTTTCCGGATTTATTGTTAACCGAGCTTGGTCTTGTTACTGAAAAGGCAGATTTTTATTTTGATAAAGGATCTACTAGAAGGTATGGATATGAAAAGCTTTCTGGTGGGGAGAAAGCTGCTTTTGACTTACTTTTAGATTTTGTTATCAAAAATCAATATTACAAAAATACCGTTTATTGCATTGATGAACCAGAAACGCATATACATACTAGTTTACAAGCGAAATTGCTTTCAATACTGTTTGAACTTGTGTCAGATACTTCTCAACTTTGGATTGCTACCCATTCTTTTGGAATGATGAAGGAAGCCAAGCGACTTTCGGAGTTGCATTCTGGAGAGGTTGTTTTCTTGAATTTTGATGGATATGATTTCGATGATTCAGTAAATATTACGCCATCAGAGTGTGATTCTGTTTTATGGAATAAAATGCTTGAAATCGCATTGGATGATTATGCTTCGTTTATTTCACCTGAAACAATTGTGTTCTGCGAGGGAACTACACAAGGAAAGAAACGCAAGGATTTTGATGCGAGATGCTATACTAATATTTTTGCAAAGAAGTATTCAAGAACAATATTTTACTCTTTAGGAGACTGTGAGAGTCTTGGAAAAGAGCAGCAAATTATAGATTTTGTAGGTAGAATATCCCCTGAATCGAGGAAAATTAAAATTGTTGATAGAGATGATAGAAGTCAAGAAGAAATATGTGATTTAGGTCAGGAAGGCGTGAGGGTACTATCTCGTAGGCATATCGAGGCGTTTCTTTTAGATGATGAAGTGTTGAAAAAGTGGTGTGTTAGTGTTGGGAAGCCAGAGAAAGAAGCGGAACTCCTTCTTATTAAGCAACAGGCATTGGAAGATAGCGTTAATCGGGGCAATCCAACAGATGATTTTAAATCCGCCGCGAACGATATCTGCACGAAAGGGAAAAAGGCACTTGGAATTACTGGCTGCGGAAATAGTGGTGATATGATAATGAGAGACACCTTGTCAAAGTTAATTACTCCGGATATGGAGGTATATAAAGAGCTGGAAAGAGATATTTTTCATTAAATTGTTAAGAAGATATGTATATTGTTGTAGATTTTTTCTAAATAACATAAAAGGGGTGACGGTTCAAGACTTCGTCCGCACACCCTAGGGACAAACTAAAAGGTCTTTAGCAGAATAATTAAAAGAACAAAATTTTTAGGTTAGACTATCGAAATATATTCGACGAGGAATTAGGGCAATACAAAACTAAAGATTTCTAAATAAAGGCAGGTATCGCTATAGATAATCTATATTCTCTGCACGCTTCAATAAATGAGAGTATGCTATGATGGGGTATAAGATTATATGAAGAAATATGTATATTTTGATTGGAATGTTTACAAGTATCTTAAAAAACCAAGATTGGAAGAAAGAGATAAGTTTGGTCATGATGCAGATGTTGCAATGAAGACATTGGTGAATAAGCTGTCTGACAAATACTGCTTGGTAAATATATTATAATGATTAAACAGTTATGAGATGTATATTTGGCTAACTCATAAGGCTAATATATATCAATGAATTTGCCCCTCTCACCAATACATTGTATAATAAGGCGATGCGAAGCATCGCCTTAAACTATCTATACCCTATCACTTTGTAAGAAATTTTTATCAAAAAAGGAACCACAATGAGAATAAGTTTCAATGTTCCCCCTTATACGGGAAAAGAGTTTGATTATATAAAAGAGTGTGTGGAGAACCAGAAGATCTGCGGAGATGGCCCCTACACAGCAAAAGATAACGAGTGGATCGAGAAAAAGACGGGAGTTACAAAGGCTCTTCTTACAACCTCCTGCACTCACGCTACCGAGATGGCAGCGATCCTTGCAGATATCAAAGAGGGTGATGAAGTCATCATGCCTTCCTACACCTTTGTTTCAACTGCCAATGCCTTTGTCTTAAGAGGTGCCAAGGTTATCTTTGTTGATATCAGACCTGACACCATGAACATTGATGAAACAAAAATCGAGCAGGCAATCACCTCCAAGACAAGAGCCATCGTTCCTGTGCACTACGCAGGAGTCGGTTGTGAGATGGATACCATCATGGATATCGCCAAGAGACACAATCTCTTTGTTATCGAGGATGCTGCCCAGGGCGTTATGGCAACCTACAAGGGCAAGGCACTCGGTGCCATCGGAGATTTCGGTAACTACAGCTTCCACGAGACCAAGAATTACAGCATGGGTGAGGGCGGAGCGCTTCTTCTTCGCGATGAGACTTATGTTGATAACGCTATAATCGTCAGAGAAAAGGGAACAAACAGAACCCTTTATAAGCTCGGCAAGGTTGATAAGTACAGTTGGATCATGCCCGGTTCATCCTATCTTCCAAGTGACATGAACGCAGCTTACCTCTATGCTCAGCTGCAGATGGCAGATGAAATCAATGCCGACAGATTAAATCACTACAACAGATACTACGAGGCACTGCACCCTCTTCAGGAGAAAGGTCTTATTGAACTGCCCTATGTGCCAAAAGAGTGTGTTCACAATGCCCACATGTTCTACATAAAATGTAAGGACTTTGAGGAAAGAAAGGGTCTTATAGAGTACCTCCTTAGCAATGACATCCTTCCGGCTTCTCATTATGTACCGCTCCATTCTGCTAAGGCGGGGCTTATCTACAGCGAGTTCAGGGGAGAGGATAAGTACACCACCAAGGAGAGTGAGAAGCTCCTTAGGCTCCCTATGTACTACAAGCTCACAGATGAGGATCTGGATGAAGTTGTGATGAGAGTCAAGGAGTACTACAAATTTTCATGATACCTAAATTAGTTGTCAGAGATGTGGTGGCAAATTCAACCATCTTAATAGAATCGGAGTAAATTAATTACATGTCACAAAAAATATTACCTCAATCAAGAGAATACCAGATATGCACCAATTGTGTCATGGACACATCAGACCCAGACATCACATTCGATGAAAATGGCGTGTGCATGCGCTGCAACGAATACAAAAAAAGAATCCTTCCAGAGTGGAATTATGGCAAAGGCCATGAACAAGAGTTGCAAGATCTTATCAAAGCTATCAAAGAGAGTGGTAAAAATAACAAGTATGATTGTATTCTTGGCCTTAGTGGTGGCCTTGATAGCTCCTATATGCTTCATCTTGCTGTAAAAGAGTGGGGCTTACGACCATTTGTGTTCCACATTAATGCAGGCTGGAATCTTCCTGTTGCTGAAGACAATATCAAGAAGCTAGCAGATAAACTTGGTGTAGAGCTCCACGTAGAGAAAATGGACTGGGAAGAAATGCGTCAGATGCAGCTTGCTTGGTTCAAGACAGGGCTGGAAATGTTGGATGCTCCTCAAGATCACGCCTTTATTGCAATTATAGATAAATATTCAAGAAAACTGGGAGTTAAGTACATCCTCAATGGTTACAATATTGCGACTGAAATAATAGCAGATCCTGAATCATGGGCTGAAGGATCTGGACCAACCGGCGATGGTACCTTCATGAAAGACGTTATACGTAAGTATTGTGACATTCCTATCAAGCATTATACATTCACAAATGGTTTCAAGCACAAATTTTGGATTCCCTATGTTCTCGGAGTTAAGACAATAAAGCCGCTTAACCTTGTGCCTATTACCAGACAGGAAATGATAGATACTCTTGCAAAAGAATATGGCTATCAGCCTTATGGACAGAAACACTTCGAAGATCTCATAACAAAGTTCCTGGAAGGTTACTGGTCTCCAACTAAGTTTGGTCACGATATCCGCAGAGCTCAGCTTTCTAGTCTTGTTGTAACAGGCCAGATGACAAGAGATGAAGCACTTGCTATTCTCGAGAAACCGCCAATCACTGATGACGAGGCAAAAGAGTTATTTACAGAGGTGGCAAAGAGGCTTGAAATCACGGAAGAGGAGTTGCAGAGACTCTACGACCTTCCCAAATGTCGGACTAAGTTCAGAAACCAGCAGCATATCTATAATATGGGAATCAGACTATATGAGCTTCTTGGAATAGAAAAGCGAATCAGGAAATAAGATAATGCAAACCAACAACGAACCAGCAACACATATCCGTCCCTATCAGCGCTGTACACGCTGCGTAATGGATACGACAGACTCCAAGATAACTTTTGACGAAAATGGAGTCTGTGATCACTGCCGTAACTTTGATAAGAACATAGCTCCATACTGGAAACCTAAGGAAAATCGTATGGAGGAGCTTATGCAGTTGGCAGAAACAATAAAGAAAGCCGGAAAACACAGCGAATATGATTGCATTTTGGGACTTTCAGGCGGAGCTGACAGTTCCTACCTGGCGTATATAGCAAAAGAAGTCATGGGGCTAAGGCCACTGGCTTTTGTTGTAGATACTGGCTGGAATCTTAATGTTGCGGTAGACAATATTGAGAAGATAGTCAAAGGTCTTGATCTTGATATGTGGACCGAAGTAATTAACTGGAAGGAGATGGCTGACCTTCAGCTTTCATTCTTTAAATCAGGCATATCTTCCCAGGACTTTCCACAGGATCACGCGATATTCTCAGCTCTGTATAACTATGCTGTGAAGCACGATATCCACTATGTCCTCACCGGATCTAATAATGCCACTGAATTCATTCGTCCTCCGGTAGAGTGGATTTACATGAATGATCTTAAAATGGCCATGAATATCCATAAGAAGTTTGGGAAAAGAGAGCTTAAAACCTATCCAACCTGTGGATTGCTCAAGTATAAGATATATTACAGATATTTCAAAAAAATGCACAGAGTATATCCGCTGGACCATGTCATCTATAATAAGCCGGAAGCTGAGCAGCTTTTGCATGAGAAATATGGTTGGAATAAGTACGAGAATAAGCATTACGAGAATGTATTCACCAGGTTTTTTGAAGGGTACTATCTTCCTCATAAGTTTGGGTTTGACACTCGCAAGAATGTACTATCCAATGAGATCCTTGCAGGTACAAGAACAAGGGAAGAGGCGATTAAGATCCTGGAACAGCCTCCATATGATCCGGAGCTCATGATTCAGGATAAAGAATATGTTGCCAAGAAACTTGGGATATCCACAGAGGAGTTTGATACAATAATAGAAGGCCCCAAGAAGACACCGGCAGACTATAAAAATTCAATGTGGATGATACGTCTCGGAGTTGCGGTCAGTAAAATGCTTGGCTTGGAGCGTAGAAATATGCGCGTATAAAATTGATACTGGTACATATATGATAGGAATTATTGACTATGGCCTGGGAAATCTAGGTTCTATAAAAAACATGTTAAAGATCATCGGAGAAAAGGCAATAATATCCTCCGATATATCTGAACTGGATAAGTGTAATAAGCTAATCCTTCCGGGTGTTGGTGCCTTCGATGCCGGTATGAGTAAACTTAATGAAACCGGACTTGCGCAGTACATAAAGAATGTAGCAAACATGGATAAAAAGCCAATTCTCGGTATTTGTCTGGGAATGCAGCTATTGGGGAAGAGAAGTGAAGAAGGTCAGCTAGAGGGGCTTGGCTTAATACCATTCGAAAGCAATCGCTTTCAGGTGCAGGACCAGAACCTCAAAGTTCCCCATATGGGTTGGGATATAGTGGATATTAAAAAAGACATCCCGCTTACTCACAATCTCTTTGACCATAGACAGCGTTATTACTTCGTTCATTCATATCATGCAGTATGCGAATCTCTTGATAATGTCATGATGACCTGTGACTACGGCTATGAATTTGCTGCCGCAGTGGTAAAAGACAATATTATGGGCGTTCAGTTTCACCCTGAAAAGAGTCATAGCTTCGGTATGAACCTCCTCGAAAACTTTGTAAAAATGTGAGAAATAACCATGTACAATAGGCCAAGAATAATCCCTGTTCTTCTCATAGATTACAGGGACCTAATAAAAACAAAACAATTTGGCGAGAGAACGTACCTTGGAGATCCAGTTAACGCAGTTAAGATATTCAATATCAAAGGCGTAGACGAACTCTCAATCCTTGATATAGGTGCAACCAAGAATCACAAAGAACCCGACTTTGAGCTTTTGGCGGATATCGCCAGTGAAGCCTTCATGCCCCTTAGCTACGGTGGAGGAATCGCTAACATTGATCAAATCAGAAAACTCTTTGCGATTGGTTATGAGAAGGTTGTTATCAATACCGCTCTTGTAGATAATCCGGATCTTATCAAAGAGGCAGCAGCTCTATTTGGAAGCCAGAGTATAGTAGTTTCTATAGATGCTAAAAGAACTACCTCGGGCTACGAGGCTTACGTTGAAGACGGCACAAGAAAAACAGGCCAGAATCCTGTAGACTTAGCAAAAAAAGCTCTTAAACTTGGCGGTGGTGAGATTATCATCAACTCCATTGATAACGATGGTATGATGCAAGGCTACGACATAGAACTTGTTCGTTCCATTGCAGACTCTGTAGACATCCCAGTTACAGCCATAGGTGGTGCGGGTGACATCCGGGATATTAAGAAAGTCCTCATTGAAGGTCATGCCCATGCGGCAGCAGGTGGAAGCGTGTTTGTATTCTATGGAAGATTGAGAGCAGTGTTGATTACGGCACCGAGAGAGCATGAGCTTGTGCGGACGGGGATATATGATGAATTGATTTGATGTTCTAATATTGATAGAAGATATGAAATAATAGTAGGAGAGAATTAATAAGAGTTTTGAAAGAAGAGTTATCGTTTGACAGTCTGCAAAGTGCCGAGCAACTGTTTAAGGTTGCAAGTCATTTCAATATTAGTACAAGTAGACTTATTAATAAAGAATGAGAGAAAGCTCTTAAGGAAGCATTCCATACAAGAAATGTAATTGTACATCAAATGGATGTGGATTTGGACAACAAAGATATAGTTTTTTACGATCATAGTATTGAGGAAGTTAATAGTTATTATAAGGCTATTGTTTCTGTTGCTCAAGATTTTATTAACGAGGTTAATAATATTTTAAAAAGAAAGGTCACAGTAGATTATGAGCTGTTTGTTTCAGTTGAAGGAGATAAGCTTGTTTTTCGAGGTAACAAATAAAATTTACATGACGTGAGTAAATAATTGTATGGATGACAGAAGAACCTACATGCATTTATTGTTGCTTACGTTACTTTTTTAGAGGAAAGGATTATTTAAATGTTTAATAGTTTGGTATACTTTAATAAAAAAAAGATTGATCAATACTCAGCGCTTATTTGTGGAAAAATGATTGAATCGAACATAACTGAAGAAATAGCAGACTATAATAGAGAAGTGAATTATTTGTTAGAGTGCAAGGGGTTTGAAGAGTTGCTTAAGCAAAGTGATGACTATGTTGATTATGTTGATAATAATAATGATTTATCAGTTAAAGACATCCGTGTTTCTTCGATTTTGCGTTTCACTGCTGAAATGTATATTCCAGAAAGATTTGATATGATTCATTTGGTCAATGAGTACAAATCATTACTTCTTGGTGAAACGCAAATTGATGATAGTGAAGAAAGAAAGCTATTGGAAACAGTAATTAAAAATTCTAAGATGACGATTCCTTTGTTTTGTGAAATGGGTAGTATTTGTGATTATTGGCTGGGAATAGGGAAAGCAATACCTGATAATTTGCTAGTAGATTACAACGAATTGGAAGATTATGAGGGAAAAGAAGTAACCATTATTGCAAAGTTAGAATCAAGAAAACATTATAAAGACAGGCCATTACCTGTGTTTGATATATATAAGGACTTTTTGGGGCTAAATAGAGCAATAAGAAAACAAATAGCTTCTGAACGAAAACAAGATTTTGAATGTATTGAAGTGGAAGAGGATTTTTTAGAATTAGAATTGTTGGCTATATATGCGTGAGGTTGTTGATGAGAAGTGCGATTGTAGAGTATCTAGAACCAACGAATAAAGAAAAACAAGAATTATGGAACAATGCTGTATTTGTTTTTGATACGAATGTTCTATTGAATTTATATAGATATTCTGCAAAAACAAGAAATTCTTTGTTGGAAGCTTTGGCAACTTTTAAAGATCGGATATGGATTCCATACCAAGTAGCGTATGAATATATGTCAGAACGATGTGATGTGATTTATGAAACTGTTCATAGATATGATCAATTTAAAAAAGAAATAACCTCTTTTACAGAAAACGCCATTAGTACTCTACGTATGTCTTCTAATGATGATGAGATTTCTGAATTGAACAGATATTTGTATAAATGGCTTGATAGTAATAAGGATAGAAATCTGTTGGTTACAAATTCTGAAGATGATGAAATCCTCAATAAAGTGTTAGACATTTTTGAGGGAAGGGTTGGAGAGAAAATAAGTGTTGATGAACTTAATAAGATTAAGGAGGAAGGTGAAAAAAGATATGAAGACTCCATTCCGCCAGGATACAAAGACGAAAAAAAGAAGAGTCAACATAGCGATAACAACGCATTTGGGGATTTGGTTATTTGGAAACAAATACTAAAATATGCAAAGGAAAAAAAGGTTGGGATAGTATATGTGACTAATGATCAAAAGGAGGATTGGTGGAATATTGTAAAGGGGAGAACAATAGGACCTAGAATTGAACTTAGGAAAGAATTTATGACAGTAACTGGGCAGTGTTTTCATATGTACTCTATGGATGGTTTTATTAGCATATATAATCAACAAAACGAGAATCAGATTGAAAAGAGTGCAATTAATGAAGTTATCAACCTTGAAAGATCGGATAAGAAGAATAAAAAAGTATTAAAAAGCAGAAGTGTTTCTCTAACTGAAAAACTAGCTAGGACAGAGGAAACAATAGATAAAATTCAAAAACGTATAGAACGACGTCAAAAAATAGTTGACGATATTGATAATAAATACAACAAGCAAGGGTTGATGCTACCTGAGAATATTAAGATACAATACGACAATACGGTAGCAAAGAAAAATGAGTTATTAGAGGTACTTGATAAAAAGAACAGGGAGTTAGAAGTGCTAAGGCAAGCTATGACTAATGATGTAATAAAATAAGACAGATTGAGATATGAACTATAGTCAAGCAAGAGGACACGATTCTTGAAAATACTGGAAAGGTTATTTGTTGCATCCAATTTTAAATACAGATCCAGATGAATCGTACGAAATTGTATATGCGCTAAATGTTGGTGTGGTTTTCCGTGCCAACATTTTTATGTTAATATATAAAGGATTTAGCAAAACATGCTTCAATTAGGCTTTATTTACATTCCACAAATAGATGTTATATAAGAAACAAACAGTGAATGACTTAAACGAACAACATGAATACGGCCGTTTTATGTTAAAACTATCTGAAAAAACTCAAGAACTAAGACGAGATTATGTAAAACTATCAGACAATAATAAACAAAGAGTTTTCAATGAAGCTAATAGGATACTTGAAACATACGGTTTAGCCGAGGTAATAAGCCGTATTTCAACCAATAGCATTTTTAAGGATGATATAAATCGTGGATAAGAATTTCAACATTCCCTCCAACGCAATCCTCCTCCCTAAAACCACCGATCAATCCCTTCTCGCCCAGTACTATTCTATGGCAGATGTGTTTGTAATCTGTTCCAAGAGTGAAAACTTTCCGACAACATGCGTAGAAGCACAATGTTGTGGGACTCCGGTTGTGGGATTTGATACAGGTGGAACCAAAGAAACATCTCTCATATCAGAAAGTGACTTTGTACCATATGGGGACTTGGAAGGGTTAAAGGGAAAGATTAAAGAAAAACTAAATAGCAGGTATCCAGATCTTGCAAATCAGGCTCAGAATGAATATTCAAGTGCCACAATGGCACGCAGGTACATGGAAGAGTATGACAAAAATGGAAGAAAAGAAAGAGTGCTTCTAATAGATGTAAATTGTAAAAACTCTTCTACTGGGAAAATAGTCTATGACTTGTATAAGAATATTAGAGCAGACGGTCGAGAGGCCGCTGTGTGCTATGGCAGAGGACCTAAGATTATAGAGGAGAATATCTATAAATTTGGAATAGATGCAGAGACATATCTGCACGCAGGTCTTTCCAGAATAACAGGATATAACGGATGTTTCTCGTATTTTTCTACGCTAAGACTTATTAATTTCATTGAGAATTATAAACCGGACATTATTCACATTCACGAGCTTCATGCGTATTTCGTGAATACCAAAATGCTCCTAAGCTACATAAAAGAGAAAGATATTCCTGTTATTTGGACATTCCATTGTGAATATATGTACACTGGCAAGTGCGGATATGCATACGAATGCAATGGATTTATGGACAAATGTGGCAACTGTCCAGCGGTCAAAGAGTATCCCAAAAGCCTGTGGTTGGATCAAACAGCCAAAATGCTTCAGGAGAAAAAAGATACTCTAAAAGATTTGAATTTTAGTATAGTGACGCCTTCGAAGTGGTTAAGAGACAGAGTAGGGATGTCATTCCTTAAAAACGTAGAAATGCGTGTCATACACAACGGAATTAATACTAGTATTTTTCGGTATGTAGATGCTAATTTGCTGCGGCAGGAACTGGGAATTTCAAACGAAAACAAAGTCATTTTGGCACTGGCGCCTAATATTATGAGTGAGCGCAAAGGCGGTGAATGGATAATCAAGCTATCAGGCTTGCTAAAAGATGAGAATATTACTTTTGTTTTGGTCGGGGAATCGTGATTCTTTAGGAATGAAATAACGAGCTTCGACATGTTCGCTTGTTGTGTTCCGCTAAGATATGTGCGATAGATTTGTTGATGCGGTTTATGAGATACTGTATATTGATTTGATTGAAGTAAGGACTAGCAGATCACGCATTACGGAATTATACCGATAATGCATGAAAACTATTGTCAACCATATTAAAGTGTTTTGATATATATTTTAACAGCCTATTAAGGAGTTTTTTACAGTACCGGAGGGAGCAATAACAACCATGTGTGGAATTTGTGGGTGTGTTCAGCTTAATAGAAAACTAAGCTCAATTGATTTAGAGAAAATGAATAATGCTGCAAAACATCGAGGCCCGGATGATGAGGGATATACTCTTATTGATTTCTCTAATAAGAAAATGGATTATAAAGGAAACGACACTGTAAGTGGATTATACGGCCTTTCAGATATTTCTGATGATGATAAGCCTTTTTTTTGCGGACTTGGACATAGAAGACTTAGTATCATAGATTTGACTAATAAAGGTCATCAACCTATGACTAAGGAATACAAGGATAATAGGTATACGTTAACCTTTAATGGAGAAATTTATAATTATGTTGAAGTAAAACAAGAATTATTAGAAAAAGGCTATAGATTTGAAACTGAATCTGATACAGAGGTTATTCTGGCGGCATATGATTATTGGGGGAGTGACTGTGTAAAGAAATTTGATGGCATGTGGGCATTTGCTATATTCGATTATCAGACCAGAGAGCTTTTTTGTTCCAGAGATCGTTTGGGAGCAAAACCATTTTATTATTATGCAGATAAAGAATGTTTTACTTTTTCTTCAGAAATAAAGCAGCTTTGCAGTATAGATTCGGTTCCCAGAAAGTTGAACAAAAAGAATGCATTATCCCAAATGATTCTAAACATTTATGATTATTATGACGAAACTCTAATCTTAGGTGTGAAGCCGTTATCTGCAGGCTGTAACCTTGTGGTAAAGTGTGCCGATAATGAGATTGTAATGCAGAAATACAGATATTGGGATATTGAAATAAAAGATAAGTTGCTTATGGAATATGATCAATTGGATTTTGAGAGCACATTATCTTATGCTATTCAAGTTAGAACTAGAAGCGATGTTCCGATTGGAGCCCTCCTTTCTGGAGGCGTTGATAGCTCATTGATTGTTATGGCTGTATCTGATTATTATCAATCATTATTCGGTCAAAACAGATTAAGGACCTTCACAACTTGCTATAAAGATCAAACAGAAATCGATGAGTCATACTATGCTAACATGGTCAGCGGTTATTGCAAGACTATCCATGAGAATATTTTCCCAGAGGAAGAAGATATTTATGGAAACTTCTCAGACATGATATGGCATTTAGAAGAACTAATTGGATTTAGCTGCCTAGGACCATTCTTAACACTAAAAGAAGTAGGTAAAAGAAAAATAAAAGTACTGATGAATGGACAAGGCTCGGATGAGTTGATGTTTGGCTATACCATGTACTATGGACCGTATCTGAGAGATGTCTTGAAAAAAGATGGAGTAGGAAAGTTTATTAGAGAGTTTTGTTATATCAAAGACAATAGTGGCTATGGCTTTTGGAAAACGCTTATTTACTATATATATTTCTCGTCAAGTTTTATTAGACAAGCATATTGCATCGTAAGGGCACTCACTGGAATTAGAATATCGCAAGTATTTAATATGGTTTCAAAGAAGGGTTTTTTTGATGCTTTGAAAGTGGAAAGCCTTAAAGATCTTCATTATAAGGAGATTAGGAAAACAACTTTGCCGACGATTCTACATATTGATGATCGATTTTATATGGCTTTTTCAATGGAAAGCAGAGTTCCGTTCATTGACTACAAGTATATCGAAAATGCAGTTAATATTTCACCGAGACTAAAGATAAAGGATGGATATACAAAATATCCATTGCGTGAGTATATGCAAGGCCGTTTACCGGATGATATAGTTTGGCGCAAAATAAAGCTTGGATGGCCTAGCCCCGAAAATAGATACAAGAGTTTACTAGATAATAATAAAATCGAAGAGATTTTCGACAACCCTAGAACGGGAGATATATTTAATGTCCGCAAAATTAAAAAGAATTATCATAAAGGTAAAAGGGGGTATATGTTTGAAAAATTTTTGGCTTTAGAAATATTTATGAGACGTTTTGACGTTTCTCTCTAAATTTATGAATAAAATAATTTGATGTACTGTGAGATGGAATAATGACTATTTTACACATTGGGCTACTGAGTTATTATACTGAAGGTATGCTTTATCAAGACAACATTTTGCCACAAATGAATATTCAGGATGGTCATAAAGTTGTCTTTGTGAGCAATGCTTCCAAATATGTCAACGGAGTCCTGCAGAGTGTTGATGAAGAAGATATTGTTTTGGATGATGGAATGAGGCTCATTAGGCTGAACTATGATTATGTAATTAATAGGTTTATTACTAACAAGATACAGAAAGTGAGTAAACTCAAAAAAATTCTGGAAGAAGTTAAGCCAGATGTCATTCTTTATCATGGGTTATGTGGATATGAATTAATGGATGTGGCGTGTTATTCAAAGAAGAATAACGTGACTTTTTATGTGGATTCACATGAAGATTTTACAAATACAGCTAAAACGGCGGTATCCAAGTTGGCGTATAAGTATATACATGGATACTTTATTAAGAGAGCTCTTCAGCAAATCAAAAAAGTTCTCTATATTACAGCAGAAACAAAAGATTATTTGGTTGACATGTATGGCTTGCCTGATGAAAAAATGGAGTTATATCCGCTGGGAGGTATTATTCAGAGCAAAGATAGACAGAATGAACAGCGTAATAGACTTCTTGAGCAATATGATTTGCCAGAAGATGCGATAATTCTATCTCATTCAGGGAAATTATCAAAAGAGAAAAAGACTATTGAGTTAATCAAAGCGTTTTCGTCAGTTATAAGTGAAAAACTAGTTTTATTTATAATTGGAAGTGTCCCTGAAAGCGAGAGACAGTGTTTTAATGAGTTGATAGCTAATGATAAAAGAATAAGATATTTAGGATGGAAAAATGGACAAGAACTCCTAGATATATTATGCGGAACTGATGTTTATCTTCAGCCTGGATCCCAGTCTGCAACAAGCCAGGTTGCATTATGTTCAGGGTGTGCGTTAGTTGTTGCGCCTACGCGTTCATACAAGCAACTATATGAAGACTCGGTATTGTATGTAGATGGTATTGATAAACTAAAAGAGCTAATTGAACAGATTAAAGAAAATGCAAGCTTGGTTGAAGAGTATAAAAGAATGGGTTATGATCTTGCATTAAAGAAATTGGATTATGCTATTCTCTCAAGAGTATATTTAAAGTGAAAAGTAGATAATTATAAATAGGATAGAAAACTGGATTGGAGGATGAAAATGAAATATGCGCTAATAGGGTGTGGACGCATCTCACCAAATCACATAGCGGCTGCAAAGGCAAACAACTTAGAATTTGTAGCACTTTGTGATATTGATAGTAATAATATACGCGACAAAGTAATTAAATTCGATTTAAGCACGGACATTCCACAGTATACAGATTATAAGATGATGTTAAAAGAGGTGCACCCAGAGCTGGTGGCAATTGCTACTGAATCTGGTAAACATGCTCAGATAGCATTAGACTGCATAGACGCTGGATGCAATGTGATAATAGAGAAACCCATTGCCTTGTCGTTGGCTGATGCGGATAAGATTATTGCAAAAGCAAAAGAAAAGAATGTAAAGGTATGTGCTAATCACCAGAATCGTTTCAACAAATCAATCCAAAAGATTAGAGAAGCAGTGGAAAAAGACAGATTTGGAAGGATGTTTTATGGTACTGCACATGTACGTTGGTGTAGAGATCATGAATACTATGATCGCGCTTCCTGGAGAGGAACATGGGAACAGGATGGCGGAGCTCTTATGAACCAGTGTATCCATAATATAGACTTACTAAGGTGGATGATGGGCGATGATGTTGTAGAAGTTGCTGGAATGACAGACAGGCTCAATCATCCCTATATTGATGCAGAGGATTTAGGCATCGCTATTATTAAGTTTGCTAATGGTGGATATGGTATAGTTGAAGGAACGACTGATATTTATCCTAAAAACCTTGAAGAAACGTTATATCTGTTTGGAGAAAAAGGTACTGTAAAAGCAGGTGGGCAATCCGTAAATGTTATAGAGGAATGGCGTTTTTCTGATATGCTGGATGATCCGGAGGAGGTTAAGGCAAGATTTCACGAGAATCCCCCAAATGTATATGGATACGGACATACTCCTTTGTATAAGGATATGATAGAGGCAATTGAGAATGACCGAGAACCATATGTTAATGGTGAAGCAGGAAGAAGAGCGCTTGAGCTTGTTTTGGCTATATACAAAGCTGCAGCCACAGGAGAAACGGTAAAACTACCACTTAAAGAGTGTTCCACAATGGATTTTAAAGGCCGATTCTCTCAAGGATAATACGGTACAAAGTCTCATAAATCGAGGATGTTTCTATGGCAGATTATTTTGTTCATGAAAGTAGTTATATTGACGATGATGTTATTATCGGAGAAGACACAAAAATATGGCATTTTTGTCACGTGCAATCTGGTGCTAGGATAGGAAAAAATTGCTCATTTGGTCAAAATGTAAATGTGTCAAACAATGTTATTATAGGTAATAACGTCAAAATACAGAACAATGTCTCTGTATATGAGGGTGTAGAATTGGAGGATGGGGTTTTTTGTGGCCCATCATGCGTATTTACAAATGATCTTACGCCTAGGGCTGAGTTTCCCAAAGGCCATGTAGGATACAAGAAAACTTTAGTGAGACATGGAGCAAGCATTGGAGCAAATGCAACAATAGTTTGTGGACATAAAATCGGTGAATATGCAATGGTGGCAGCAGGTGCTGTGGTAACCAAAGATGTTGAGCCGTATACACTCGTGGCGGGTATTCCTGCTACTCCGATCGCCAAGGTGGACAAGAAAGGGAATATAATAGATAGGTTTCACAATTAAGAGGATAGTATGGAATTTAGAAGTTTAAAAAAACAATATGCAGCTAATAAAGAACAAATAGATGCTGCAATAGCAAGGGTAATAAATGATGCCAATTTCATTTCAGGTTCCCAGGTAAAAGAACTTGAAGAAAAGCTTGCTGATTATGTGGGCGTGAAGCACTGTATAACCTGTGCAAACGGAACAGACGCATTAAGCTTGGCGTTGATGACATGGGAAATAGGCGAAGGCGATGCGGTATTTGTGCCAGACTTCACATTTTTTTCAAGCGGAGAAGTTGTTTCGTTTGCCGGCGCAACACCTATTTTTGTTGATGTTGAATATGATACATGTAATATTGATCCGGATAAGCTTGAGATTGCGATAAAGTCTGTTTTAGAAGATGGGACACTAAAGCCCAAAGTAATTGTTGCAGTAGATTTATTTGGACAACCTGCCGATTATCCAAGAATTCGAGAAGTTGCTGATAAATATAATCTTCTTATACTTGAAGATGGTGCACAGGGATTTGGCGGAGCTATTGGCGAGAAAAAAGCTTGTTCTTTTGGCGATATATCGACCACAAGCTTCTTCCCAATGAAGCCACTTGGCTGCTATGGTGATGGAGGTGCAGTATTTACAGATAATGATGAATGGGCTGATTTGATAAGATCATACTGTGTTCATGGTAAAGGAACAATGAAGTATGATAATGTCAGAATTGGAATGAATTCAAGGCTGGATACGATGCAAGCTGCTATTTTACTAGCTAAGTTTGATGTTTTCATTAATGCTGAGATTAACGAAGTGAATGCCATTGTAGACTTGTATACGGAATTATTAAGTAAGAAACAAGACTATAGGATTAAATTGCCGTTCATCCGGAAAGGATTTACTTCATCTTGGGCGCAGTATACCATCAAACTTTCTGGTAAAAAAGAAAGGGATGACTTGCAAAAACAGCTAAAGCTTAATGATGTTCCTTCATTTGTTTATTATCCCAAAGCTATGCATGAGCAGCAGGCATTTAAATATTTAAATGGTAAAAATAGGATTTTTGATTGTTCTGTAACAAATGAGTTGTGTAATGAAGTGCTTTCGTTACCACTTTCACCATATATGGAACAAGGTGAAGTGGCTCGAGTTGTTGAGCTTATTTTAGGGTTTTGGGTTTGATTATTGGAGATTTAGATGAGAATTATATCATTTTATTTACCACAGTACTATCCCACAGAAACTAATGATAGATGGTATGGAAAAGGATTTACTGAGTGGACAAATGTTGCGAAAGCGAAACCTTTATATAAAGGCCATTATGAACCACATATTCCTGCTGATTTAGGATTCTATGACCTAAGAGTGGCGGAAACAAGAAGAGCACAGGCAAAAATGGCTCAGGAATACGGAATTGAAGCTTTTTGCTATTGGACATATTGGTTTGGAAATGGCGTGACTGAATTAGACGGACCATTATGGGATATGTATAATGATGAATCAATTAAAATTAGTTATTGCTTAGGATGGGCAAATTGTTCTTGGGAAAAAAAGTTTTGGAATAATGAAGCAAAAGGAAATCTTATCATTCAAGAGCAACGCTATTTAGGAAAAGATGACTATAAAAAGTTTTTTTATAGGATGTTGCCTTTATTTAAAGACAAGAGGTACTTTAGAGTTGACAATAAACTCTTTTTTATTATTCATTATCCGTTAGATAATAGAGATGAAGTAAAAAATTTTGTTGAATGCTGGAGGGGGTTAGCAGAAAAAGAGGGATTGACAGGTTTCTATTTTGCTGCCGCTGATTTCGATAGCAGGAGCAAGGAAGAAATACTGGACCTGGGAATTGATGCAATTTACAACATGGACACAATTAACATTCATCACAGATTAAGTGTTGCCAGAAAGGTATTATTAAAAATAAAGCGAGAATTGTTCGGATTTCCAACCGTTTTTAATTATAAGGATGCAATCAAGTATATGGTTACTGATGATTGCAAAAATGATAATGTGATTCCGGTTGTGGCACCTAATTGGGATCATTCACCAAGGTCAGGAAGAAATGCTATAATACTGAAAGACTGTGAACCTAGATATTTTAAAAAAGTATTGTTAAGGGCAAAAAAGATTGTTTCAACCAAAAAAGATGATCATCAAATTGTAATAGTTCAATCATGGAATGAATGGGGAGAGGGAAATCATCTAGAACCAGATTTGAAGTATGGCAAAGGTTATTTAGAGGCAATTGCAGATGTTATGGGAGAAAGGGAAAATTAAATGATAGCCTCAGTTTACTATAGAGTTCGGTTATTGGTTGAACGTAGGAGATGGAGAAGGAAGAACAGACATAATTTTACGTATATGGCTGAAGAGTTTAATCCATTATTAGTTGAAGTTGGGAATGGCTCATATGGTCTTATTCATGTGATAAACTTTTCGGACACATATAAGTTGAAGATAGGAAACTATTGTAGCATAGCAGGTAACGTGTATTTTATCGTTTGTGGCGAACATAGTATGGATACAATTTCGACGTATCCATTTAAAGTTCAATACTGTAATCAGAAGTATGAGGCTACTTCAAAGGGCGATATAGTTGTTGGTGATGATGTATGGATTGGACAAAACGTGACTATATTGTCTGGGGTGCATATTGGTCAAGGAGCAGTTGTGGCAGCGGGATCTGTTGTAACTAAAGATATTCCTCCATATGCCGTTGTCGGAGGAAATCCTGCAGATATTTTAAAATATAGGCATTCTGAGGAAATGATTAATGAGCTTTTAAAAATAAATTTTTCTAGGGTTTCAATCGAAATGATTTTGCAACATAAGAATGAATGGTCAGATGAACTAGTTGATAAAGAGCAATTAAATTGGCTGCCAAAGAGGTTGTGAAATTATATTCGGTGTGGTAACTTGAAGAATCATAAGTCCTCATTCATGAGTGCCAAATAAAAAAGAAACCGCCATTTTACTGGCGATTCATAGAGTAGAACCTTGATAAGTTAATTATGATTTTTTAAACTTGCTGGGACATTTTATCTGAACATCTTTCGACCACGGAAGAAGCTTGTCCAAGAAGTCGAGATTTTTATCATTTTGATGTTTTGGAATTTCGGGCAGCAGCAACTCCAGATAGTCGTAGGTATTTATGCCATTGGCTTTGGCTGTTTCAGTAAGACTGAGTTAACATACTTACCATTAATGATAGAGGCAACAAGTGCAGGAGTTGCGATACTGTTACGGAACAGATCAACAGGCCTTTCAGCTCGTACGATTTTTCCGTTGTTATCTTTTGATGCATAAACGTGGACATGATGTTCATCAACTATAAATGTCTCAGGGATTAAATGAAGACGCTTATATACTTCTTCTGGAAGCTCCTTGTAGCCGTTAGGGAATTTCTTGGCCAGTTCTTCTTCAGAAAGCTTGTGGTCAAAGACACGTGCTGGAAGACCATCAAGGTCAGTTTCACGCTTGCCTTTGCGTTTAGAACGTTTGTAGGAAGAAATGATAACTTCAGTAATTTCAGGTTCAGGAGCTGATGAATCCATGGTAGCTTCAACTTCATTGAAAGAATCAAACATTGAAAGCTGGCCATCAATCTCAGATACAGACTCAGAACGTTTGCCAAACTGACGCTGATTCATGAGGCGGAGCTGCTCTACAAAAATCTCAAGCTGACGGTTTGTATCGGCAAGCTGAGCGTTGGCAGAGTCAAGCTGTGACTGCATGGAAGCAAGCTGGTCCTGCAAAGATGAAACAATGATGACCAGAGCTTATTTATTAAGATTATTCAGTTGTTCTTCCGACAATTGAATCATAGATTTGCTTATTAATTAATAATTATAGCAAAACGCAGCAAGAAAGACGAATTCACAGAAGCGTGAAAGTGGTGAAAATGCCCATGGTTATGGCATTAATAGAAGGCGAATAAAGAATCTTAAATAACAGACAGAAATAAAAAGAAAGGATTACTTAATGAATCAGAGTAACCATGTGAGTATAAAAAGAAATACTATTTATAATGCAATTAAGACCATTTCGTCTATACTATTTCCGCTTGTGATATTTCCTTATGTTTCAAGGGTGCTTCTTCCTGAAAATTTTGGAAAGGTTAATTTTGGAACATCAATTGTTTCTTATTTCAGTTTACTGGCAACGCTTGGAATTTCTACATATGCTATTCGCGCATGTTCGGCAGTTAGAAATGATGATAAAGCACTAGAAGATACAGCTAGTCAGATATTCAGTATTAGTATTGTCACGACAGTTATAGCGTATTTTTTTTTGATGCTGTTTCTATTTGCAAATAATAAGCTAGAAGATTATAGACATCTTATTGCGATTCAGAGCCTAAGTATTCTTGCAACTACAGTAGGAGCTGATTGGTTGAATTCAGCTATGGAGGATTTTAGATTTATCACAGTAAGAACAGTTGCGTTTCAATTCATTAGCCTTCTATTGGTGTTTATATTTGTACGTCGTCCAGAAGATTATTTAAAGTTTGCAGTAATCAGTATGATATCATCAGCAGGCGCAAGTGTTCTCAATGTATGGCACAGACAGAGATTTTGCCGAGTACATCTTATTATTGATTTGATTCATGGAATAGAGTGGAAACGTCATATGATTCCTATTATGAGTTTGTTTACCATGCTGTTAAGTCAGCAAATTCTCAACAATCTTGATGTTTCTATGCTAGGATTTATGAAGGGTGATAGAGAAGTTGGATTGTACAGTACTGCGATGAAAATTTATAATTTAGTGACACAGGCTATACTTTCAATTACGTGGGTAGTGCTTCCTAGACTTACTATTAGTTTTAATAATAAAGACTATAACAGGATCAATGCACTTTTGAATTCTGTTGTGGATTTCACTCTTTGTTTGGGACTGCCGTGTTTTGTTGGACTGTTTATATTAGCAGATGATGTACTAATGGCTATAGCTGGAGGAGAGTTTGTTGAAGCCTCAGAATGCTTAATGATTCTTTCTGTTTCAATGATATTTATGTTTTTGATTAATATTTTTGGAAATTTAGTGTTACTACCGAAAGGAGAAGATAAAACTTTTACTATTGCATGGATTGCTGCAATGGCGTTTAACATTATTTCGAACGCATATTTTATTCCTAGATGTGGTATTATTGGAGCAGCTATAACGACGTTGCTGGCGAATATGATAGTAGCGATTATATGTATAATTAATGTTGATAAAGCGGTTGATTTTGGCAACAAGAAACAGCATTTTATCCCACCCATTATAGGAACTATTTTGGTTGGGGTGATTTGTATTTTGTCCAAAATTATAGTAGGCAACTCGATTATTACTATTGTTGTTTCTATAATTATATCTATAATAGTATATGTGACCGTTCTGATCTTATGCAGATATCAGTTAGTTGTAACTACGTTAAATAGTGTTGTAGGTGTATTAAATAGAAAAAAGAACAAGGATTAAATAGTTTAGATTTCTATATTACAAAGTATAGACAAGAAAAGTAACAAAGGAGCATTTCAATGGGCATAAAAAAAGAATTATTTGAGAAATCTTTAGGATTGCACAATCTTATTGCTAAGCGATTCGGATTACATGTTGGATTGGTGAATGATGGATCTAGGATTATTGATACAATGCTATATGATGAGCACTCAAAAAGCATGGTTGCTAAGGAATTATGGAATTCTGATTACGTCAGATATAGAACATTAGAGCTAGTAGCTGAGGAGATTAATAATAAGGATATTGAGGGGAGTTGTGCTGAGGCAGGTGTATTCCTTGGTGAGTTTAGCAGCGCGATAAATCGTTGCTTTTCAAATAGAAAGATTTACCTCTACGATACTTACGAAGGATTTGATAGTAGGGATTTGCAGGAACAAATGGAAAAATTTAATCTTAAGAGCTTGCCTAATAGTAAAGGGGTGATGGATACAGCTAAGAGACATTCAGCTAATGAACAGATAGAAGTTGTTAAAAGTAGACTAATAACTCCGGAGAATGCTGTTATTAGAAAGGGATATTTTCCTGATACAGTTGAAGAAGAAAAAGATGATAAATTTGCTTTTGTGTCATTAGATATGGATTATTACCGCCCTTTGTTTGAAGGACTAAAGTTTTTTTGGCCAAGAATGTCTGCTGGTGGATATATTTTTATGCATGATTATAATTGTTACGAAGAGCTTACAGAAGGCGCACATAAGGCTATTGAAGATGCCCAAGAATATCTTAATACTAAATTTCATATTGTACCGTTAGCTGATTATGCGGGTACGCTTGTTATTGTAAAATAACATATGCAATATTCTATTAGAATGATTTATAGATTACGAAAGCTTGATAATGCAGCAGTTAGCGTTATAAGGAGAATGTTAGCCAAGGTTGAAACAAGCATTGTTACTACATGGATATATTGCATTCGGTTATAAAAGAAGTAAGAACGAAGAATTTGTTTTAACCTGCGTTCCCGCGAAATTATACCAAGGCTATGGTATAAATGATGTAAGCGTCAAATAACGCGCCTATGGTTTAATCCACTACTATGGTTAACTTTAAAAAACTGAAAAAACTAACTAGACAATATGTAATGACCTCCACGTTGCTACATAGTGGAGGTCATTACATATTGTCTAGTGGAGGCTTTTCAACGATTATAGAATATGTCTAGAAAATGATGGAATTGTTTAGAATTGCATTCTGATATTGTAGTGAACAGAGATTTTGGTCATCATAGCAACAGGCAACTTGTTTACAAGTAAGCGTCAAATAACGCGCCCTGATTTAATCCACTACTATGGTTTACTTTAAAAAACTGAAAAAAATAACTAGTTTTTTAAAGGAGGCCAGGTATGGATCAGATCACACATGATGTTCGCACAGCCCAATGGGCTGAATGTTTTCTTTCTTATGATGATGACGATACTAAGTTGTGGCTTCAGATGAGATATTATTCACGTCCACGAATACTTATAGCTGCGCCTATCCGGCCTACTGCCAGAAACGATGATAATCCAAATACAACTGTTATGAAACCGGAGGAGTGGATTGATTTGTTAATTGAAAATGATGTTGATTATGTGCTGTTTCATACTGCAGATGAGCAATTTGCCAAAGAATTTGCTGTAGTATTTGGTGGGAAAGACAATATCAGTAATGATACTGTTTATAAAGTAGAGGGGCGTAGGCTTGTTGCCTGTTCGTTTTAGTGCTTATTTAGTAGAGGCTTATATGAAGTTTTAATGAGATGTGATTTTTTGTTGAGATAAGGAACAGTATGGTATGGAAGGCAGGATAAAAATATCTGAAATATTTTATGTTATATTCTTTCTTGTGTTGTTTACCACAAGAATATTAGGCTTGGTAGAAGGCAACATGGGATATAATATAACTCTTTTGATAGGAGCTGTATGTTTCCTGTTGAGCTATTTAATGAATTCAGAATCGTTGTTCACTCGTATGTGTGATCTGGGGTTGATTATAGTTGCTTCTTTGGCGTATGTACTATCTGGAGAAAAGGGACTACTATTATTCTTTGCAATGATGATAGGTGCTAGAGTGATATCTGTCGAAAGATTGTTTAGACTTTCGCTTTTTTTATCAGGTACTGCATATGGAGTGATGATATTTTTATGTGTGTTTGGTCTTATTCAAGATAAGGAGTATTATCCATTGGCGACTCCTGTTGGCGATATTCTTAGGAGGTCAATTAGTTTATTACAATTGAATGTGATAATGGTACCCTATCTTGTTTTCATGATGATGGTTCTTTTTTTATACAAAAATGAAAATAAAAGAAGAACTGTCTCTATATCACTTTTATTGTTTGCAGGATTAATATATCTATTTATTTATAGTTTTGCAAAAACAGCTTTGATAGTGGGAAGTCTGGTATTAGTCCTGCATTATTACTATCGTTTCAAGTGCAATTTTTCTTTGCTTACAAGGCTTCTCACTCATGGGTATTATCTTTTTTGCTCGTTTATCGGGATTTTATGCCCAGTCTTATATGAAGGTGAAATATTTGGAGGTGAGGGAAATACTCATTTTTTGAGTTGGCTCCATCGTCTTTACATTGGTCATTATTATTGGATTAATAACACTATATCGTTGTTTGGGCAACGTCTTAATGATCCTGATCCGGAGTCGGTTATCTATCCGGTAATCCACCAGTCGCAGCTTTATTTGTTATTGCAATATGGACTTATATTATTTTTGGTTGTGAATCTTTTATATCATATTGCCATAGAAGATATGATAAAGCGGAAGGCAGGAACAGAGATTGCAATAGTATTAAGTTATGCGACTATTGGCATAGTAGAGCCGCTTTTATTCAATCTGTCTTTTAAGAATATATCCTTTATATTTGTCGGGTTAGCCTACACCAGCTTTATTAAGTTAATCGAAGGAAAACTGAAAGTAAAGACAAAGATCATTGCACCGCTGATGCGTTTTAATCATGCTTTTTCTTACAGTATAGATTATGATAAATGGAAGGAAAGGCTTACAGTGGCACATCAAAAAACAAAACAAAAAAGGCTTTTTGCTTTTGTTGGATTATTTGCTGGATTTATAATTATTATGATTATGACGAAGATTGCTTTACCTAAAGGAGCTGAAACTGATGGAACGATATTTATGGGATTTGAGTATGGCAGATTTGTGATTACTGCTGTGGTGTGGAGTGCGGTATTAAGTGGGGCAATAACACCAATATTCGCTGTTGTGAAAGCTGTACGGACAAGCAAACTCGAAAGAAAGAGATATTAATGGTACAATTTGGATGTTTAGTAGCATGCATATTATTTAAAATACAAGAATTTAAGGGCAGATTATGTTAAGACTTTCTGGAAGGTCCTTGACTGGAAGAAGGTATCTGACCTGTATGATCAAGTGGTTGGTTAATGATGAAATGATTAAGTATGAGCAGCCATATCCTTATGTTATAGGACTTGTTTTAAGGTCAACGAACAGTATTTGCAATGTTACTGTTAACCACAGAGATTGTCTTCAAGGAGTGTCTGGTTATACGTTAAAGAGGCTATTAGCATTGTGGTTCAATGGTTTTACTGCATTTTCCATTAAGCCATTAAGATTTGCTGAAATGTTTGGAATAATGACTGCGTCGATGGGATTTGTATATGCATTATGGAACATTGTAAAAAAGCTAATTAGTCCTACTGCGCCTGTTGGATGGGCGTCTACAATTTCCGTCATTCTAATTATTGGCGGTGCTATACTTTGCGTGTTGGGAATGATGGGGGAATATATTGGACGTATATATATTTGTATTAACAATTCCCCACAGTATGTGATAAGAAGAATCATTAGAGGAGATTCTGATGTTGGAGGCGAATGAGTTTGATGAGGAGTGTTTTTTTGAACGATGTTAAAATTCGAGATTCGAGTAAGGCGAATAGACTTATTGCTATACTTGCTGGTATCCTTTTTGTTGTATCTATAATACCTATCATTTGGATGATTCCCTTCAATTATGCTTCGGCTGAAGATATGAATTTCGGTGCTAGTGTTCATAGAGCAATAATGGACGGAGGTAATGCAAGTTACGTATTTCGAACTGCGCTAATACAAGCAGGTGAAACATATAATACCTGGCAGGGAACTTGGTTTTGTAATTTTGTTCATCAGTTTGAACCATCTGTTTTTAACGAAAAGGCATACGTTATTGTACCTGTTTTTGCGATTGCTTTAGTTTTGCTTTCTCATTATGTTTTCTTGAAAACCATATTAGTAGATATTTTTGAGATTGATACTAATACGTTTTATACAGTTTTTTTTATTTTCTCGTTCTTTCTTTTTCAATTCATTATATCCCCTAAATATGGCTATTTTTTTTACATAGGAGTTATAGCCTATACATTACCTGTGATACTCGCAATTTTAGTAACTACCATGCTGATCAGATATTTATTATATGAACATATTGGCATGTTGCTTTGGACGATTCCGCTTGTCGTAATGGTGGGAGGGTGTGGGTATCCACCTGCAGTGCTACTACTAACTGTATTTCTTTTGTGTGCTGCCAGAATACTGTTCTCATCAAGTAAGAAAAGAATGTTATTTTTACTTATGCCGTTTATTCCATTTTTGGTTTCTTTATACATAAGCGTAATAGCTCCGGGAAATCATGCTAGAGGTGGGAGTAATCTTCATGTTGGTTTTAGAGAATTGTTTATTGTCTTGGCAAGATCTTTGAAGGCGGGGCTATTGGGAGAGTATCGTGAGACGAGTTTTTATTATTACATAAGGCCATTATTTATTCTTGTAGTTGCATTGTTTATTATTTCATTTTATGCATTTGACCCACATCGTTGTAAATATCCTATAGAGAATCCTATTATTGCATTGTTCGTGCATGTGGCGATAGTTTCATGTGTCCACGCGCCAGAAGAATTAATAAACTTAGTAGCAAAAGAATCTAATGAGGCAACTGGTTTTTCTAGTGGAGTGTATAATGCTTACTATTTTGTGTTTATGCTTAGTACTACAGTACTATGTATGTATATTGGGGCATGGGCGAAGACGATATTGCTAAAGTACATGCCTAGCAGTAAATTAATTGACAGTAAGTGGTTTGAGCAGCATATAATGATTGGTTTTGCTTTATTTGTGGTGATGTTTTGTCTTGTGATGGGTAAGCACTTGGTGGGAAATACTGTTGACTATTTATGCATTAATTATATTAAAAGCGGTGCACTTATGGATTACGATTATCAGATGAGAGAGCGGATAGCTTTACTTAGTGATGATACTTGTAGCGATGTAATTGTTCCGCAAATGAATTATGATCAAGGGCCTTTTCAGCACTTCTCGCTTTCTGAATATGATAAAGATGCATGGGCGAATGTGTGCACAGCTAGGTTTTACAATAAGCAATCGGTTCTGGCAATGGATAGGGTGACCTTTTATGGTCAATATGGTTATGTATTAGAAGATGAAAATTCTTCGGAGCCGTAAAATGATAGCAGGGATATGTCTCTGCGCGGGTTTAAAAGGATATAAACATTGTATGGAAATGCATTTATCAAGTCTTTATAAAAAAGAAAAGAGTTATTTTATTGTCATAATAATTTCGCTATTGTTCTGTATAGTTAGTGTTGCTGGAGGAGAACTTGATTATGCAGGAGGCGATGATTATTTTCGTAATTTAATGAGCGTAGGTGCTTTTGGAGATAAGTATTGCTATTATATCCCATATAGTAATGTTTTGTATGGAATACCTATTGCAATTCTTAACAGACTGTTACCATGGGTGGATTGGTATTACTTAATAATGATAATAATGAATGTATCATCCATCGTGGTAATAAGTGAAATAATCGCATTTAAAATGCTGCGTAATGGAAAATTTGCTTCAAGAGGATTTATTATAAGTATTGCGATGATTATGAATCTTATCATGGCGAGAGATTGCTATATATCAATTCAGTACACAAGGTGTGCGGCATTGTGGATAGCTACGGGAATATTATGCATGGTTGAATTTATCAGAGGAAATAACAAAAACTTGTTCGGAATACTGCTAGGTATATTCTTTTTTTTCATTGGAGCGGCTTGTAGAATAGAATGCTTATACATGTGTATACCATTCTTGTTGGCATTGGCAGTCATTTTAATTACTAAGGGAGTAAGACATGAGGCTAGTAACAAAAACATTGTTTTAGTTTTTATACTGTTAGCTGTATCTATTGTTATAATTTTCTTTTCTGAGTGGATATTCAGAAACAATAATCCAGAATGGAGAACATTTTGGGAATATGACAAGAAAAGCACACTTATAAGAGATTTTTATGGTGCGACTTATGATCATGACCCAAATCGATATGATGAAATTAGTACCGATGAGAATGACTTAGAGTTGTTTCGTAGCTGGATGTTTGCTGATACTGATTTTTTCACTGTCGAGTGGTATGACAAAGTTGCATTAATAGAAAAACCATTTAGTAATAGCGGGCATGGAGTTAGCTTAAGAGTAATTGGGCTAGCTTTTATAAATCTTATTAAAGCATGGAATCATGCGCCATTTGCCAGCAAAGGGGTGCTGATTTCAGTTTACCTCATGATATTACTAATGTGCGTTTTGGGTGATAGTTTCGCAAAGATATATTCTTTATTAAATTTAGGTGCGTTGTATGTAGTGTACGGATACTTTACATATGTGGGAAGATTCATGTGGAGAGCTGAGTATGGGGCCTTTATTACACTTTTCATATTAATGATTTTATACTTCAATTGTTTCTTTAGCTATAATTGTAGATTTAATAAGTACTTAGATTATTGGAAGTTACGCATTAATATAAAGCATATAGTTGCTGCAATGATAGTTGCTTCTACATTAGTTACGTTGGTTTATTCTGGAGGCATGATTTATAATTGGCTTTATATTAAGGATAGACATGTGGTGAATAATGAAGCAGATATAACAGGAAGACTATATTCTTTTAACCAAAATGATGAATGCATATATGCTATGACGGATTTATATATATCTAATAATCCTATGAGTATAACAAGGGAAAAATACCATAATACATTTAGAAATGTTATATATTTGTGCGGATGGCTTGCGCCTACGCCTACAGTAATGGAAACTGTTAGAGCTTCTGGAATAGAAAATCCAATGCGGGCATTAGTAGAGGAGGACAATTTTTATCTTTATTCAACAAATGAAAAGATGCCTGAAATTATACGAACACATTTACAAAAAACACTTAATAAGGGTGTTGAGTATAAGAAAGTGTCAGATGTGCTTTATGATTATTTCTACACTTCATAGTATTTACTGCATGATAAAAACGCATATAGTATGAAATACATGCTCTAGATAATGATTAAGTATGTTCTGTATGTTTAAGAAGGATAAACTTGATTTTGAAATAAATGTGCTTAAGTCATATATTGACCAGTTCACTATGGGAACTCATTATGGCAAGCATCATGCAGCATTCATCAAGGTGTTTAATGAATTTGCTGAGAAAGCAGGAGTTAATGACAAGTCCGTAGAAAATGTGTTATCATTTCTTGAGTCTATTACTTATGAAACATTGAGGAAAAGACTTAGAGATCAGGGAGGCGGATATTATAATCATAATCTTTATTTCTCAACGCTCTAGCTAAATGCTGTTAAAGCTCCAAAGTGAAAACCTGCAGATAAGAATAATGAGATACTTGGAAGTCTGGATGAAGTTATTGATAAGTTTTCAAAAGCTGCTGCGGGTAAGTTTGGAGCAGGATGGTCATTTCTTTCAGCTGACAAAGCTGGTAATCTTTATGTAACAGCATCTCCTAATCAGGACAATCCTTTTAGTGAGGGAACTGATTGAACTCCTATTCTTGCATTGGATGTATGGGAGCATGCATATTATATGAAAAATAAATAATTTAAGGGCAGATTATGTTAAGGCGTTCTGGGAAGTCCTTGACTGGAAGAAAGTATCTGACCTGTATGATAAGGTTGTGGTTTAAGGAGTTATGTTATTTAACAGTATTGATTTTTTGATTTTCTTTCCAATAGTTTTACTGCTTTTATGGTGTGTACCTAAAAAGGTTAGACTTCCGTGGATGCTGGTATGCAGCTACTTCTTCTACATGTGCTGGGAAGCTAAGTATATTGTGCTTATATTGGCATCTACAGTAATCACCTATTTATGCGCTATTCTAATGGAAAAAACAAGTGTGCTAAGAAACAGGAAGCTGATAATGCTTCTTTGTATTGTTTCTAATCTTGGCATCTTGTTTTTCTTTAAGTACTTCAATTTCTTCCTTGATACAATTGGATATGTTTCACACTCAGTACCAAGGCACATCGATGTTTTGTTGCCTGTAGGTATTTCTTTTTATACATTTCAGGCTCTGGGATATACAATTGATTGCTATAGAGGAAAGACCAAGGCTGAACATAACTTTATAACTTATGCGCTGTTTGTGTCATTCTTTCCACAGCTTGTGGCTGGGCCTATTGAGAGAAGCGGGAATCTTTTGGGACAATTAAAAGATCTTGCTATTAAAGAAAGAAAAGATATATACAGGATTGATAATGTCCAGCAAGGCCTTATTGAGATGTGCTGGGGAATGTTCATGAAGTTAGTAATTGCAGACAGAGTTGCGATACTGGTTGATAATGTTTATTCAAACTTAAACCTTTATGGTAGTGTAGGGCTGCTCATGGCATTCTTTGGGTTTGGACTTCAGATATATTGTGATTTTGGAAGCTACTCTACGATTGCAATTGGTGCTGCAAAGGTTATGGGTATTAGACTTATGGAGAATTTTGATGCTCCATATTTTGCAACTTCAGTTACATCATTTTGGAGAAAGTGGCATATTTCACTATCATCATGGTTTAGAGATTATGTGTATATTCCACTTGGTGGCAATCGTAAGGGTAAAGCAAGAAAGCTCATTAATGTGTTTATAGTATTCGTTCTTAGTGGATTATGGCATGGCGCTAACTGGACGTTTGTGTTCTGGGGTGCAATACATGGTATTTTACAGATTGCTGAGAATATTGCTAAGCCTACACTTCATAAGATTGAAGAAAAGCTTGGAGTAAACAAAAATTCTTTTGGATTTGTACTTTGCAGAGCAGCGATAGTTACTGTGGCTGTTGATTTTGCATGGGTGTTCTTTAGAGCGGATAGTTTTTCACAGGCATACACTCTGATCCATAGATTGTTTACAAAGCCGGATTGGTGGATTTTATCAGGAGACACAATTTATTCTTATGGGTTAGATGTTAATGAAATGTGGATATTGGTTGCAGCTGTTCTTCTCTTAACAATTGTTGACTTTATAAGAACAAGAAAAGGATTAACTATAAGCCAGTGGCTTGTAGGGGAATTTGCTGTTTTCAGAGTATGCTTTATACTTGTTGTGGTGCTCGCTACTATAGTTTTTGGTGAATATGGTCCTGGATTTGAATCACAACAGTTTATATACTTTCAGTTTTGAGGTACCAAATGAAGAAAAATGCATTTCTATTTGAGATTACAGCGTTTGTATTGCTGCTGATTATTACTGTTTCTCAGCTATATGGTATATTAAGATATAAGAATACCGGAAGCGGTGGTGGTGCAGATAATTTTTATAGTACAGATGTCCCTATTGATGTAGTGATATTTGGAAGTTCACACGCTGCATGTACTGTTAATAACGGAATATTGTGGAGTGAGAATGGAATTGCAAGCTATACGCTTTCTGCCGGCGGTCAATTGGGAGATGGTACTGAATACTTCGTTAAGGAAGTCATTGCTAATAATAAGCCCAAGGTGGCGCTGATAGAAACTTATCTGTTATTAAGCGAAGAATTCACGTTAGATTCTTTTTACAGATCAGCACTTACTTCAAAGTTTTCGCCAAGGTTTATTGATTACACACTTAATGTTGTAAGGAATAACAAGCTTGACAGGACAACGTTAGAGGACATGCTATTGAGGCTTCCTATAGTCCATTCAAGATATAAAGAGCTTACCAGGGAAGATTTTATATCAACAGAAGAGTATATTCGTGGATACCGAGGTAGTATTGAGACTATAGCTTTTGAGCCAATCCAGATATCTGAAGGTACAGTTGAATTATCAGAAAGCACACTTATACATGTAGATAAGATTATCGAGGTATGCCAATCAAATGGGGTTGAACCGGTATTCTTTGCTGCTCCATACTGTGCAAGTGAAGAACAGCAAAACCAGCAAAATGCTCTTCAGGCTCATGTTGAGTCAAAGGGATGCAGATTCTTAAACTATATTAAAGATTATCAGGAATATGGAATTGATTTTTCCAAGGACCTAAGAGATACAGATCATCTTAATGACTACGGAGCTGAGAAAATTACCAGAGCTATATCTGATGTCTTGGTTTCGGAGTATTCGCTTCCTGATAGGCGAGGAGAGAGCGGATATGAGCTGTGGGATGACCATGTGAGATATCTTTCTGATAGACAATTCAGGTATAATATTAGAGAATGTAATGAGGTGTCCGAGTATCTTGATTTGCTGAAGGATAGATACTCTGATTTTAGTGTTTTGATTTCACTTAATGGCAATTATAGGGCTGTGGGAGATGATGCCTTTTGGCCAGCCTTGGCTGATTTTGGAATAAGCCAAGAAGATTATGAAAAGGGCGGTATCTTTGTTTTAAGATCAGGGAATGTAAGCTGGTATTCTGATGGCTCAGCTGAGTTTAGCCATTATGAAGAATTGGGAACAACGGATCTGAATATATACAAGACAGAAAATGATGAGTTTGCCAATATAATATTAGGAGAAGATATCTTTTCGCCTGAATACAATGGAATCAGCATTTTAGTGTTCGATGAGAAATTGGACTATATTGTTGATGCAATGCAAGTGAATGTATACAATGGTACGGAAGTGATTAAGGCTGAATTAGGCGATTAAAAGTTGTACGAATGAAGAACAGAACCAATTATCCAATCATTAGAGTTTTTATAATTGATGAAATTGCTATAATCATGGCTATGGCTATAGCTCTTTTGGTACGCTATGGAAGAGACGCAATCCATTCCCACAGCTACTTTAACGGCATTTACGTTTCTGTAGTTATTACCATGTGTGTTTTTCACGTTATTGTTTATCTGCTGTATGATACTCGTAAGACATCGATTTTTATCCAGGACCCCATAGAGAATTTTGCTACAGTATTCAAGAGCAGGTGTATTCTTGTGACGCTTGCTTTTGTGTATCATTATGCTATACACATGAGCACGGATTCTTCCAGAGCAGTTATGGCAACATTTTTCGTACTGAGCGTACTTATAGGGTATGTGCTTAGAATGTTGTATAGAAGGCATCATATACGCAAGTATGGTACAAGTGATGACTGGAAGATACTGAAGGTTGAGTATCCCTATCCTAAGACTGAAGAGCTAAAAAAAATGCTTTCAGATGGGGATTACAATGAAATTCTCATTATGACAAGAGGTGTACCTGAAGCTGATCTTGAGAAGATGATAAAAGAAGCAGAAGATTTGGGAATCAGAGCTTTTTGTAGTATTTCAGCCTTGAATTACACTGTGAAGCCCGGCATCATTGCTGATATAAGGGGATATTCAGCAATTCCGGCTTTTGTAAGAAAAGAGAAGTTTCCGCTATTTGGTGTGAATTATTCCATAGCCAAGACAGAGGAAGCTGTACTTCATGTAATAAGACACATTAAGGAATTATCAGGAAAATATATCTGTTTCTCTAATGTACATACTTCGGTAATGGCTAGAGAAAACAAGGAATATGCGGATATACTGAATGAATCGGCATTTACATTCCCTGACGGAAATCCAATTGCTACCTTACAGAGAAAAAGCCGTATCAAGGGGGCAAGCAGAGTGGCAGGGCCTGACTTCATGGAGCACATGTTTAGAGACACAAGAAAGGGACAGATATCTCATTTCTTCTACGGGGCCAAGCAGGAAACTCTTGATGCATTGAAGGCAAATCTGGAATCAAAGTATCCGGGAATAATAATAAAAGGACTCTATTCACCACCTTTTAGGGATTTGACTCCTGAGGAGGATCAGGCTGATATTGATATGATCAATGCAGCGGGGGCTGATATAGTATGGATAGGGCTTGGTGCACCTAAACAGGAAAAATGGATGAAGGCTCATGAAGGCAAAGTGCACGGCGTCATGATGGGGGTTGGCGCAGGATTTGACTTTCATGCCGGGACAATTAAGAGAGCACCTAAATGGATTCAGAAGATTGGGTTTGAGTGGCTGTATAGATTGCTACAGGATCCAAAGAGGCTTATCAGCAGATATTTTGTGACAAACATTAAGTTTATGTGGTATATTGCTATAGACTATATGTTTGGGAAGAGAGTATGAGGAAAGTATGAATAAAAAGTATAAAACACTGCAAACATACGCAATTTGGCTCATAGATATGGCAAGTATATTGGTGTCATATCTTATTGCTACATGGCTTAGATATAATACGAGGAATGACTGGGGAGATAAAACGCTTCACTATATGGTGTGCGTTGTATTTCTCCTTTTCTGCGTTATTTACACATTCCTTGCAGACTGGAATAGGGACTTCATAATCAGAGGATTTGCACGAGAATTCTTAGCAGTTTTGAGGACTGTTTTTGTAACTGTAGTAAGTGCGTTGGTAGTTGTATTCTTCCTACAGTGGACTAATATTTTGTCCAGATTTGTTGTGGGCAATTTCGTATGGATGGATATACTCCTGACATTTGTTGCAAGGGTATTGTTTAAGGAATTTCTGAGAAGACATATAAGCAGTGACAAGAACGTATTAAAGGTCGTAGTTATTTCAGAGAAAGCTCTTATGGAGAAGACAATAGAGAGGCTGGTTGTCAGAGGCTCTAATGTTGGATACAAAGTTGTAAGAGCATATTGTGCAGATAGTGATAATGCGGAAAATAATGAGAAATGGATGGTGGGAGATGTACACGTCCATTATGGTATTCAGGATATCACTTCTCGGCTTATTACAGATCCTTTTGATGAGGTATTCATTAATACTCCAAATATTCCTCAAAGTAAAATGCAGGACATTATTCTTGGATTTGAAGAGATGGGTGTCAATACTCATTACTGTCTTGAACTTCCCAGTGTTGGAAAGGCAGTTACAGAGGTTGGAGATTTCCTTGACTATTCAGTGTTGTCTTATAACATGAATAAGACCAGTTATAAGAGGCTGTTCATTAAGCGAATTATCGACATTATTGGTGGCTTGGTAGGCCTTATCATTACAGGAATAATAACACTGTTTTTGGCTCCGGCTATTAAGATTGATTCGCCTGGTCCGGTTTTCTTTTCACAGGTAAGAGTTGGTAAGAACGGTAGGAGATTTAAGATCTATAAGTTCAGATCAATGTATATTGATGCTGAGGAGCGTAAGAAAGAACTTGAGGCTCAGAATGAAATGAGCGGTCTCATGTTCAAGATGGAGAATGATCCGCGAGTTACCAAAGTTGGCGCATTTATAAGAAAGACCAGTCTTGATGAGTTTCCACAGTTCCTTAATGTTCTGAAGGGTGATATGAGCCTTGTGGGCACAAGACCACCGACAGAGGCTGAGTTTGAACAGTATAATGAGCATTACAGAAGGCGCCTTTCAATGACTCCGGGACTTACAGGACTTTGGCAGGTTAGCGGAAGAAGTGATATTCAGGATTTTGACGAAGTAGTTAAACTTGATCTTAAATACATCGATAATTGGAGTCTTACAGAAGACTTTAAGATATTACTTCAGACTGTAGGAGTTGTACTTTTCAGTAAAGGTGCAAAATGATATGCAAATTTATAATAAGCATAAAGAGAAACTGATTGCCTTTATAGAGAGTTTTTTTGTATTGACAGCGCTTTTTGGAGGATTGCTAAGAAGAGCTTTTAATGCTGATACAATCACATATATGGTCTATGCCAAGGATGATGCAGATGTCAGAATTCGTGCAGGAAGATATGTGATTGCTCTGTTTGATGTAATCTTTTATAGACTAGGAATTAAGACCACTGACTTCATGCCAATTGCAATCCTTCTATCTATGGTTGTGCTTGCTGTGACTGTAGTGGTATTACTGGATATATTTAACCAGTTTAACGCTAAAGACAGAATACTGTTTTCAGCAGGCTTTGCGCTTGCTCTTGGGCTCGGGTTTTACAACGTGCTTTTTGCTGAATACTTCATGTTTACAGAGGTTACAATATTCTATACAGCAGGTTTTTTTGTAGCTGCTGTTGGAGTGCGCTCTTATGTTAGCAGCAATAGTGGTAAAATCATTGCCTATCTCTTGTTTGTTCTTTCTGCCTGCACATATCAGTATACAGTTGTTTTTGCAGCTATTGTTTTGGCATTTTACTATATGCTGATAAATGATTTTAGATGGAGCATAAAGGCAGTAATTGAAGAACTGCTTGGAGTTGCTTTACCCATGAGCACTGGGATCATATGCATGATCTCAATAAAGATTGTGGGACAGATTCATCCTGATCTTGCTTCCATGAAACCTTATAGCGATGAAAGTGCTATAGATAAGCTTGGAGGAGTTATGGAGAGTATAGGAATGTTCTTGAAAGATTCCTATACTCTTTTACCAGGTAGATTTATACCTGCATTTGTGCTATTGGCATCAATATGCGTATGCATTTATTTGATAATGAAGACTAAAGGTATGCAAGGAGTTCTGTTCTTTGTAGTTGTTTGTCTTGGTTGCTTGGTATTGATGCTTGTTATTCCTATGCTTGGAACAGGTTTTAATTTCCCGCCAAGAATGTCTTTCTGCTTATATCTGATTCAGGGATTAATCATTATTACAATAATGAGTTTACTTGGTTCTTCTATTAGTGGGCTGTCTGACAATACACGCGAAATTCTTTTTAAAGCGACTACATATTTAGTTATGGGATATGTATGGATCCAGATGCTTGGCTGCTCATTTATTACTTCCGGAAGATATGTTTCTAATACGCTCGATAAGAACTATTCTCAGATTGTTCTTAAGGAAATTGAGAAGTACGAGGAGAAGACGGGTATTACTGTTACAAAACTTGGAACATGTACCGATGCTTATGCGCCTATGTTTTATGAGGAGAGCAGGGTTCATTATGGCCAAATAAATGAACGTGTTATTGGTCAGTCTACAAGATCACTTATAGAAGCTATGTGGGGCAGACGTTTTGAAGGTGCTGACGGAGTACCTGCTGATGTTTATGAAGAATACTTTGCAGGCAAGAATTGGGATTATTTCGATGTAAATGAGCAGCTGGTTATTGTTGATGACACTGCATATCTTTGTGTGTATTAAGGTGGATGGGGTTAATGCAGTTTAATAGCTACGAGTTTATACTGTTGTTATTTCCAATGACAGTAATTCTCTATTTTTTGTCAAATAAGATAAAGCCTGTGCTGGGGAAAATAGTACTTATTCTCGCCAGCATTGTTTTTTATTCTCTTGGAAGATGGGAAATGCTGATATTCTTGGCGGTAAGCATGGCAGTAAATTTTCTATCCGCCTGTCTGTTAAAGAGATTTTGTTTTAAGAGTAGGTTCATACTGGTAATACCTATTGTGATAAATGTAGGATTTTTGCTGTGGTTTAAGTACCTCAATTTTGTCATCTCAAATGTAAATATGTTTTTTGGCAGTTCTTTTCCGTTAAAGAGCATGATTCTTCCACTTGGGATTTCATTCTACACTTTCCAGCAGATAGCATACATTGTATCTGTGGGGAGAGGGGAGATAGATAAGCTTTCATTTCTTGATTATCTGGTTTATATATTGTTCTTCCCCAAACTGGTCATGGGGCCTATTGTTGATCCGATAGATTTTATAGCGCAGATAAATGATGATAGCAGGAAGAAGAGTAATGCTACCAATCTGGCTGTCGGTGCCAAGTTATTCAGCCTGGGACTTATGAAGAAGGTAATGCTGGCGGATACCTTTGCCAGAGGAGCAAACTGGATTTATAACAATTTACCTTCGGTAACAGCTGCAGATTGCATTTTACTGATTATATTTTATACTTTTGAGATTTATTTTGACTTTAGCGGATATAGCGACATGGCTGTTGGTGTAGCTTCGATGATCAATATTGATCTTCCGATGAATTTTGATTCGCCATACAAGGCTGTTTCAATAAGGGATTTCTGGAAGAGGTGGCATATTTCTCTAACTAAGTTTCTTACCAAGTATATCTATATTCCTCTTGGTGGTTCCAGAAAGGGAACTGCTTTTACTTATATAAACACAATGATTGTGTTCCTCATTAGTGGACTATGGCACGGAGCAAATTGGACATTTATTCTATGGGGATTGTTGCACGGGCTTCTGAGTTGCTTTGATAGGGCATTTGAGAAGGCTGAGGATAAAATATTCAAACCTGTCAGATGGCTTTTGACTATGATATGGGTCAGTGTTTTATGGCTTCTGTTCAGTGCAGAATCAGTTACACAGTGGCTGATGATCTTAAGAAAGGCTATATCTATACGCAGTCTTACCATCAGCGACGGACTTATTGATACCTTCAGCATAGTCGAGAGAACATTCATTTATGATATTTTGCACATGAGATCTTTATCAAACAGTATAAGGGGATTAAATATGCTGTTATTCATGCTGATTGCAGCTGTTGTATGTCTGATTCCTCAAAATAACTTCAGGAACAAAGAGAAATTTGGAGTATTTTCTATGATAGGAGCATCTGTCTGCTTTGTTTGGGGAGTTTTATGTCTTGGTAGTGAATCGGTATTTGTATATTTTGGATTTTGAGTGAGTAAAAGATGAAAGCAAGGACTTGGTTAATTGGCTGGATGATAATAGTCTTGTGTGGATTGGGATTTACGGGATTTCTTGTATATGAGGTTGATCCTTTTTTTCATTACCATGCGCCTGACACCGGCAGATATTACTATCAACTGAATAATCAGCGAAGTCAGAATGATGGCATTATCAGGAATTTTGATTATGATGCGATGATAATAGGAACTTCCATGATTGAGAACTTTAAGACCTCAGAAATGGATGAAATATTTGGGTGTAAATCTGTTAAAATCCCATTTATGGGGGCAACATTTAAGGAAATCAACGACAATGTAAGGACAGCGCTTTTTGTAAACCCGGATATAAAAATAGTGGTAAGAGGGCTGGATATTGGAAAGTTTGATCTGGAATCTGATGACATGAGGGATGACTTGGGAGATTATCCCACATATTTGTATGATAAAAATCCATTCAATGATGTCAAATATCTGTTTAACAGAGATGTGGTCTTTGGCCGTGTTTATCCAATGATTAAGGACCATTTTAATGGCTTCGCTCCCGGGATAACTTCTTTTGACGAATATTCAAGATGGCAGGATTTGTATCCTTTTGGAATCGGAGCTGTGCATCCGGAGCAGATTTTTACAACCTGGAACGGAGAGAGTGAGCACCTGAATGACGAAGATAAAGCTGTTATAGTGAAAAACATTACTGAAAATGTGGTGAGTATAGCAGAAGAGTATCCGGATGTTGATTTTTACTATTTCTACACACCCTACAGTGCAATTTGGTGGCTTGATCTTTATAACTCAGGTCGACTTGAAAGGCAGCTGGAAGCAGAAAAGCTGGTTACAGAATTAATACTACCACATGATAACATAAAGCTTTTTTCTCTTAATAACAGGACTGATATCACTACGGATATCAATAACTATGAAGATCCTGACCACTATGGAGAGTGGGTTAACAGTCTAATCCTTAGAAGTATGTATGATGGGAAATATCAGCTTACTAGGGAGAATTATGAGCAGTATATACAGGAAGAAAAGGACTTTTATTTAAACTTTGATTATGAGAGCTTAAATGGACAGGTAGACTATGAAGATGACTATCAAGCTGCTGAAGTCCTGATGGATTAGATGTATCATATAAAAGATGGTACAATACCTTGTGGAGAGGATGAATATGCTTGATAAAAATGTTGATTTAAACAAAAAGAGAATACTGGTGACCGGAGCAGCTGGATTTATTGGGGCTAATTTGGTGTGCGAGTTGGTTAAGAGATTCCCCGAGTGTAAAATCCTGGGAATCGACAATATGAACAACTACTACGATGTCTGGATCAAGGAATACAGACTGGATAGAATTGCCGAGGCTGTTCAGTATGGTGAGCAGTTTGAGCTTGTGCGTGGAAGCATCGCAGACAGGGATTTGATAGATAGAGTGTTTGCTGAGTTTCAGCCTGAAGTTGTGGTAAATCTCGCAGCGCAGGCAGGAGTCAGATATTCTATTGAGAATCCTGATACTTATATGGAATCTAACATGATCGGATTCTATAACATTCTGGAAGCATGCCGTCATTCCTATGATGATGGTAAAGCCGGAGTTCAGCATTTAGTATATGCTTCCAGCTCAAGCGTATATGGTTCGAATAAGAAGATTCCTTATAGTGTTGAGGACAAGGTTGATAATCCTGTATCGCTTTATGCGGCGACTAAGAAATCTAACGAGTTGATGGCTCACGCATATAGTAAGTTGTATGGAATTCCATCTACAGGACTCAGATTCTTTACCGTATATGGTCCTGCCGGACGTCCGGATATGGCTTACTTTGGATTCACCAATAAGCTGATAAAAGGTGAGACAATTAAGATTTTCAACTATGGTAACTGTAAGAGGGATTTCACTTTTGTAACAGATATCGTTGAGGGTATTATCAGTGTTATGCAGGTAGCACCAGCAGAAAATGAGAATGGTGCCAAGTACAAGGTTTACAACATTGGAAACAATGATCCTGTAAATCTGCTTGATTTTGTTGATATACTTCAGCAGGAACTTGTGGCAGCAGGAGTGCTTCCTGAGGATTATGACTTTGAATCACATAAGGAACTTGTTCCTATGCAGCCAGGAGATGTAGAAGCAACGTATGCTGATGTTACTGATCTCCAGGAGGACTTTGGATTTAAGCCGGATACGCCGTTAAGAGACGGGCTTAGAGCTTTTGCTAAGTGGTACAAGGAATACTACAGAGTTTGAGGTTGATTGATGTTTAGCTATAAACTGCCAAACTTTATCAAAAAAATAAATACGAAGAATTTATGCGTGGTTCTGACTTTCTTGTATGTGCTGAGCATCATTCCTATGCTGGTTATCGGAATATATAACTGGCCTTCTGTGGATGACTTCTCCATGGCGCTTCAGCCGCATCAGACTTTTGTTCAGACAGGTAACTTCTTCGCTACTGTTTGGAGTGCATTTACCAAGACTATTTATATTTACAATAACTGGGTTGGGTATTTCTTCTCGAGCTTTTTAACATGCCTTAGTCCTAGCATTTTCGGTGAGAGATGGAGTGCTCTAAATGCTGTTATAGTAATCGGAATGCTTACCTATGGTGTAATGTATTTCTTTGATGCACTCTTTCGCAGAGTATGGAAGATGGAAGGACATATGTCTTATGGTCTTTCAATGCTGACACTTCTCATGGTAGTGCAGTCAATGGAAAATGGTACTACAAGAGCTGAAGCTTTCTATTGGTGGAGCGGAGCCATAAATTATACATTTATGTTTGGACTCTCCCTTGCATGGATTGGAATGATATTCAGATTCATATATGAAACGGATAGATTCAGTACAAGACGGAGAGTACTGAGATTTGTATGGATATGTGTTCTGGGATTTCTTCTGGGCGGAAGCAATTATATGACTGCCCTTGTTATGGCAGTTTGTTCTGTTCTGGGCTTGTTCATTCTTCTGATGATTAAGCTTGGAAAGTTTGAGCTTAAGGGTAACGGAAATGTTAAGGGACTCTGGGTGCCTTTTGTGTGTCAGCTGATTGGACTTGTTGTTTCAGCTGTTGCTCCTGGCAACAAAATCAGAGGAACAGCAATTGGAAATATCAGCCCCATTAAAGTTGTGCTCAGGTCATACTACAGCATATTGGATGTCTGCGTAAACGATATGATGCGATGGGAAGTGCTTTTGACACTTGTAATAGTTGCGGTTATCGCATGGAAGATGGCAGAGGGCATGGAGTATGAACTGCATCATCCGGTTGTATTTGCATTCTTTTCATTTAGCATGATGGCTTGCTGCGTGGCACCTCCGCTTTATGCAGTTAGTAATGTTGATGCGCCAAGAATTAGATCCACTATGTGGATGCAGTTTCTGGTATTACTGGTACTGACCGTTGTGTATTATGCATGCTGGATCAGGCAGAATTTGCAGAAGACAGTTGCAGAAGAGAAAGACAGATTTTCTTTAAATTCTTCAACGTTACTGGCTGTGATAGTTCTTTTTATTACATTTGGATCTTTGCTGTCCATATTTGTAAATCCTCATTATTACTCGACAACTTCAGCAATGGTAGATTTAGTGAAAGGTAATGCAAAGCAGTATCTGACAGAGAAAGAAAACCGAATGGAAGTGTTTGAAGATGATTCAGTTAAGGATGTGGTATTTAAACCGCATACAGTAAGACCGGAACTTCTCTTTCAGAGTGATATGTATGAGGACGCAACATTATGGGAAAATACAATTGTGGCGACTTATTATAACAAGAACAGTGTAAGAGTTAGTAAGTAAATGTTGACAATTTGATTGAGAGGCCGGAGTGTGAAGAAGTTCAGAGATATTTTTAACTACATAATTGCACTTTGCCTATTTGTAGCTGCTGCTATAGTACTGTGTGTCAGCTCGGTGACAACTATATATTATGATATGGGATATGATGTTGATTGGCCACAGTATGGTAAGGAAAATATACCTCTCTTGATTATTATTGTAGTGGCTGTAATTAGTGTGTTTTTTCTTCTAAAAATAAAAGGCGTATTTGAACAGAAGTATAAAATGCTTGCAATAGGAGCATTACTTTTTGTTACAGCTTATTGCATGTTGTTAATACTTGGAATAAAACCGCAGGCTGTTAATGATTCCAAGATGCTGGATGATATTATCAATCAGTTTGTGGATGGAGATTTTACATCGTTGACAAAAAAAGGTGGATACCTTTTTATATGGCCATTTCAACTGGGCTATGTAGCCTTTGGTCAGTTTATGGCTAGCGTCTTTGGTAAGAGTAATTATTTTGCCTGGGATATGATGCAGCTACTTAGTATCCTGGTGACTATTTACCTGATATTTAAGCTAACCTGGGAGTTTTTTGAAGACAGGGAAATGTGTGGGATTGTGTCATTGTTATCTTGTGGTGCACTATTTTTCTATAATTACGTAACATACATTTATGGCGATATCTTAAGCATGGCACCACAGACATTAGCACTGTATATGATGGTGTTATATGTTAAGAGGGGACTTAAGCGTTATGGGGTTATATCGGCTATCAGTATAGCTGTAGCAATACTTATTAAGACTAACTGTGAAATAACGCTGATAGCTCTTTTGCTGATACTTTTCTTTAGTGCTTTTGACAAGAAGGTTATTCAGAACTGTGCTATTGCAATTGTGATGCTGGTGCTTGTATTTGGGGCAAAGGCAGCAGTGGATGCATACTTTTGTAACCTGACAGGTCTTGATCAGATTCCGGACGGTAGTCCATCTTGGTCTCATATAGCCATGGGGCTTCAAGAGAGTGATCTTGAGGATGGATGGTACAATGGATACAATTATAAGGTGTTTGGTGAGAATAACTATGATACTGAGGCAACTGCTGAAGCAGCTAAGGAAAACATAAGGCAGACGTTGCAATCTTTTGCAAATAGACCTCTTCATGGCGCGAGATTTCTGGTTAGAAAGTATGTGACACAATGGGCAGACAGTGTCTGTATTTCAACACATAATTTAGATCTGGTTAGCCGTCACGTGGAGAATCAGCCGGCTATTTGCCAGTATCTTGTATTTGGATCTCCTTATGGCTGCCCTGTACTTATCTGGGTTATGAATGTATTTATGCCTGTATGTTACATAGGTGTTATAATCTATTTGTTGGGTATACTAAGAGGTCGGAAGGCATCTGTATCTGAGATGCTACTTTTAGTTCTGATCTTCGGAGGGATGGTTTTCCATGAGTTTTGGGAAGGCTCTTCCAGATATATTATGAGATATTATATCTATTACCTGCCTTTTGGGGCATACGGATTGAAGGTGCTACTTGGATTTATTTGCAAACACGTCAAAAGGTAAATATGATTTAAGTGATGATTACAAGGATGGGCTTTTAAAGCCCTCTTTGTGGTGCGCTTTGTGCGCATTTGTTACTATGCTTATTTGCTCAAGAAGCTCTTTTCTGTATGTGTTTAATCTTTGGGATGATGCCAATAGCTATTTTACTGTTGGTAAATGTATTTTCAGAGGTTTCGTACCCTATAGAGATCTCTTTGATCAGAAGGGAATAATGCTGTATTTCATTTATGGTTTAGGTTCTCTTATATCAGCTACAACTTTCCGTGGCGTGTTCGTTATGGAGATAATTGCAGCATTCTTTTCACTTCTTGCAATTCTTAGAATATATCAGCTGTTTTTAGAACCCAGAACTTTCCCTTACATACTGACACCGATAACCGGTGCGGTTATTTACTCAAGTGCTAATTTCTACTGGGGTGGAAGTGCGGAGGAATTTCTTTTTCCATTTATCATGTGGGGGATGTATCAGTCTCTTAGGTATTTCAGAGAAGTTTATCCGAAGGTTATGCCCTATAAAGTGGTATTGGTAGGAGGCATACTTGCCGGATGCGTATTAAATATAAAGTTTAACTCATTAGGATTATTCTTTGCCTGGATGGCAATGGTCTTCTTTGCCGATCTGTTGGGAGAGAAGGCAATTGCAAAGGCGGTCATCAGTTGTTTCGTATTCCTTGGAGGAATGGGGATAGCAACACTGCCATGGGTGATTTACTTTGGAATACATGGTGCAATTGATGACTGGGTATATGTTTATATTTACAAGAATGTCTTTGAGTATTCCAAGAAACTGACATTTGGTGAGAGAATTGCGACGTTCTACGATATCATCAAGAACCATGTACTGAATAATTTCCCGGTATATTTACTGATTACTATTGGAATACTGTACTTTTTAGCATCGACTATATCGTCATTCATTCCTGATGATAGAAATTCTCTAAAGAGAAGAGACCGATTCTTTATCCATGTTGAAATATTTGAGCTGATAAACATGGGAATGCTTTTTGCATTTCTGATGATAGTGATATTTATCGGAGGAGTGAGCCTTCCATACTACTCATTTCCTATAAATGGGTTTGTAGTGTTTGGTTTTATTCCATTTTGTTATATAATAGAACGGTTCCTTAAGGGACGAATTGAGAAAAATACTCACGGTAGAAACTATGACGGAGCTATTTTGGACTCCGGTCTGGCCTTTGCGTTTAGTCTTGTATCATTCGCTGCAGCTGTTGTGGTTGTAATCTTCACATCCATGAATGTTAAGGTGATGAAACTCAAGGCAGAGGACTTGTGGTTATATCATTTCAAGGATTATATTGAAGCGTCCGGTGTTGAGGATCCTGGGATTATTCTTGAGTATACCTTCGATGTTGGACTGTATACAGTTCTTGATGTGGAGCCGATTTGTTATTACTTCCAGACGCAGACCTTGAATATGCAGGAAGTCTTTGATTATCAGAAGCAGTACGTCCATAACGGCGAGGCTGATTTTGTTGTAAGTGTCAATGGAGAGGCTGAGGGTCTTGGAGATAGATATGACTTTGTGATGAAAGAACGCTGCCAGTTCTATGATTTTGATCATACCTATTACCTCTATCAGAGGAATGATAATCCGGTAACGGGTGAGTAAGTTGTTTTATGAAGGAGAGAATTTAAATGCCAATCAGAGTTAACAGTTTCATGGGAAAGTTTGGATGGTTTGCAAGAAAGCATTTCCCAATGCTTGCAAGTAATGCTTATCTTAAGCTGCAGTTTGTTACAAGGAGTAAATCACAGAAGGCTTATTGCGACTACTTCCTTAATGCCAAGGAAGTGCCAATGCCTAATGTTGTAAATATTGAGACAATCAACAGATGTAACTCAACCTGTGCTTTCTGTACAGCTAATGTGCATGCAGAGAAGAGACCTCTTGCCAAGATTGATGATGATCTTTACAAGAGCATTATTGACCAGTTGGCAGATTGGGGATACAAGGGACATCTGACACTGTACGGAAATAATGAGCCGCTTCTTGATACCAAGATTGTGGAGAGACATAAGTATGCCAGGGAGAAGCTTCCTGACAGCTTTATCTTCATGTCAACAAACGGCCTTATCCTGACAATTGATAAGGTCAAGGAAGTTGCGCCCTATATCAATCAGCTTATTATCAACAACTATTCCATGGAGATGAAGCTTCATAAGAATCTCCAGGAGATTTACGATTATGTTAAAGCTCATCCTGATGAGTTTAAGGATCTTGATATACAGATTCAGATGAGATATCTTCAGGAAGTTCTTACTAACCGTGCAGGAAGTGCTCCTAACAAGCAGGAGACACAGAAGGTTATTAAGGAGACATGTCTCTTACCTTTCACAGATATGTGGATCATGCCTAATGGTAAGATGGGACTTTGCTGCTGTGACAACTTTGAGGTTACTGACCTGGGTGATCTTAATAAGATGACTCTTAAGGAAGCCTGGGGATCTGAGAAGTTCCAGGAGGTTAGAAGAAAGATTGCAGAAGGTCGTCAGAATTACCCATTCTGCAAGCACTGTGACTTTATTGATGCAGGATTCAGAATGCAGATAGTAAATGCTATTCTTCGCGGAGATCAGGACGCTGCCAACAAGCTCGGTGGTCATGAGAGAATGAAGATTGGAAATAAAAATAACGACGAAGATGGAATTAAATAAAAGCGGGGTACAACATGGATAAGATAGCGGTATTGATTCCATGCTATAACGAAGAAAAAACAATAGGGAAGGTAGTAAGGGATGCCAAGGCAGCTCTTCCTGATGCAACAGTATATGTGTATAACAACAACTCTAAGGACAGGACTGCTGAGATTGCAGCTGAGGCTGGAGCTGTAGTACGTAATGAATATATGCAGGGCAAGGGCAACGTTATAAGACGAATGTTCCGTGAGATAGATGCTCTTGTATATGTTATGGTTGACGGCGACGATACATATCCTATGGAGTCAGCTCCTGAGATGGTAGATCTGGTACTTAATCACAACTCTGATATGGTTGTGGGAGATAGACTTTCATCGACTTATTACCAAGAGAATAAGAGACCTTTCCATAACTTTGGAAACAATCTTGTACGTGGAAGTATCAACAAGCTCTTTGGTTGTAATGTCAGGGATATCATGACTGGATTCAGAGCATTCTCTTATGAGTTTGTTAAGACATTCCCTGTATTGTCCAAGGGCTTTGAGATTGAGACAGAGATGACTATCCATGCAGTCTATAACAATATGCAGATTGACAACGTAGTAATTGATTACAGAGATAGACCTGAAGGATCAGTTAGTAAGCTCAACACCTATGCTGACGGATTTAAGGTACTTAAGACTATTGCAAGATTGTATCGCAGTTATAAGCCATTTGGTTTCTTCAGCATAATTGCTGCTGTGCTTGCCCTCATTTCTATTATTTTCTTTATTCCGATTCTGCAGGAATATTGGGCAACACATCTGGTTCCAAGGATTCCAACGCTCATTGTTTGTTGCTTTGTAATGATGGCAGCTGTGCAGAGTATGTTTGCAGGGGTTATATTATCGACACTTGCTATAAACAATCGCAGAGAATTTGAGATGCAGCTCAATATGCTGCAGAGGCATAAAGAGACTGATTATGCCAAAGATGGTGAACAGTGACCAGAGGTATAAATTTACAATCCTCAGAAACAAAGTGTTTCTGAGGATTTTTTATAACATTTTGATAATCGTTAAAAATGTAGAATTCTACATCTTTGTTGATTATGAAAAAATGAAATGATAAGATGTAATTGATAAAAATGTAGAATTCTACAATTTAGGAGATTATATGATAAAACGAGATAAATATCTAAATCAACTGATTAATGCTAAAAATAATGGATTTCCGAAGGTAATAACAGGTGTGAGAAGATGTGGGAAATCATTTCTTCTTAAAGAAATCTATAGAGAATACTTGCTTTCGGAGGATGTTCCAGAGAGTAGGATAATTGTCTTGGAATTAGATGATGATAAAAATAGTAAGTATCGTGATCCTTTAGAACTAGGAGCTTATATAAGGGGAAAATGCAAAGGAAAAGATAATTATTATGTTTTTATAGATGAAATACAGAAGGTATATTCTATAATCAATCCTAATCTCACTGACGGAAAACATGTTTTAGCGAATGCTGATGATACTGAGGTAATATCATTCGTTGAGGTTGTTCTTGGACTATCAAGAGAAAAGAATATAGATTTATATGTGACAGGATCAAATTCCAAGATGTTGTCTTCAGACATAGTCACTGAATTTAGAGATAAGGCAACAAACATTAAGCTTTCACCGTTGTCATTTGAAGAATACTACGGATATGTCGGAGGTTCAGCGACAGAGGCAATATATTCGTATATGCAATTTGGTGGAATGCCATTGGCGGTACTAAAAAGTGACGAAGAACGAAAAGAATATCTAAAGAATTTGTTTACTACAACATACTTCGCTGATATTGTTGAAAGAAATCAGTTAAAAAAGGGAGAAGCGTTGGACGAACTATGTAATATTATTAGTTCTTCAACAGGTTCGCTACTTAACTCAGAGAAAATTGCCAATACGTTTGCAAGTGTTAGACATGAAAATATAGATAAACAGACAGTTGAAAACTATATTGGTTACTTTAAAGATGCTTTCCTTTTACGTGAGGCAAAACGGTACGACCTAAAGGGAAGAAAAGAAATAGGCGCACTTAGAAAGTATTATTTTATTGATACCGGATTACGAAATGCTCGTCTAAATTTTGCTTTTCCAGACGAGGGGCAAATGCTTGAAAACATTGTCTATAATGAGCTTTGTTATAATGGATATTCTGTTAATGTTGGGGCATTTGATACTGTAGAAAAAGATAAAAACGGAAAATCGGTTCGTAAGAATAATGAGGTTGATTTCTATGCGACTAAAGGTCTGCGATCTCTTTATATCCAGGTAACAGTCGATATTTCTAATGCGGATACACGAGAGAGAGAAATACGTCCTTATTTCAAGTTGAATGATCAAGTACAAAAGGTACTTGTTGTAAATAGGCCAATTAGCGAAGCACTGGATGAGAATGGATTCTTAATTATAGGAATTACGGAGTTTTTGTTAAGAACTATAAAATAGATATTATAGGATTGTAGATCAAAAATTTTTAATACATATCATTGCTGAAAACAATATATGAATCATCCCAAAGAATTACATGTCCTGCCAGGATGGGACTAAATTCATCCCATCTTCTCTTATCTATGAATAGTATCGCATCAGGATCATTTAAGAAGTCCTCGACAGTTCCGTCAACAGGAATCACATCAAGATACATCTCAGCAGGAGCTACATATTCAGGTTCCCAATGATCTTCCACAGATTCATCTACTCTGAAATAGCTAATAAGATAGGCATTAGCTCCTGAATATTCTTCTCCCCACTTTTCTTTAAATGCAATAGCTTCCTGAGTAAACTGGTCTACAGGATGACCTCCCATACCCGCCAGGTTTATGTCTGTTCTTATTGTTGGAATCATAAAAAACAAAGCCAATGCAACTGATAAAATGCCTACAATTATCTGCCCATAGAGCTTGCATGCGGAGGCTTTTGTTATACAAAACTCCGCCAGGCGAGCAGATAACATACACAAAGCAATTAGTGATGTGTAAATGTACCAGTCGTTGAAACCTTTTGAAACAGAGAAAAAAAGTACAGGAACTACTGCCCATATGGCAAAAAGATAGTTATCACTGAGGAATGCTTTTAAATTGTTTGCATCATCTATCTTGCCTTTTGTCTTTGTGAAAACAGATAGTAGAATCAAGATGACAACTAAGGCTGTAAAAATAATTGCGATATTGGATGTAAAGAAATCTTTTAGCGGGGATAGAACATTCTGGGTTCCATTGGATGCTCTGCCGACAACTTCCCCCAGAAAAAGGGCTTCAAACAGCTTTGCCCCATCAAATCTATATCTGTCTGCTATCCATATCACAGGGATAATTAATGCAAGTAGCACTGATATAATAGTCCTTTTAATTGTAAATGCACTTCTGATTCTAGGGATATACAACAGACCAATGATAAATATCAGAGCTGCATGAGGACCTTTGCACATAAATGCAAGGCCTAGCGATAAGCCATACAGATACATATAATTATGCTTTTTGCTCATTTTATAAAGGGAAATCATAGCCAGCACAAAGAATAGATTGAACAGGGCATCCATTTCCGCTGCTCTGTACATGTGATATGTGAACAGCACGGAGCAAGCCCCGAAATAAAGAGGGAAAAGTACCGCCGAGAAAAAGTTCTTTTCCGTAAAAAAGAATACGATTATGCTAATGCAGGTGATAAGGCCAAATACAGCTGATGGAAATCTTGCTGCAAATGCATTTACTCCGAACAGCTTATAGGAGAGAATCATACAATCCAGACAAAGTGGCGGTTTGGAATTGAAATAGTCAACAGCATTTCTGTATGTATTGACTATCCAATTGCCTTGCCTGAACATTTCATAGGCATTGGTAGCATGATAAGCCTCATCAGTTTGGATTAGGTGGCTTTTGCCCAAATTATGAAACAGCATATATGAGATCAATAGAACAAATGCAGTCATTATTGTGAGCCATACTATTTTACAGGTCCTATTCATAATGTGGTCAGCCCTTTCGATGCATAATAATAGCGGCGTGGAAGTAACCACGCCGCATCCACTATGAACATTATAGCATAAATTAGCCGCCATTTTGTTGCTGCTCTGCGTTATATGCATCAAGAGCTTCCTGAGAAGGCTGAGCCAGAGGAAACTCTCCTCTGATGTATTTTTCCCAAGACTCCGGATAATACGCTTTCATCCAGTCTTCATTATATCTGTAGTACTCTTCTGTATCGTATTCTGCTATCTTTATAAAGTCAGTATCAAGATAGGCAAAGGGCTCGTTGTGCTCTTCGAAATTGACATAGTGAGCAAAAATCCTCGAGAATATCTGGCGTCCTTTTAGTGTAAGGTGAAGATTATCCATAAGATATTCATTTGCTGTATCGAGGTAAAGATCTGTATGCTCCCTGAACATTGTGTCAATATAATAAGAGGTTGTGTCTTCTGCAACATTAACTACTTTTTTGGCATAATCTGAAAGTGTTCCGACACCGTTACTAACAATATAGGAGTCACCGATATATGTGCCATCATCTGAAACATAAATACCATAAAAAGGTGTGATGATCATAAATTTCGCATTTGGGCTTACAGATTTCAGTTCATTAATTCCCATGCACATTGCATTATATAATGCATGAGCTTTCTCACCATCTGAGGCATAGATTGAAGCGTCAAGAGGGGCGCCTTCGAAGAAGTCATTTGCTCCATACTCGATGAAGTAATAATCAACTGTTGCCGGGTCAATGGAATTCATGATGTTAAGAATGTTTTGCTGATTGGCAAGTACCTGGTTTCTGTCTGCTTTGCCGGTGTAGCAGTAGGTCATACCAAGAAAGCTCGTAGATTGAAGTTTATCAGGTGAAACATCTGATGTGGTGGCTTCAACTGTGGCGGTGGTTCCTCCAATTGCAAGGTTATAAGCAACTGAATTTGGAATCCTTGTTGTCATTATGTTGGGAATGTCCGAACCATCATTTCTGCCATTTGCTATCTGGCTGTCTCCAAAGAAGACCATTCTTACTATTTCGTCTTCGTTGGTGTCTGTGTTTTCTTCTGAGGTGGCTTCTGTAGCCTCTTCGGGTACATTTTCCTCATTGAGCGCCTCAAGAATGGGCTCAAACAGATTTTCTACGACTACGATTGACTGATCTGAAGAAGCTGCGTCATTAGTAGTTGCCTCAACAGATTCAGTGTTCTCTGTGTCACTCAGATATTCTGTCGGCTGAAGTGCCTCGTCTTTATTAAGTGAGCATCCTCCTAAAATAACAGAGATGGCCATGACTGATGATATTAGGATTTTGTATTTGTTTTTCATAATTTGTCTCCTCGTCTTTCCAAAAGCTATTTTATCACCTGTTTTTAATTTTGAAAGACTTTTGATGCAATCTTAAGAAAATCTGCTGTTAATCTTAAGAAAGTCTTAAGAAATTAACGAAATATAGCATATTATGAAGCGCGATATAGTTCTAGGCTTTGAGTTGAAGAAATAGCCTCATTAAGGTATACTTTAGTTATTGTTTGATTAGATTTTAACAGGAAGGTTGACGTTATGAAGAAAGCACTTGTAATAGGTGCAGGACCTGCGGGACTCACTGCAGCCTATGAGCTTTTAAAGAAATCCAAGGATTATGAAGTTGTAGTATTTGAAGAGACAGATAAGTTCGGTGGTATTTCCAGAACTGTTGAGTATAAGGGCAACAGAATGGATATGGGTGGCCACAGATTCTTTTCCAAGGTTCCCGAAGTTAATGAGTGGTGGGAGAACATGCTCCCTCAGCAGGGATCCGATGCTTACGACTACAAGATTCTCGGAACTCAGATACAGATGAATCAGGGAGGACCTGATCCTGAGAAGGAAGACAGGGTAATGCTGAAAAGGCATCGTGTATCCCGAATCCTTTTCGACTCCAAGTTTTATGATTATCCTATTTCACTTAAGCCTGAGACTTTCAAGAACTTCGGTTTCTTAACAACCATGAAGGTTGGATTCTCATACCTGGGATCCGTATTCCACAAGAGACCTGAGGATAATCTTGAGAACCTCTATATCAACAACTTTGGTAAGAAACTTTACTCTATGTTCTTTGAGTATTATACAGAGAACCTTTGGGGCAGACATCCATCAGAGATCGACGCTTCCTGGGGGAAGCAGAGAACAAAGGGATTATCAATCTTTGGTATCATCAGAGATTATCTCGGAAGAGTATTTAAGGTTAAGAACCGTAAGGTTAACACATCCCTTATTGAGGAGTTCAAATATCCTAAGCTTGGTCCCGGACAGCTCTGGGATGTAACAGCTGAGGAGATCAAGAAACTTGGCGGAACCATCATCATGAATGCCAAGGTTGTCAAGATCCGCAAGGAGGGCAACCATATCAAGGGCGTTACCTATCTTCAGGATGGACATGAGATTGAAATTGATGGCGATGTAGTTATCAGCTCAATGCCTGTTAAGGATCTTGTTGCAGGCATGAATGATGTTCCTGCAGATCCTGCAAGAATCGCAGCAGGACTTCCATATCGTGATTATATGACTCTTGGCGTTCTTGTTCCCAAGCTTAATCTTGAGAATAAGACAAACATCAAGACCATTGGAAATATCGTTCCTGATAACTGGGTATATGTTCAGGAGAGATCAGTCAAGATGGGACGTTTCCAGATCTACAATAACTGGTCACCATATCTTGTTAAGGACCTTGAGCATACAGTATGGGTTGGACTTGAGTACTTCTGCTTCGAAGGCGATTCAATGTGGACCATGACTGAGGAAGAGTTTGCCAAGATGGCAATCGGCGAGATGGTATCTCTTGGACTTATCAACAACGCCGGTGAAGTCATCGACTATCACATGGAGAAGGTTAAGAAGGCATATCCTGCTTACTTCGATACCTATGATGAGATGGACAAGCTCGTTGAGTATCTCAACACTATTGATAACCTGTACTGCGTAGGACGTAACGGTCAGCACAGATACAACAATATTGACCATTCAATGTGCACTTCCTTTGAAACTGTTAAGAACATCCTTGAAGGTGTTTCTGACAGAACCAATATCTGGAGTGTTAACACTGAGGAAGAGTATCATGAAACTGACGAATCCAAATCAGCAGAAGAGGATGAAGTTGAAATTGACTAAATATATAGGCGGCATTTTTTGCCGCCTTATGTTTTGATTATGAAAGATTTATTCAGGAGGCGATTATATGAGCGATAAGATTTGCATAGTTGGAATTGCAGGAGGAACAGCATCAGGCAAGACAACCATCGTAAGAAAGATAAAGGAGTCCTTTGGCGATGATATTGTTGTCATCAATCACGACTCCTACTACAAAGCTCACAATGACCTCTCCTATGAGGATAGAAGCAGACTTAACTACGATCATCCTGAGTCATTTGATACAGACCTTATGATCGAGGATGTTAAGAAACTTAAGAATAATCAGGAAATCGATATGCCTGTTTATGACTATACAATTCATAACAGATCTGATGCTACGGTTCATGTGGTGCCCAAGAAGGTTATTATCGTTGAGGGTATCTTGATCCTTGAGAGCAAAGAGCTTCGTGATCTTATGGATATCAAGGTGTTCGTTGATACCGATGCTGACGAGAGACTGATGAGAAGAATAAGACGTGACATGGTCGAGCGTGCAAGAAGTATAGAGTCAATTCTTAGTCAGTACAGAGAGACTGTTAAGCCCATGCATGAGCAGTTTGTTGAGCCCAGCAAGAAATATGCTGACATCATCATTCCTCGTGGTGGTGAGAACCTGACCGGTATCAACATTCTCCGTGAACATTTAAAGCTTATGATGGCTGACTGATAGGGGGATTTTTGTGGGAGTTGTTATTTCTGCTTTGCAGCTGATCCTGTGGCTGCTGGTGGTGCCCTTTTGTATAGGGCTACTTTTTAACTTCATATTGCCTGAGTTTAGAAGGACTGTGGGTATAACTTTTCTTCTTGGATATCTGATCTACATGGCTGTATTTGAGGTTATTGCCATAGCAAGTATGACCAGGGTTGTTTATAGTTCTTTTACCTACTGTAGAAGGACCTTTATTATAGCTGCATGTCTTTTGGCTGCATTTGGTATGGCGAGAAGTATCAGGATACTCAGAGAGGAAGAGGGGAAGTTCCTTGCTCTTTTCCCGGGGGAAGCCCATGCGGATATCAGGGATTTTCTAAATCCGAGGACAGACCCTAAGTCCTACAAGGTTGACTACACGCTTGAGAGTAGAGTTTACTGGGGAATCTTTATTGCTATCATGGCTTTTCAGATGATAATGAGCATTGTGATGGCGAGCTTCGATGGTGATGATGCTTATTATGTTGTTGAATCTTTATTGGCGCAACAGGCGGATGTAATGAACACAATCCTGCCATATACAGGAATGTCGACTTCACTGGATATAAGGCATGCATTGGCTGTTATAACCATGTGGATCGCTTTTGTCGCTAAGCTTAGTGGTATTCACGCAACCATTGTTTCTCACAGTATTATTCCGCTGTTCTTCATTCCTCTTGTTTATCTTGTTTATGTGGAGATCGGAAGGATCCTGTTCAGGAGCAGGCAACAGATAATACCTGTGTTTATGATCGTTGTTTCGCTTCTGTTGATGTTCGGAAATGTATCGATTTATGCGCCGGCAACGTTCTTTCTCATGAGAACATGGCAAGGCAAGGCACTGGTTTCGAACCTGGTGTTTCCAATGATCATCTGGCTGTTCCTGTGGATGTTTGAGAATTCGAAGATGGAAGAGAGAACGAGTTTCAGGCCTGCTTGGATAATGCTGGGACTGGTTAACATGTTATCCGGTGTGTGCAGTTCCTTGGGAGTAATTTTTGGAAGCGGTCTGATAGCTCTTTTGACATTGATTCTTCTTGTTGTGACTAAGAGATGGACTGTGATACTGGGAGCGTTCCTCTGCATCATTCCTAATATTATTTACCTTGGAGTTTATTTCTCTTTCTGATCGAGGATTTAAGTATGTACGGTATTTTTATGGAATGCTGGGTTGCGCTTAAGCTCTATTTTGGCAATCCGCTGCTGGCAATTCTTCTTGTGGCTTCTGCAATCTATATCATCGTTACCGAGAAGGACTGGAAAAAGAAAATACTTTTGGGGATTCTGCCACTTGTGATTCTGGCAGGATTTCTTTTCCCTGTGACAAAGATAGCTTATGTGGCTGCCTTTGATGAGAGTGATACCTATTACCGCGTGCTCTGGCTGGTACCTATGTATGTGGTTATCGGCTATGCTGTCTGCAAGCTGGTGTTTAGTTTCGGAAGCAAGATGAAGCAGCGAATTGCTCTGGTTGTAGCGCTGGTAGTGGTAGTGTTGTCGGGGCATCTTGTTTATTTGAATCAGTACATGTCTGTGGCACAGAACCTGTATCATATTCCGCAGCATGTTATTGATATTTGTGATGTGATAGCTCCTGCAGATGGTGAGGACAGAGTGAGAGCAGCATTTCCGTCTGAACTTGTGCACTTCGTTCGTCAATATGACACGGATATACTGATGCCTTATGGACGTGAGATGGTAGTTACCCAGTGGGATTATTACAACCCTGTTTATGAGGTTATGGAGAAGCCTGAGGTGATCGATGCAGAAGAGCTGCTTGATGCCACAAGGCAGACCAGCTGCAGATATATTGTTCTTGCCAAGGACAGGAAGATCAATAAAAATCTGACAACGCTTGGTCTGAAACTCATTGAGACAATAGATAATTATTATATTTATGAAGATCCAGAAGTGAGCTCTTAACAGCTTACATCCAGTATCTGTGCCCTGCCGTGAAGGGTCAGGGGCACGGAATCTGCAGGGATGAAGATGCAGTCGCCCTTAAAAAAGTTAAGACTGCCACCTGCACATCCTTCCCATCCGATACTTCCGCATCCGTCCGTGATAAGAAGGCTGTGGAAGCTGTTGGAATCGGTCTTATATTCTGCAAGAATTCTGTTTTCTGTATTCAGAAGCATTCTCTCAACAATGAAATATTTGCATCTTGATAAAAGCTCTGTGGCATAACCGGAGCGATACTTAATGACTCTCATGGGCTGACGGGGTGTTGCGGAGGACTTTAAAGTTGCGACATCCAGAGCCTTGTCTATATGGAGTTCTCTTTTGTTTCCGTTTTTATCTGTTCTATCGTAATCGTAAAGTCTGTAGGTGACGTTACTGCTCTCTTGTATCTCGGCGATGAGACATCCTGATCCGATGGCATGAACTGTGCCGGGATTGATCAAGTAGATGTCGTTCTTATGAACAGGGACTCTGCTAAGGAGCTTTGTAATCTTGTTTGTTTCAAGGCTTTTGCGGACGGTTTCTTTGTCCACGTCTCTGCCAAATCCGTAGATGATGTTGGAATCTTTTTTTGCATCAAGGACGTACCAGACTTCAGTCTTACCGCGAGATCCGTTTTCATTGATCTTGGCGTACTCGTCATCGGGATGAACCTGAACGGACAGATCATTTTTGGCATCAATAAACTTTATCAGGATAGGAAGTTCACCTTTGCCATCTGTAAGGCTTAGAGAATGTGTGCCAAGGTATTCCGGATGAACCTTAAGCACTTCTGTAAGCTCTTTTCCGGAAGTGGTGTATGAGGGGCCGTCAGGGTGCGTTGAACAGACCCAGGCCTCGGCAAGAGGATCTGAGTCCAGATTTAAATTGAAATCGTCGTTTAGTCTGCTTCCTCCCCACAGGTAGTCCTTGCTGCTGGGCCTTAGGAGAAAGGGAACGTTAGTGGTCATGTTTCTTTGTCCTTTCAATAGGGCATCTCATACTTCTTTTTATCGTTGGCGTTTATGGCTTCGCCCAATTGCACCTCGATAAGCTGAAGACCTTTATCGCCTGCGATTACTGTGTGCTTGCAGCCGGCAGCCATGGTTATGACATCGCCGGGGCGGATGCTCTGCTCCATGCCATCAACTATGGTACGACCATCTCCACTTATAACAGTCCATACTTCATCGCGGTGTTCATGGCTGTGGTAGTTCATCTTATGGCCAGGGTTAAGAGTAACCTTTACTGTAAGGCTTTCGTTTTCTACGTCGAGAACTCTGTAGTTACCCCAGGATTTCTCGGCGAACATGATCTGCTGATCGATATCGTCTACGAATGGCTTGATGTAGGAACTCTGGTCTTTGTCAGATACAAGGATTCCCTCGGCGGAAGCTGATACTATAAGGTCGTGTCCGCCCATAATAAGAATTGGAACGTCGAGCTCATTGATGGCGTGAACGTTGCTTGAAGTGGTATCCATACGAACGTCACCGATTGTGTTCTCTGACATTGCTTCGGTGAGGGTGTTCCAGGTTCCGAGGTCCTTCCAGGTGCCTGAGTATTTGAGGACTTCGATGGATTTCTCAGCTTCTACAACAGCGTAGTCAAAGCTTATCTTCCTGAGTGTATCGTAGGAACTAAAGAGTGTTTCATAGTCTGAAGTTCCAAGAAGCGCACGGCTCTTTTCAAGAACATAGGAGAGCTTGTAGGCAAATACACCACCGTTCCAGAGAGCGTTACGGCTAATGTATTCAGCAGCTGTCTTCTCGTCGGGTTTCTCGGTGAAGTCAAAGCCTGTTTCATTTGGAATTATGTAACCGTACTTGGCTGATGGATATGTAGGCTCGATTCCCATGAGGACAAGGTTCTTGTCACCTTCCTGTGCAGCCTTGCACATATCTTCGAGGCACTTGAAGTATCCCTCATCAACGTAAGGGTCTACAGGGCATACTACAACTGCTTCTGTTTCAGGAACTTTCTGCACGTCATGAAGGTATGCTGTAGCAAGAGCTATAGCAGCGAATGTATCACGTCTGCATGGCTCAACGCTTATGCCTACATCGTAGCCAAGCTGATTGTGGATTGATGATACCTGGGACTTACTGGTTGCGATGGTTACAGTTGCATCAGGATCTACAGCCTTTATCTGGCCGAAGATTCTCTGAACCATTGACTCATATTCGACTGTGCCATCTTCATTTGTCTTCTTAAATATTTTGATAAACTGTTTGGAGCGGATGTCGTTGGATAAGGGCCAAAGTCTTTTTCCTGATCCGCCTGAAAGTAAGATTATGTTCATTCTGATTTCTCCTTATGTTTCGAAAATACAAAGCTATTATACCTATAATTGCTTATTTCTACAAATAGAAGGGTTGTATTGGAAACGTCCACTTGACTCTGTAGAATATGCCTGAAGTCAATAGAACCGTCCCCTTGACTCTATCCCCATGATTCTGCATCACAAGATACCATATATTCTACGATGGTTGGAAACGTGATATCGACCACCCCACAACTCTCGTCCATATAAAAAATAGTTGGAAATTTCGAAAAGGGTTTTGGCGTTACATGGGACTCATCCGGAAATACCTGACGCAAACTACATCACAACGTACCGTGGAGCCGGTAGCTGTGATGTAGCCAAAGTGTTAGACATGAAATTTTAAATTCTTGGCCATGAAAAAACTTTTGTAATTTCCAACTATTTTTTTATATACAAATTTTTGTGATGCTTTTCAAAAACAGACTCCTACCAACAGCCCATTGTAAAGGGTTTTGTGATGCAAAAATGAGTCAAACTGAAACGTCCCCAGTGACTCAAAATGAGTCAAACTGAAACGTCCCCGTTGACTCACAAGAATTTGCACGAAAACTCCAGATAGCTTAAACTAATGTGAGTGATATTAGTTGGGGATTGGATGTTAGATGTTATTTAATTCTTATGCTTTTATTTTGATATTTTTGCCGCTATTTGTGATTTTATTTCTTGTAGCAAGAAAGGCGGCTAATAGGGACGTGTGCAAATGGATCATAATTGTGGCGTCCTTGATTTTCTATGCTCCTTTCGGAATTAGGAACCTGTTGGTACTGGCAGTAAGTGTTTTTTTGAATGGAGTGCTGGCAAGGTTTATAGCGAAGGGGAGTCTGTGCAAAGATGTGAAATCTGATGCTTATGGAAAAGCTAGCACAGTTGCTGCAAGAAGTAAGTTGATTCTTGCTTTTGCTGTTTTGGCTAATGTCGTTTCTTTGCTTTTCTTCAAGTTCTCTGGAGTGTTCTTCCCGGTAGCAGTCAGTTTCTATACTTTCAATCAGATCTCATACATTGTTGATATGTACAGGGGAGAGATTGAGGAGTTTAGTCTACTTGATTATCTGGCTTACATATTGTTTTTCCCTAAGATTCTTCAGGGACCACTTATGGGGTATGGTGAGTTCAGCAAGGAGCTTGAGGGGGCCATTGATACAGACCCGGCTATAGACTATGAGTTGCTACTCAGAGCTCTGTTCCTCTTTTCTATGGGACTATTCAAGAAGGTAATTCTTGCTGATACATTTGGCCAGGCTGTGAATTTTGGTTTTGATGCTGTAGCAGGACTTGGAAGCTTAGAGGCTATACTGGTAGCTGTGTTCTATTCGTTCCAGTTGTATTTTGATTTCAGCGGATATTGTGACATGGCATCTGCTGTGTGCATGATGATTGGATTTGAACTTCCTCAGAATTTTGATTCGCCGTACAAAGCTGTGAATATCCTCGATTTCTGGAAGAGATGGCATATTACTCTGACGAAGTTTTTTACCAAGTATGTTTATATTCCTCTTGGTGGAAATCGTAAGGGTATGGCAAGGATGTATGTTAACCTCATGATAGTTTTCCTTGTCAGCGGACTATGGCATGGGAATGGCTGGAACTTCATTGTTTGGGGTGCTATGCATGGAGTGCTGTATGTGATCACGAGAATGGTGCGTGGCAAGAAAGAAGATAAGCTTTCTGCAGCTGTGCGAGTTGTGAAGACTCTTTTAACATTTGTTTATGTGACGCTGGCGTGGGTGTTCTTCAGGGCAAGCAGTATAAGAGAGGCGCTGGAACTTATTGGAAGGATGTTTGTTGGCGGACACAAAAGAATTGCAACGCAGCTATCTGCATGCTTCCAGCTTGATGAGATATGGTATGTGATTAAGGTTACACCGATAATGAAATTGCCATTTGCCTGGGAGAGCTGTATGTGGCTGTTCCTGATTGTGGCAGTGGCCATTATTTTCTTTTCAAAGAATGCGATTACAATTGCTAAGAATTGTAAGGTTGGAGTGAAGACCACTATAGCGACTGCAATACTTCTTGTGTGGAGTATTATAAGTCTCGCGGGAGTCAGCACATTCCTGTATATGAATTTCTGAATATATCATGCTTGTTGATTGGTAGATTATGAATAATAGTGTTGATCAGAAAAAACTAAATAAGAGTAGCTATGCTAAGCTCTTCTGGACTTTGATTGCTGTCGTGGTGTTGGCTTTGGTGTTGATTGCTGCATTGGTCATATATGTGGATCCTTTCTTTCATTACCACACACCAGATGAGGGATTTCCGTATGTCGTTGACAACCAGCTGTCTCAGAATCCCGGAATGGCAACGAACATGGATTATAACGGCTGCATCATTGGCTCGTCTATGACGGTTAACTTTGATACGGATGATTTCAAAGAATTGCTTGGATATGATACTGTGAAGCTCAGCTACAGTGGCGCTTATCCTAAGGATGACTACAATATCCTGTCGATTGTGTTTGATGAGAAAAGTTATGCAAGGCAGACACGACCTATGGGAGCGGTGTTCTTTGCAATGGATATTCCGACAATGACAGCTGATACTGAGGAAACAAAGTATCCATTACCGGAGCATCTTTATGATGATAATATCTTCAATGATGTGAAATATGTCCTAAACAAGGACGTGCTGTTCCAATATATCTTCAGGCCTGTTATTCAGGGTAAAGGTTCTGATCTGTCAGAGATTTATGCAAGCTGGTGGACACCGGATTATTACAATATTCAGTGGGTTATGCATACCTATGAAGAGCCGGAGAAGTCAGATGTGATCTATACAGAGGATGACGTTTTGCCGGCTACGCAGGCAAATCTGGAGAAGAATATTCTGCCCTTTGTTGAGGAGCACCCTGAAACACAGTTCTATTTCTTTTTCCCACCATACAGCATTCTGTATTGGCACAACTTAAAACAGGAAGGATTCTATGAGGCAGCTTTTGCTCAGTATCAGTACGTGGCTGACAGACTTCTTGAGTATGACAACGTTCATCTCTTCTACTTCCAAACCATGGATGAGGTGACAGATCTCAACAACTATGCGGATTATTCGCATTACAAACCCGAGATCAACAGATATATGGTAGAATGTTTTAGTGATGGCACTCGTCAGATTACATCGTCTGAGCAAATGACTCAGGAACTTCAGAAGATGAGGGGCATCGTAGAGAGTTTCGATTATGAAGAGCTCTTTTCACAAGATTGGTAAATAAAAGGACGGAACAAGATGAATAAGACAGAAGATCAGAATAAAGAAAATCAGGGAATTCCCAAGTGGGCGTTTATCGCACTTCTCGGAGTAATCCTTGCAGTTATTGTATTCTCGGTGGTTAAGCTCTGGATCTGGAATCAGGGAACAGCCGAGACAGAGGGAGTAGTTGAGGGAGACTTCTCAGTTGAAGTCATGGACCAGATATTCCTGCTGCCTGAGGACAAGAAGGCTATGCACGAGGACGATGGGCAGGAGACGATTCTTTTCCTGGGAAATGATATCCTGACTTACTACAGCAATGAAGAGGGTGTTTGTGAGCAGATTGCAAGTAAGCTCGGTGCAACTTGTATCAATGCCGGATTCCCGGCTTCTACCGTTGCACTCAAGAATGCAAGCTACAGCGATGAGTATCCGCTTGATGCCTTTAGCTTCTACAACGTGTCCAAGGCCATGGCAGCAGGGGACTATTCACAGATGGATTCCGCAGCGACGAAATTTGAGGATTCAAACTACTACAAACACACAGATGTGCTTAAAGCTCTTGATATGAACACTGTGGATACACTGGTTATTTTCTACGATGCTCAGGATTACATCAATCTTCGAATCGGAATGAATCCGGATAATGATTCTGACCCGCTGACTTACAGTGGCGCACTCAATGCAGGAATCAAGGCGATCCAGGAAGCATACCCCTTCATCAGGATCGTGTGCATGTCCTTCCCGATGTGCTATGCCTATGACAATACCGGCTCGCTGGTTAACGGTGATATGTACGACTTCGGAAACGGAAGGCTCACAACATATCTTCAGTTCATGATCGACGTGTCAGGGGCAACCGGAGTGTCTTTTGTCGACAATTATTACGGAACCATCCACGAGGACAACAGTTCGGAGTGGCTTCTTGATAACATTCACGTAAATGCTGCATGCAACAAGCATATGGCAGAGCATTTTGCAAAGGTAATCTATGGAGCAGAATAATAAAAGCAAGATCAAAAAACTTGATATAGTAATGCTGCAGTTCTCGGTAATGGTTTATTCACTCTCAACCGTTGCCGGAAACATGGCATCAAAGCATGATTTCCTCAGCCTTGGATACATACTGTTCTTTGGCCTGGATTTCTTCATCCTTGGTGTCTATGCGATTCTGTGGCAGCAGATTATAAAGAGATTTCAATTGTCGGTAGCGTATGCTAATAAGGCCATGACCCTTCTGTGGTCAATGGTCTGGAACTTCCTGATCTTCAGCCAGGGGATTACTCCTAAGAAAATCATCGGAGTCCTGATAGTTATGGCCGGCGTTGTTGTGATGAATATGGGGGAGGGCAAAGATGTTTAACATTTTCTTTCTTGTAATGATCTTTGTGGAACTCCTTGCATCGGTGTCACAGGTTCTTTTGAAAAAGAGCGCGCAGAAGGAATATCCAAGTCGAATCAGGGAGTATCTTAACGTCCTGGTAATCGGCGGATACGGACTGCTAGTGCTCTCCATGATAATCGGTATTTTCTGCTACAAGCATCTGGGATACATGGGCACGGTCATCCTGGAGCCTGTTGCATATATCCTTGTAATGTTTTTATCAAGGCTCGTTTTCGGTGAGAAGATCACCACAAGCAAGATCATCGGAATGTGCCTTATTATCGGAGGAATTATAGTATTTAACTTATGAGTACTGTTAAGATCATTCCCCTCGGGGGCTTTGACAAAATCGGAATGAACATGACGCTCATAGAGTGTGGGGATTCTATTGTTGCTGTGGACTGCGGAATGTCTTTTCCACCAACGAACATGCCGGGAATCTCCGGTACCATTCCGGATGTGTCTTATTTAAAAGAGAATTCGGCGAAATTTAAAGGGATTGTCCTGACGCACGGTCACGAGGACCATATCGGAGCAATCCCTTATATTATCAGGGAACTTCCTGTGCCTATTTACGGAACACCTCTGACCATAACGCTGGTGGAAGAAAAGCTCTCGGACTTCGGAATAAAGGGCGTTAAGACCAGGGCTATTCAGGCCGGGAAGACTATTGTTGTCGGCGACTTTAAGGTGGAGTTTATCAAGACTAACCACAGCATACCGGATTCGGTGATGCTGGCCTTCTATACGCCTGAAGGGGTGATTGTAAGCACCGGAGACTTCAAGTTCGACATGTCACCCATCATCGGCGAGAAGGCTGATATGCAGAGGCTTTCAGCTCTTGGGGCAAAAGAGGTATTGGCAGTTTTCTCAGACAGTACCAACGCCATGATAAAGGGTATGTCCAAGTCGGAGATGGATGTATATCAGCAGCTGGATTGGTTCTTTAATATTTACAATAAGAATCGCCTGATCATCACTACTTTTGCATCGAACATGGAGAGGATTCAACAGATATTAAACCTTGGCAAAAAGTACAACAAAAAGGTTGCCATGGAAGGTGAGGTAATGCTAAGGGTCTTTTCCGCGGCAAGGAAACTGGGATATATGGATATCCCGGAGGACGTGCTGATTGATGCTGAGGATGTGGGAAAGTACAGCGACGAGGAGATTGTGTATCTGATCACGGGTAATCATGGCGAGTCGGTGCAGGCTATCTCAAGGATTGCTGCCGGGGAGCATCCGGAAATCAGGATAAAGAAAGACGATGTAGTACTCTTCAGCTCAGTGGCTATTCAGGGGGATGAAGCGGAGTTTAACAGGACTTTGAATATGCTTGAGGAACATGGGGCTATCGTGGAGTTTGGCGATATTCATGCGACGGGGCATGCCTGTGCAGGGGAACTTAAGCTCTTGTATTCTCTGCTGCAGCCAAAGTTTGTGATTCCGGCTCACGGCGAGTACAGGTACAGGCGTGAAGCCAAGAAGGTGGCTTGCGGAATTGGGATTTCGTCGGGCAATGTCTTGCTGGTGAGAAACGGTGATGTTATTGAGCTTACGGCTGACAGCTGCAAGGTTACAGGCAGGATTGCTCTTGAAGAAGTTCTGATCGATGGTTATGAGAAGAGCAGCGTTGCGCATAAGATACTTGAAGAGAGGCAGAAGCTCTCTGAGTCGGGGATTGTGGTTGTTGAGATCTGCATAGACAAAAAGAGCGGAAGATATGCTTCCGGAGTTAATGTGTCAAGCAAAGGATTCGTCGGGCTTAGGAACAATCCGGAGCTTAAGCGGCGCATTCAGGATGTGGCGCTATCGGAGCTCTCAAGGTTTGTTAATCAGGGAGTTCGGGACGAGCGGGCCGAGAGGGGCATCAGCGAGGCAATCAGGGCGCTGATATCAGATGAAACCGGCAAGGACCCGATTGTGGTTGCCCTTCTTACAGAGGTAATGTTATAATTCTTTGGTAAATTGAATTTGTTACAAAGCACAGCAGATTTTGTTAAAGCTTTTATTATCAGTGCTGCGTCCGGAGGGATTTGTGAGCCGGAGCGATACAGATAATGAAAAGAAATGTGAGATTGTAGCAGGATATGAAAACAGGCATCTTAGGGTGTCTTTGTTTCATATCCTGCTTTTTTATTTGCTTTATTTGTTTTGCTTACTTTGTTTTGGCTGGGGAGCCTGGGGATTAATGTTACTTAATGTTTCTACTGTTGGATTTATAGTGATTTTGTTGGCGCTGTTTAAAGTGGTGCCGGGGAAGATAAGGCCGTATGTGCTGCTGGCAGGGAGCGTGCTGTTCGTGTATAGCGAAGGCGGAGCTGCCGGGCTTGTGGTGCTGGCGGTTATTACTGCGCTGACGTGGGCTGTGGGGCTGGCGCTTGGACGTTTGGCTGGAAGTAAGAAAGTGCTGGCTGGAGTTAGTATTGCTGTGCTGGCACTGATTCTATTTGGGTGGAAGTATGTTCAGTTTGCAGCTATGCCGATTGGACTTTCTTTTTATACTTTCCAGGCTATTAGTTATATCGCGGATTTGTATATGGGAAGGCTTGCTGAGCCAGAGAGAAATCCCTTTAAGTTTGCCCTTTACATGATGTGGTTCCCTAAGTGGATGAGCGGTCCTATCGAGAGAGCGGGAGCTTTCTTTGAGCAGATTCAGGTTAGCTGCGAGGCTAAGAGGTTTGATCTTGATAGGTTCATTCGCTGTATGTCTTACCTGATCTGGGGCTTGTTCATGAAGCTGGTTATTGCTGACAGACTCGGTGTTGTGGTGGATTCTGTTTATGCTGATATGGCATCATGCGGATTCCTTACTATGATGCTGGCATCAGTTCTTTATACAATTCAGATTTATTGCGACTTTGCGGGATATACCAACAGCATGATAGGCATTTCGGGGCTGTTTGGAATTGAGTTGACACAGAACTTCAGGACGCCTTATCTGGCGCAGTCTACAACTGAGTTCTGGCGCAGGTGGCATATATCTCTCAGTAATTTCCTCAAGGATTATATCTATATTCCGCTGGGCGGAAATCGCAAGGGTGAGCACAGGAAGATGATCAATACCCTGGTGGTTTTCATTGTATGCGGATTGTGGCACGGAGCCGGGCTTTCATTTTTGGTATGGGGACTGCTTCATGGATTGTTCAATATCTGCGCAGGGTTGTGCAAGAAGAAAAGGCTCAGGTTTGCGGTACATGGGATTTCAGGCCAGTTAAGTACATTCTGTCTCGTGTCTTTTGCCTGGATATTCTTCAGAGCAAACGGGATTGTTGAGGCGTTTAGGTTTATCGGAGGCATGATTCCGGGTATTAATGGGCTTTCGCCGTTGGCAGGAATGGTGGTCACAGACAAGATGATGCTGGGGATTTCAACTATGGAGTGGTGGATAGCTCTTTTCTCTGTAGTGCTGCTGGTGGTTATGGATATGCATGCATGGATGAGAAAGAGTGTACTGCCGGAAGTTATCGCTTCGGATTGGGGCGATGTGGCGAGGTCGGTGTTCCTGGTGGTTATTGCTTTTGTGGTTCTGTTATTTGGTAAATATGGCTCGGGTGAAGCAATCAGAAGCTTCATGTATATGAGCTTTTAAGGGGAGGGAAAAGGTCTTTTATGAAAAAAGTTATAGCGACAATTCTCTCTATAGTTGTGCTGGGAGTGGCGCTGTGTGGTGCGGATTACGTGCTCAAGGACAGGACGGATCACGGCGTGAAGCAGGGTATTGCCATGTACGAGCAGCCCAAGAATTCAGTGGATGTTCTGATGCTGGGGTCGAGTCATGTGCACTATGGTATTAATACCGCCAAGCTCTGGGAGGAGTATGGGATTTCGGCTTTTGATTTTTCTTCGGCGGAGCAACCGTTGTGGATTTCGTACTATTACCTGAAGGAGTTTTGCAAGAATCAAAAGCCTAAGGTTGTGGTGCTGGATTTCTTTACCCCGGCGGCGTTTCAGGAAGATCATAAATACACATATACTCATCTGGCGGATTCGCTTAATGGATTCAGGTTTGGCCTGAACAAGATGAAGATGATGTGGGTGAGTTTCGACGGTAGGGAGGAAATTTGGGACAAGTATTTCCCGGGATTTGCCGGATATCATGACAGGTATGATGCGCTGGATGCTGAGGATTTCGAGGATCTGAAGTATGATTATGAGAACTTCAAGGGATTTACGCCTTATTTTGATATGACTCCGACATCTGTACCTAGGATTAATGAGGATACTGTTCTGGCGCCTTCTGATAAGTCTGTTGAGTACTTGCAGAAGATTGTGGACTTCACCACGGCAAGCGGAATTGAGCTTTATCTGACTGTTGTGCCGTATCATGTGAATGCTGAACTTGTTACGGATAAGATCCAGGCTGAGGACCTCAGATACAATTGGCTTGCGCAGTATGTGCAGCAGCTCAATGATGCAGGCAACAGTCATGTGTTCTTTGATTACACGGTGCTTCATAACTGGGATATCGGAATTGATTTTGAGAGTGGGACGGATACATATGATTCTTCGCATTTGAACTACTATGGCGCCACGAAGTTCGCGCATTATCTTGGCGCGCATCTCAGGTATATATACGGCGCAGATGTGATTGCGGACCATCGCGGAGATCCGTACTATGCTTCATGGGATACGAATGCCGAGGAGTTGAGGACAGTGGTTGAGGCGAATGGATTCGAGTGGAGATAAGATTTGGTGATTGCCTGGCAACTCTGAGGCAGCCCCAAAGCAACCCTACGTGGGGTTGCTTTGGGGCTGCTTTTGTGTTACGATGAAATCAGATGGAGGAAGATGTTATGGCATATATTGAGACATCGCTTCAGAGTGTCATCGATGAAATCGAATCACTTCCAAAGGGAAGGATCACATATAAAACAATTCGTGGAAAGCGAAGGATGTATCGTCAATGGAGTGAAGACGGTATTAAGAAAAGTGTCTACGTTAAGATGGATGAGGAGGAAGCAGTTAAGGCTCAGATAGAGAGGCGTTTGGAACTTGAGAAATACTTAAGACTGGGCAGATATACCGAAGCCGTCTTACATGCTTCAGGAAGTGAGAAACCTCAATATGACATGAGGGTTATAACCGGGAGTGCGCTATCGGATATGTATGGCAGCGTGCAGAAATTCGGCAAGAGAGAATGTTTTGGACTTCTGGAACGCTATTTAAATGGGAACAGTTCAGGGAAGGTATGTCTTATCTATGGGCTTAGAAGGACAGGGAAGACGACACTTCTTTTGCAGGCAATATCCCAGCTTCCTGTTGATGAAACGGCATATATCAAGGCTCTTTCAAGCGATGATATGTCTATGCTGAACAGAGATCTGAGAAGGCTTAAGGAAGATGGTATAAAGTACGTGTTTGTTGATGAAGTTACTCTTATGAAAGACTTCATTGATTCTGCATCTCTTTTGTCAGATGTATATGCCATGATGGGGATGAAGGTTGTGCTGTCCGGAACGGATTCGTTGGGGCTTATGCTTTCGACGGATGATGAGTTGTACGACAGGTCTTTTACCATACACACAACATTTATTCCTTTCAGAGAGTATGCAAGGCTCCTGGGGAAGAATGATATAGATGAATATATCAGATATGGAGGCACATTCAGAGTCGGCGAGACTGATTATGATGACTTGGAGCTGATGGACGAAGGGGTGTCTTTCAGGGATGATGAGTCGGCAAGAAGATATATCGATACCGCGATAGCCAGAAATATACAGCATAGTCTTGCATGCTACCGGGAGGGCGGACATTTCAGGCATCTCATAAGCTTGTATGAAGCCGGAGAGCTGACGGGCGCGATCAATCGTATTATTGAAGATATGAATCACAGCTTCCTTGTGTCTGTGCTGGAGAGGGATTTCAAGTCACATGATTTTGGATCGGCCAAGCAGATGGAGAGGAAGAGGGCTGCGCTGAATGGAAGTGAGAGCGTTTTGGATCATGTGAATGAAGAGATGATCCTGAAAAGGCTTAAGGACATCCTTGAGATCAGGAACAAGGACGTGCGTGTTGTTAAGATTACTCAAGCGCATGTTGAGGAGATTAGGGAATATCTTGGAATGCTGGACCTGATAGTCGAATGTGATAGTGAGGCGATTGAGACAGATGAGCCCAGGGATAGGGTTCTGTTCACTCAGCCGGGAATGAGATACTGTCAGGCTCAGGCGCTGGTGTTTTCGCTGATGAAGGATGATTTGTTTAAGAATTACCCTGCCAGGGAAAGAGGCAGAATCTGCGATATGATACTAGAAGATGTACGTGGAAGGATGCTGGAGGATATCGTACTGCTAGAGACTATGAAAGCTCTGCCGGGTAGCAAGCGGGCTTTTAAGCTTGAGTTTCCGGCCGGCGAGATCGACATGGTGATCGCAGATGACAGGAAGTATGAATGTGAGCTTTATGAAATCAAGCATTCTGATCAGGTGGATCCCCATCAGTACAGGCATCTTATAAATGATGAGATGTGTGATCGGGTGGAATTCAAATATGGGACAATTGTTAATAAAACTGTTCTGTATCGCGGGGAAAGTGCATCGAGGGATGGCGTGATTTATAAGAATGTTGAGGAGTATTTGATGGAGTTGGGCGCTGGGAGAATGTGATTGGGTTTTGCGATTTAGATGTTGTGAGATGACATGGATGTTGCGATAATAGAGCTGCTCTGCCGGGATATGGCAGGGTGGCTTTTTGTAAGTATTATAGGATGGCGCCAAACCCCTTTTTGAAATTTCCAACTATTTTTTGTATGGAAGAGAGTTGTGGGTGGTCGGAATAACGTTTCCAACTATGAAGGATATATTGAAGTGTTGCGATGCAAAGACCAAAGAAATATGTTACTGTTCTATGATATTTCTGTCAGTGAGATATTTTTTGATGGCAGATGAAAAGCGCTCTGCACGCTCAATTTGTTTTTCGGCTTCTTCTTTGGAAGCGATGAAGAAATCAAGGTAGTCCGCTTTCTCTCTGTTCTCGGAAGCGCTACGGATTATTTTTGATAATTCTTTAGGAAATATTTCTGTTTTGACATAGTTTTGATTAAAGTGAGAGATTACTCCACTATGCCTACTGCTGTCAAAACCATCAAGTGCGCAGATAGCCTTAATTGCATGAAAGATGGAGTAATATCCACGATTTAGAGCATTTTTATATCTTCCGTTATTGAGCATTAGTTTTGCATCAATTAAGTCTTCCAGGCTGGTTTCGAATCTATATTTGGCCAATTCCTTCATTCTGTCTTCCATAGGATGATTCCGTCCTTATCTAAATTCTTGTAGAAAGGGAGAGAGGCTCTCCATTCCTGATATTGTTTCATTTCTATGGTTACCACAGACAAAGTAACAGATAGTGCCAGTTCATAATCAACAACAATATCAAGCATTCGGTCATGCATTTCTTCTGAGTCCTTGTCTAACAGAAGAGCAATATCTACGTCAGAATCTTGTTCCTGCTCGCCACGGGCATAAGAACCATATAGAATCACTTTGCACATGGAATTGCCATAAACGCCGTGGAGTTCTCTGCTCATCTTAGCAAGAGATTTCATGAGCTTAGGATTGGCGTGATAAACAGATTGTTTCTGGCGCCAGTTTCTGTAGTCGCCGGTTGTTACACGCTTATCATCCGGATATTTGGCATCTTTTGGAATGATCCATTGATTTCCTAATTTATCTCCGAGCAGTTTGCCATATATTAGCATTCTCCTGATATTGCCGGGGTCCTTGCCGGTTAGTTGTGCATATTCACTGACAGTGTAGTAATCTTTCATGAATGAAATCTCCTTTTCTATATTTGACATTAACACGTGGGCGTGTAAATGTCAAAAACTGCATCACAAGGGGCAGTATATGGTGGTGTTGGTTGGAATCGATTTTTGAAAAGCATCACAAAAATTTGTATAAGAGGATTTGGTTGGAAATTACAAAACTTTTTCCTGAGGGAATTTTTGAAAACTTCATGCCTAACGCGGTGGCTGCATCACAACTATGGGCTACAAGGGGCTTTGTGATGTGGCTTTTGGCAAGCTTTAGCAGGAAGCTAAAAAACTCTTTTTGAAATTTCCAACTATTTTTTGTATGGAAGAGAGTTGTGGGGTGGTCGGAATACAGTTTCCAACCAACGTACATATAAAACTGCGATGTGATGTGATATTGGCCCGGGTTAAAATAAAAATTGACTACAGTGACCAAATTGGCTACAGTAAAATTAAGAGTAGCCAAATTGGTCACCTTGTTTTGAGGAGATGAAATATAGATGAGTGCGTCGGTTAGAGAGCTTAGAGTAAATAGTGGTATGAGTCAGAGGGAGTTTGCTGAGAATTTCAACATCCCTCTCAGTACGCTTAGGAAGTGGGAACATGGAGATGCCAAGCCGGCGGATTATGTGGTGGAGCTGATAGCAAGGCAGCTGCCGGGAAGGAATAAGGACTTTCTGAGAATTGATTGTGATGATGGGAAATGCTACTTCATTGACAGAGTTGGACGAGCTGTTGAGGATCAGAAGGGGAATAGAATTGCTGTCAGGGAGTCTTTTGAAGGAGTTAAGCATGAGAACCTGAAGGTTTATGTGGAGGAGTTGTTTGAGGCTTTTTATCAAGCGCAGAACCAGTTTGACAGGGATCTTTACCATGATAGAAAATATGACGCTTTGTGGATCAAGAAAGGGTAATTGATATGGGACCAAGAGGCGAATCGACAAGGTTACTACATGCTCATTTGTTGAAAGAGAATCAAGGCTCCTTCAGTATGTGCAGGACAGAAGTGTTGTTGATGTCGATAAAGCAGATTTGAGTTTCGATGTCTTTTACCAGGATACTGCTGAGCGCCACGGCAGGATTCCGATACTACAGGATCTGTATCACAAGAAGATGGAGTCATTGAGGGCTTTTCAGAGCGGGAAAGATGTTTGGAAGAGCCGATAAACAGTGGGCTTTTTGCACGCACGGTTGTTAGATAGGTTAATAAATGGTAAAATCGTCATAAGTATTGTGTTTTTTAACCAATAAATACAATATGTTGTTGGAGGATTTGAGGAAAGTATGAAAAGAAGTCTTAAGTTATTTAATAAGGTGGGCAAGAAACCACGCAGCAGACGCGACGTGCGTGAATACGACGAGGAGTTCGAAGAGGACTTCTACGAAGACGAAGAATACGACGAAGAGTTCGAGGATGATTACGGCGACGAAGATTACCGTGACGATGATGAAGACTACCGTGACGATGAAGACTATCGAGATGCTGGGGACGAATATCCTGAAGAGGATTATCCTGAGGAGGACTATCCTGAAGATGATTATCCTGAGGAGAGAGCTTACAGCAGAGAGAAGCATGGTGACTTTGATCAGGAATTAAGGGAAGATGATGACTTCGATGTAGATACTAATCGCAACGTTGTTCCTTTCCCGTCAAGAGCAGAATCAGAGGATAACTTCTCCGATGAAGATTACATGGAAGAGGAATCCTACGAAGCAGAAGACAAGTACGAAGATGCTCGCTATGCAGATGATGCAGAAGAGGGCGTCGATTACCGCGATGAAGTAGATGAAGTTGATGGTACAGAAGACGACGCCGACTACCGCGACGAAGTAGAAGCAGACGAAGTTGACGAAGTAGAAGCTGACACTGACTACCGCGATGAAGTAGAAACAGACGAAGTTGAGCAGGAAGCCGACTACGAAGACGAAGATGAAGACTACGACGCAGAGTTCGAGGAAGCCTACGGCGACCAGGTAGAATCTCGTTACGAGGACGAAGACGACGAAGAAGGCCGATACGAAGACGACGAAGAAGGCCGATACGAAGATGATGAAGAAGGCCGATACGAAGACGAAGAAGATGATCGCTATGAGGACGAAGTAGACGATCGCTACGATGACGAACGCTATTACCGCGACGCTGAAGAGTACGACAGATACGAAGAAGATTACGATCGCTACGATGAAGACTACCGCGATGACGAGGATGATTACTACGCAGCAGCTGCAGTAGCACATGGCGCAAGAGGCGGTCGTGACAGCGGAAGATCTTCTCGTGCATCAAGAGCGGACAAGAGATCAGGCCGTGATAAGCACGATAGATACGACAAAAAAGACAAAGATCGCAGAAGACGCGGCGGAGCAGGTGCCGGAGCCAAGATAATTGAGTTTGTGAAGAACACTTCTTTTGCAGAGCGCGCAGCGGCAATAGTTGCTATTCTGCTTGTGGTTGGCGGTCTTATAACCATGTCATTCTACAGAGATGCCCTTGGAAGAACTGCTGAGATCAATTCCTTTGCGGAAATCGGAGCTGACATGCAGTTCAATGATGTCATCGGTTCAACAGGACTTCTTGCAGTAGCTGATGCAGAGCGTGCAAGGGCCATGACTGCAGGCATCATCATGGAGGAGGAAGAGGAAGAAGAGGAAGAAGTCGCAGACGATGCACAGGGAGTTACCATCAAGATGACTCTCACCTCCATCAAGAGCGACATGAAGGTCAAGTTCATTAATTCAGAGACCAACAAGCTTGTGGCTAATGTGCCATTTGAAATAACTGTTGTTACTCCGGATGGAACCAAGATAACCTACGATGATCACGACAAGGATGGAATCATCTACAAGAACAACCTGACAGCCGGCAAGTACAAGATCACACCTAATGCACTGCCTTCTGAATTCAGCAATTATGCTCTTGAACTCGGAACTCAGACCCTGACAGTCAAGGACAAGGTCGAGACCAAGGTTGTCGATGTCAGCAACGAGATCAAGAAAGAGTCGCAGGTCAATGCGGCAAAAGAGGATACGGCAGTCCAGGAAGTTGTAGAGTCAGCTCTTACAGACACAGTTGAGTGGGTTGATTCAAACCAGGGCAGCTCAAGTTCAGGAAGTGGAAAATATAATTACGAGCAGATAAATAAAGATACAATCGCTGATCCCAGCACAAGCTCCATGATCCCTACAGGAACCATCAGAAGACTTTCGGCTTCTAAGGGAAGAACAGAAGGTGATCCGGCTGTTGCAGGTGCTGAGAGAACAGGAGACGACACCAATCCTGATGATGGTGGAAATGGCAACTCCGGCGATGGTGGAAATCAGGATTCAGGTAGTGGCGCGTCTTCAGGAGATGGCGCATCAACTGAACCTCCTGTTGAAACACCTAAGGATATGACAGTTTCAATTTCAAGTTCAAGCCTTGAAGTTGGACAGACAGCCAATGTCTCTGTTTCCGGACCAAGCTCTTTTACCTGCACATCAAGTGACAGTGCGGTAGCTGAAGTGTCAAACGACGGTACAGTAACTGCCAAGGGCGAAGGAAGCGCAACCATCACTGTTAAGGCTGATGGCTACAACGATGGCAAGGTAACAGTATCGGTTAAGAAGGCTGAAGTTGTGCTCAAGGACATGACACTCAGCAGTACAAATATAAGCATGAAGGTCGGGGAAAAGACAAAGCTCACAGCCACAGGTCCTTCATCAGTGACATTTAAGTCAAGCGCAGATAACATTGCAGCTGTTGGCAGCGACGGAACAATCGAGGCCAAGGCAGAAGGTAAGGCTACAATCACTGTTACAGCCGAAGGCTACAAGGAGGCCAAGGCAGAAGTAACAGTAGCCAAGGCTGATGAAAAGCTCATCACCTTCTCATCAAGCCCATCACCTTTCAGCATCGCGATCGGTGCAACAGGCAAGCTCACAGTTTCCGGAATCGACGCAAATGCTGTTACATTCAAGAGTTCTGATGAAAAGATTGCAACAGTTGCTAAGGACGGAACAGTAAAGGGTGCTGCGGAAGGTAAGGCAACCATCACAATGTCAGCATCAGGTTACAAGGATGCGACAATAGAAGTTACAGTGACTAAGAACAGTGAAAATGCTGTCGATATGAATGCGACCAAGGTTACTCTCGTTCAGGGCAGAACCTTTAAGCTTGCTCCTAAGGATTCAAACAAGAAGGTGACCTACTCATCTGCCAAGTCTGATATTGCATCAGTCGGAAGCGACGGAACAATTACCGGTGTCGGAGCAGGCAGCACAACAATCACAGTTAAGTGTGAAGGCTACAAGGACGGAACTGTAGAAGTAACCGTCATCAGCAAGACTACAGTCCTTAAGGACAAGAACGGTAACGTTGTTTACGTAAAGAACGCCAACGGCGATTATGTTGAGGCTACTTACGACGATTATTACAAGGGTTCAACCTTCTATCTCAGAAAAGAGAAGTCCGGTCCTGACGTTAAGCAGGGCTGGTGGACCATCGATGGCAAGACCTACTACTACGACAAGAACGGTAACTATGTAACCGGCGAGCAGGTCATCAAGGGCGCCAAGTACACCTTTGGCGGCGACGGAGTGCTTTCCTCATCATCAGGAACTCTCGGAATCGACGTCAGCAAGTGGAACGGAAACATCGACTGGAATAAGGTTAAGAACAACGGTGTTAACTTTGTTATCATCCGCTGTGGATACAGAGGATCATCAGCAGGTGCGCTCATCGAGGATCCCAAGTTCAGAGCAAACATCAAGGGCGCTCAGGCAGCAGGACTCAGAGTTGGTGTTTACTTCTTCTCACAGGCAGTCAACGAAGTTGAAGCTGTAGAGGAAGCCTCCATGTGCATCAACCTCTGCAAGGGTTACAGCCTCAGCTTCCCTATCTACATCGACGTTGAGGGAAGTAACGGTCGTGGAGATACCATCAGCGCAAGCCAGCGTACAGCCAACATCAAGGCTTTCTGCGGAACCATCCAGAGCGCAGGCTACAGGGCAGGTGTTTACTCCAACAAGACCTGGTTTACCAAGAACATCAATACTGCATCACTGACCAATTACAAGATCTGGCTTGCTCAGTACGCAGCAAATGTAAGCTACACAGCAACTCGCTACGACATGTGGCAGTACACATCAAAGGGTTCAGTTTGCGGTATTTCAGGAAATGTTGACATGAACATTCTTTACAACTGATCGGAGGATCGATGTTCAAGAATAAATCAAACAGAGGAACAGAAGCTTTTAAGCTTCTGTCCTTTGCGTTATTGACAATTTATTTCGTAGGGATAGCTTTATTTGACGGGCCGGTTTGGTGTGTTGATACGCCAAGCTATGTTGACATGGACTTTTCAAGGGAACCGGTATATCCGCTGTTTCTGCTGGGCTTGCGCCGGCTTTTCGAAGTCCTGCATATAGAGGCGCAGCCCTATGGACTCCCGGCTTATCTGACTCTGGCAGTCATCCTTCAGAGCCTCTTGTGGGTAGCATCTTCCTGCCACCTCGGATTCTTTATCCTGAATGAAACAAGTGCTCTCGGGGAAAAGAAATCCCGGCTCCTCTCTGCGATTGCCATGCTCGGACAGGCAGGCGTTGCCGGAATCAACAGATTTATCGCGGGTCGCGGCTCTATGTATTCTGAAAGTCTCATGACCGAAGCCCTTGCGATGCCTCTCTACGTCATCTTCACGGTTGAGCTTATAAAGAGCTTCGATGGGTACGAGCGAAAATCCATCCTAAAGCTCTTTTGCCTGAGCATAATAATCTGCAGCATCAGAAAGCAGATGCTCATAGTCCTGATAACCTGGGGCTTTGCGTCATTTATACTTCACCTTTTTGTTAAAAGACATCGCTCCCTTAGAAACTTCTCTCTCACAGTGATAGCTGTGGTGGTGGCTTTCGTGGTAATAACTCTTGCAGATCGCGGGTATAATCTGGCTATGCGAGGTGTCTTTACTTCCCATATCGGTAACAGCAAAGGCGGTTTGGATACACTCATCTACACGGCGTTGCCTGAGGATTCGCAGCTTTTTGCCGATGTTGATGCCGAGAAGTATCCGGAGATGGAAGCTCTTTATACAAGGATTTACGATGAGTGCCGCGCTCAGCAGCTCACTATTGATTACGCACCCGGCTATGAGCTGGCAGAGAATTCCACTGTTTTCAACTCGGACTGGGTGGCAATGGCGTCGCACTACGCCGATGCCTATGATGTGATCGGTTTTGATGTGGTGCTCCCGATCTGTGATGAATACGTCGCTGAGCACTATCCGGAGCTTGACAGGACTCATGCGCAGATAAAAGAGAATGAGATTGAAAATCTGCTTTTTGGAAAGCTCCTGGGACATGCGCTTTCAAACATCGTTAAGGGACAAGACCGCGGAGCTGTCTATGTTTTGACTGCCAATATCCTGAAGGCATTCGTGATTTCCAACGCCAACATATCACCGGCCGTGCTGGTAAAGGCATCGCTCGTTATTTATGTGATCTACCTGGCTTCATTTATAGCTCTTTTCCTCAGGAAAAAGACCTCTCAGAGGGCCCTTGCAGCTCGAATGATGTTCATCGTTCTTGCTGGAATAGCTATAAACTGCGTGGTTACGGGCTCTATGATATTCCCGCAGCCCCGTTATATGTGTTACGGAATGGGACTCTTCTACTTGGCTCTTGCATGTGGTATACTTATTTAGTTAAATTATGCTTTTTTCTAGGAAAGGAAAAGATATGAGAACCTACTTAGTTACCGGAGGCGCCGGATTCATCGGCTCCAACTACATTCATTACATGTTCAAGAAATACGACAACGAGATCCGCATCATCAACGTGGATGTGCTTACTTATGCAGGAAACCTTGAGAACCTGCGCGACGTTGAGGGACGCGACAACTATACATTCGTAAGGGCTGATATCTGCGACCGCGATGCTATCAACAAGATCTTCGAGGAGAACGACATCGACAGAGTTGTTCACTTCGCAGCTGAGAGCCACGTTGACAGATCAATCGTCAACCCTGAGGTCTTTGTTCAGACCAATGTTCTTGGAACAGCAACAATGCTTAACGCTGCCAAGAAGGCCTGGGAGCTTCCCGATGGCTCTTTTAAAGAGGGCAAGAAGTTCCTCCACGTTTCAACTGATGAGGTTTATGGCTCACTGGATGACGATCCAAACGCATACTTCTATGAGACAACACCATACTCACCTCACAGCCCATATTCAGCAAGTAAAGCCAGCTCAGACATGCTGGTTAAGGCATACATGGACACTTACAAGTTCCCTGCCAACATAACCAACTGCTCCAACAACTACGGACCTTACCAGTTCCCTGAGAAGCTCATTCCCCTCATCATCAACAACGCTCTTGCGGGAAAAGACCTTCCGGTTTACGGCGACGGTAAGAACGTCCGCGACTGGTTATATGTAGAAGATCACGCCAAGGCCATCGACATGGTTCAGGAAAAGGGCAGACTCTTCGAGACCTACAACGTAGGCGGACACAATGAGAAGCAGAACATCGAGATCGTTAAGACAATCATCGATACCTTAAGAGAGGAGCTTGATGACTCAGATCCTCGTAAGGCACATCTTTCTTACGACCTCATCAAATACGTAACAGACAGAAAGGGTCACGATCGCCGCTACGCCATCGCACCTGACAAGATCAAGGCAGAGATCGGCTGGGAGCCAGAGACCATGTTCGCAGAGGGTATCAAGAAGACTATCAAGTGGTATTTCGAGAACTCTGAGTGGATGGAGCACGTTACATCCGGTGACTATGAGAAATACTACGAGAAGATGTATTCAAACAGATAAGGAGATTATTTCATGAAGGGAATTATCTTAGCAGGTGGTAGTGGAACACGTCTTTATCCTTTGACAAGGGCTATGAGCAAGCAGATGATGCCTGTTTATGACAAGCCCATGATTTATTATCCGCTTTCAACTCTGATGCTGGCCGGCATCAGAGAAGTACTTATAATCTCGACACCACGTGATCTTCCTGCATTTGAGGAGCTCTTTGGTGACGGAAGCCAGCTTGGCATGAAGTTCTCCTACGCAGTTCAGGAAAAGCCCAGAGGACTTGCGGATGCCTTCATCATCGGCGCTGAGTTTATAGGAAAAGACTCTGTGGCACTGGTACTGGGCGACAATATCTTTTACGGTCAGAGTTTCTCTAAACTTCTTAGAGAGGTTGCATCAAGGGAAAAGGGCGCAACCATCTTTGGTTACTATGTAAGAGATCCAAGAGCTTACGGCGTTGTTGAGTTCGACGAGAACGGAAAGGCCATCAGCATCGAGGAGAAACCTGAGAATCCTAAGAGTAACTACGCAGTTCCCGGACTTTACTTCTACGACAACAAGGTTGTAGAGATCGCCGAGAATGTTAAGCCTTCAGCAAGAGGCGAGATAGAGATAACAAGCATCAACAACGAGTACCTAAGAAGAGGTGAGCTCCGCGTTGAGACCATGGGACGCGGCTTTGCATGGCTTGATACAGGCAACCACGACTCACTTCTTGATGCGTCAGACTTTGTATGTGCTTTCCAGAAGAGGCAGGGACTTTACATTTCCTGCATCGAGGAGATTGCTTACAAACGCGGATTCATTGATAAGAGCCAGCTCTTGGCACTTGCTGAGCCTCTTATGAAGACAGACTACGGCAAATACTTAGTGGAAGTTGCCAATGGGCTGTAATAGCGCGAGAGCGTAATGTTTTTGGGGGAGCGTTATGGATACAAGAGTTTTCAGAATGGCGATACTTACCATCCTAAGCGCCTTCATTCTGGTGCTGGTGATCGTATACGCCACTAACACAGACAAGATCAACAGCCTGTTCGGCTGGGGGCAAAAGACGCAGACAGCCACCGAAGCTGCTACAGAAGAAGCCACTGAGGAAGAGGTCATCTACGGCGACCAGATCGGTGACAGCTTAAACGCTTTTCTTCTTGATGATGATTTCTTTGATGAGACCGAGAAGATCCCATCAGTAGTGGTGATCAAGAAATCAGATGCCAGCACTGATGAGGGGAGCGCCGAGAGCTCTTTTGCCGAAGAAGAGGACAGACCCGGCTCAGGAATGGCAGTGGTGGGTGAGCTTACAAACCCAAGCCTGGAGGGCGCTGCGGATTCATCGGGATACCTTACGAGCCTTCCTGATGCGCCAAACGGCGGCTACGGACAGTACATCCCGGCAGATCAGACAATAACCGGAACTCCGGTTGGACAACCATAAAATATATTTAGGAGATTTTTAGAGCAATGGGTAAGATAACAGTTGAAACATGCGAAATTGAAGGACTTAAGGTCATCACACCTAAGGTATTCGGCGATAACAGAGGATACTTTATGGAGACCTACAACAAGAATGATTTCGTAGAGGCAGGCATCGATTGCGAGTTCGTTCAGGACAACCAGTCAGCCAGCACAAAGGGCGTACTTCGCGGCCTTCATTTCCAGACAGAGCATCCACAGGACAAGCTTGTTCGCTGCATAAACGGTGAGGTTTTTGACGTGGCAGTGGATCTGCGCAAGGGTTCAAAGACCTATGGAAAGTGGTTCGGAGTTAAGCTCACAGCTGAGAACAAGAAGCAGTTCTTTATCCCTAAGGGATTTGCTCATGGATTTTTGGTACTCTCAGATTACGCAGAGTTCGCATATAAATGCTCAGATTTCTATCACCCGGAAGGAGAGGGCGGAATAAAGTGGGATGACCCCGACGTTGGCGTTGAGTGGCCTATCACTGATGACATGAAGCTTAATCTTTCCGAGAGGGATACTAAGTGGGGAGGAATTAAGGAACTTTGATTTCTGCAAAAAAGAAACCGGCAAAGGCTATAGCTTTGGCGGTTTTCTACACATTAGCGCTTGCTTTGGCGCTGATACTTATCTTTCATAACAACCCACTCGAGGATCCGCAGACTGCGCTACTTAAAAAAGTGTGCGGATGTATCCTCATCGCTGTCGGCAGCATTCTGGTCTTTGTATGGTATGACAGGCTCACGGTCCTTCCCGTTGAGCTCTGGAATTCCAGGAACCTAATTAAGCGCCTTGCCATCAACGATTTCAAGAAGAGATACGCAGGATCCTACATGGGTATAGTGTGGGCACTGGCTCAGCCGGTGGTCACTGTTTGTATGTATTATATTGTGTTCGACGTTGTCTTTACAGCTAAGGCCCAGGCGGTTTCCGGGGGCGTGGAAGTCCCTTACGTTCTGTTCCTTACAGCAGGTCTTGTGCCCTGGTTCTATTTCTCCGAGGCTCTGACCAACGGAACAACGTCTCTTTTAGAGTACAACTATCTTGTTAAAAAGGTACTCTTCAAAATTAGTATCCTGCCCATCATCAAGATCATCGCAGCAATGTTCATCCATATCTTCTTCATCGGAGTTATGATGGTCATCGCCTGCATTTACGGCTATTATCCGAATGTTTACTGGCTTCAGCTGATCTACTATGTCGGCTGCGAGTTTATTCTGGTGCTCTCAATCAGCTACGCAACCTGCGCTATCGTGGTGTTCTTCAGAGATCTTTTGCAGATCATTTCCATCGGCCTGCAGCTGTTCCAGTGGGCAACACCTATTCTCTGGAACATCGAGATCGTGCCTGATAAGTACAAGTGGCTGGTCAAGCTCAATCCTATGACTTATATTGTCGAGGGATTCAGGAACTCGATCTACGGAGACACATGGTTCTTTGAGCACTTCTATTCATCGACGTATTTCTGGCTCTTTGTGGTAGCTTCATTCTGCCTCGGAGCACTGATATTTAAACGCAGTAAGACTCACTTCGCAGACGTTCTGTGATAAGGATTCATACATGGAAAAAGACATAGCGATTGAGGTCAAGAACCTCACGAAAATTTACAAACTATATGACAAGCCGATTGACCGTCTGAAAGACTCACTGGGGCTGGTTAAGAAGAACAGGTACAAGGAGCACCTGGCCCTCAATAACGTGAACCTCACGGTCAAGAAGGGTGAGACTGTCGGCATCATCGGAACCAATGGCTCGGGAAAGAGTACCATCCTCAAGATCATTACAGGAGTTCTTTCGCCATCATCCGGTGAGGTGAACGTTGATGGTCATATCTCGGCTCTCCTTGAGCTGGGCGCCGGCTTTAACATGGAATACAACGGAATCGATAACATATATTTGAACGGCATGATGATCGGCTTCTCGGAGGAAGAGATCACCAAGCGCCTTGACGCGATCCTTGAGTTTGCGGACATCGGCGACTATGTTTATCAGCCGGTCAAGACCTACTCCAGCGGTATGTTTGTCCGCCTGGCTTTTGCGGTAGCTATCAATATTGACCCGGAGATCCTCATTGTCGATGAGGCCCTCTCTGTAGGAGACGTGTTCTTCCAGGCCAAGTGTTATCACAAGTTCGAGGAGTTCAAGAAGCAGGGCAAGACCATCCTCTTCGTATCCCACGACCTCTCCAGCATCAGCAAGTACTGCGACAGAGCAGTGCTCCTTAATCAGGGCGTGCTCCTGGGCGAGGGAACTCCCAAGAAGATGATTGATATTTACAAGCAGGTCCTCGTTGGACAGTATCCGCTGCCAAGTGCAGGCGATACGGAGAATCTCCTGGATGATGAGCAGATCCGCGAGGCAGCAGCCAAGGCTTCTGATGATTCTGATAAGAAGATCAAGTCAGACAAGAAGACAAAAGCTGAATCTGCCGATACCCAGACATCCAATCCCGCTGCCAACCCCGACACCCTCGAGTACGGCGACGGCGCAGCAAGCATAGAAGAATACTACGTAACCGACGACCGCGGAACGCGCACCAATTCCATCATCAAAGGAAGCGAGTTCACAGTTCACATGAAGGTCCGCTTTAAGCAGGCAGTGGCAGCGCCCATCTTTGCCTTCACCTTCAAGAACATCATGGGCATCGAGATCACAGGAACCAACTCCATGGTGGAAAAGGCATTCCTTGACCCGGTAGAAGCAGGAGATGTAAAAGAAATTTCTTTTACCCAGAAAATGACCCTTCAGGGCGGCGAGTACCTGATCAGCTTCGGAGTTACAGGCTTTGAGCAGAACGACTTCACAGTCTACCATCGCCTCTACGATGCCCTGAACATCACTGTTGTCTCCGACAAGAACACAGTTGGTTACTATGACATGGAATCAAAATGCGTTGTACAGGACGCTAAGGAATAAACAAAATGCAAGAAGTTATTAAAATAGGCGGCGTAAGCCTTAATTTCAAACATTACTCAGGGGTTGATCTCTACAGCGATGGAGCTATCGAGAACGACCTTCTTGAGATTGTCAAAAAATACAAAAAAGAAGAGTACCAGAAGGTCATCGAGGAGCGCAACAACTGGCCCATCATGTACCACCTCTCCGACCAGCGTGCAAACATCGTCGAGTGGATCCCCATGGACAAGCGCGCCAAGGTCCTGGAAGTCGGCTCAGGTTGTGGCGCCATCACAGGCATGCTCGCTTCCAAGGCAAAAGAGGTTGTGGCCTGCGATCTTTCCCGCAGAAGGTCAGAGATCAACGCAACCCGTAACGCTGACTGCGACAATGTCACCATCCACGTGGGTAATTTCAGGGACATCGAGCCCGACCTTCCCAAGGACTTTGACTACATCTTCCTCATCGGCGTCTTCGAGTACGGCCAGGGCTACATCGGCACTGACAGCCCCTACGAGAAGTTCCTTCGCATGCTCAAGAGACACTTAAAACGTGGCGGCAGAATCGTCATCGCCATCGAGAACAGGCTGGGACTTAAGTACTTTGCCGGCTGCAAGGAAGACCACCTGGGCAGCTACTTTACAGGCATTGAAGGCTACTCACCCGACTCAGTTGCAAGAACATTTAGTAGAAACGGACTTATCAACATCTTCAAGAAATGCGGAATGAATGAGTACCATTTCTATTATCCATATCCTGACTACAAGTTCATGTCTCTTTTGCACTCGGATTCCTACACCCCCAAGTTCGGGGATCTGCAGGACAACGTCCGCAACTACGACCAGGACAGGCTTGTGCTCTTTAATGAGAAAAGAGCTTACGAAGACCTTGTGCGTGAGGACATGTATCAGGAGTTCGCGAACTCTTTTGAAGTAATACTCGGACCCGGGTTTGATACCATCTACAGCAAGTACAGTAATGACCGCGTGGATGAGTTCAAGATCAGGACCGACATCGCGATTGATAAAACAGGACGCAGAGTCATCCGCAAGTTCCCGCTGACCGAGGCTGCCAAAGAGCATGTTTTCGGCATTCGTGACGCGTACTTAGGGCTCCGCCAGAGGTTCCAGGGAGGCGATCTTGAGATCAACGACTGCTCGATTGATGAGAAGCTTGGCTGCGCCGTTTTCTCTTTTGTCAACGGAGTGCCACTGGCATCGCTCCTGGATGAGTGCGTTGACAGGGACGACCCCGACGGGTTCTTCGCGCTGGTTGGCGAGTACATCAAGAGGATCAGCTACAAAGAGGACTATCCCGTTTCGGACTACGACCTTATCTTTTCCAACATTATGGTCAACGGCCCGATCTGGACTATAATAGATTATGAATGGACCTACGGTAAGTGCATTCCGGCCAAGGAACAGGTCTGGAGGGCGCTCTACTGCTACAGATTAGAGGATCGCAAGCGCGAGAAGTTCGATCTTAAGCCACTTTACAAGAAGCTTGATATCACCGAGGATGAGGCAAAAGAGCTTTTGGAGGAGGAGTATCAGTTCCAGAAGTATGTGACAGGCAATCGCAAGTCCATGGTTGAGCTTTGGAAGGCTCTTGGCAGAAAGACTATCGTGCCAAAAGAGCTGCGTGGCGGCGCTGAGGCTGCAAGACCGGATGACTGCGTTCAGGTCTATCTCGATGAGGGAAATGGCTACTCCGAGGATGATTCCTTCTTCCCGGAGGAGGTCTATGATGACAACAACATCATCACTCTGGACCTTCGCATTTCCGATGATTGCAGAACTGTCCGCGTGGATCCTGCATTTGCACCATGCATTGTTACCATCAAGGATGCGCTTTGGAATGGCAAGGCAATTTCTGATCCCGGATGCGACATTGACATTCATCCGGTAAATGGTCAGTGGATTTCCGATGATACATTTGTCTTTAATTCTGAGGACCCGAATATTGAGTTTGGGCTTATGAGTCAGAAACTGAATATGCAGGCCAGGAATCATTTGGAGCTGACGCTCCTTACAACGCTGATTCCAAGAAATGCAGCGGATGCCATCGCCGATTCTCTTCACGAGGAAGAGCCGGCACCTCAGCCTAAAAAGGGTGGTAAGAATCTGATCAAGAAGATCGGCAAGAAGATCATAGAAAAGCGCGAAGAGCGCATGTATAAAGACGAGGAGTGGGATTAAGGGGATATGCTTAAAGGTCTGGTAAAGTCAGGGCTTGTGAAGAAGAGCACAACTAAATACAACAAGGTATTAGCCGGCAAGTCTTCAGCTTATGACAAGTGGCAGCACGCCCGGGAAAAAGAGCCTGTGGTCATGGCCACTGCACCTGTCATGTATGAACAGAGTGAGAGCGGGGAGATGGTACCCCACAAGCTCCCGGACCCTACAGTCAAGGTTATCCCCTACGGTAAAGTATGGGAAGTTCAGGACAACGAGGGCGATGACAACGTGGTCTACCTCTTTGTTAGTCCCAAAGGCAAGCTCATCAAGAAAGCTGCTGAGGTTGTCAGACAGTACTTTATCGCGCACCCCGAACACAACGTAGTTTACGGAGATGAGGATGAGGCTTCCGCAAACGGAAAATACATTCATCCGTACTTCAAGCCTGACTGGTCTCCCGATTCATATCTTAATGCTTTTTACATAGGCAGTTTTTTTGCATGCAGAGCTAAGGCCATGCATGCATCTGCAAAGGAATACGACAACGCAGTTAAAATGCTGGGCGGAACGGCAAACAAGCGCGGCAGTGTAGAACAGGCGGGGCTGGAGGCATCTCTTTTGTCTGCAGACGTACTATTCTGCATGCTGGCGATACATGAGCACGCCTTCGCCAAGAGAACCGGCCTGGAGTTTCCGATTGGACATATCAAGCAGATACTGTTCCACAGAAGCCCCGAGCAGGACGTGTTCTACGGAAGGAGCTTCCACTCATCAAGGCACATGCTCCTTGCGCCTGCAACTGTAAGTATCATCATTCCATCCAAAGATCACCCCGAGGTGCTGCAGCAGTGCCTTAATTCAATAATCGAGACCACAGGTGATGACAACATCAAGTACGATATTGTCATTATTGATAATGGCTCAAATGCAGCAAACAGGGTTAAGTACGGCGTTTATGCTTCCAGGGCTCCACGTAAGAACGGCCTTGTGAAGATCAACTATATCTACAAACTCCAGGATTTCAACTTCTCCGTTATGTGCAATCAGGGGGTTAAGAACTCCACCGGAGAATATCTGCTTTTCATGAATGACGACATTGAGTGTGCCAAGGAAGGGTGGCTTCGCGAGATGCTGTCCCAGGCGCAGCTGAGGCATGTCGGTGCAGTAGGAGCCAAGCTCATTTATCCGGATACGGATCTGATCCAGCACGCCGGAATCGCTAATGTAAGGCGTGGTCCGGTGCACAAGCTCCAGAAGATGCACGACAACAAGAGTCATTACTTCGGATATAACAGAGGAATTCACAACATGATAGGCGCTACGGCTGCATGTCTTTTGGTAAGTCGCAAAAAGTTCCTTGATGCAGGCGGATTCCCGGAGGACCTTGCTGTAGCTTTCAACGATGTTGATCTGTGCTATTCGATACACGAGAAGGGCTACTACAATGTCTGCTGCAATCATATTTATCTCTATCACCACGAGTCCCTTACAAGGGGCCTTGATAACCTCGATCCCAAGAAGATGGAGAGGCTGGCGGTGGAGGGCGATGTCCTTATGACAAGGCATTCGCATCTCTACAACTGGGATCCTTTCTACAGCCCTCACCTGACTGAGGATGAGACTATTTCTGCAATCATTCCTCGCGAGGATTACACTCCTGTTGAGGAACTGCCATACGCGACTGCAACCATCCATGAGAAGGGCATCCGCGGCGCAAGAGAGGACCAGTGCCTGCGCGTTGGCTGCGAGTACAACGGCACCATGGACAACTGGCTCTACGGCGTAACTGCCAAGGGCCATGATGAGGGATATTTCCTCAAGGGCTACAGCTTTGTCATCGGCTCAGATAATGCATGCTTCGAGAAGAAGCTTGTGCTTCGGCAGATCCAGAAGAGCCCCGACGGTTCGGTCGGACCTACAGGTCCCAAGGTATATAGCTTTGTGCCTTATGTTTGGTACAGACCTGACATCCGTGTGAGACTCAGTGACCAGGTGAATGTGGACCTGACAGGATACAAGCTCAGGATCGACAAGAATACGCTGCCTCCGGGATATTATCAGATCGGAATGTTGGCCATTGATAAGACCAGTCGGCTTAAGCTCATCAACTGGGTGCCGAATGTGATTAAGATAAAGGATGCAAGGAAGTAAATTGCGTTGGCACTTCGCTTGCGAGGAAGATATGCGCGGTTTGCGCTGAGGTTCTGGCAGAGCTTGCTGTTATTATTTCTGCTATTGATGAGGGCTTACTGTATCAAGGGAAAAACTTGATACATACAGTCGCGAATGCAGGGGCTGTTGATGAGGTTCTACTGTATCGAGAGAAAAACTTGATGAATACAGTTGAGCAGATAGAGACTGTCGCTGAGACTCTACTGTATCGAGGGAAAAACTTGATGAATACAGTTGAGCAGATAGAGGTTGTTGCTGAGACTCTACTGTATCGAGGAAAAAACTTGATGAATACAGTCGAGCAGATAGAGGTTGTTGATGAGACTCTACTGTATTGAGGGAAAAACTTGATGAATACAGTCGAGCAGATAGAGGCTGTTGATGAGACTCTACTGTATTGGGAGAAAAACTTGATGAATACAGTCGAGCAGCTAGAGATTGTTGATGAGACTCTACTGTATTGGGAGAAAAATTTGATGAATACAGTCGAGCAGCTAGAGGCTGTTGATCGGGCCGTACTGTATGAAATAAGAAACTTGCAAAATACAGTAGTACAAGCTGAAAGAAATAGAAGTTGGAGAAGTACTGATGGAAGATAACAAGAACTTTGATTATAAAGCTGCATACGAGAAGGAGAAGCTGAAGACTGCAGACCTGGCGGGACGTATAGCTGAGCTTGAGGATAAGAACCAGGAGCTCGAGTTTAAGCTGAATCGTATCAAGAACAATCCGATTTGGAAGGCTTCTACTCCGGCACGTAATGCAATGCACTGGGTGATCAGACAGAGGGATAGGATCAGGAACCAGGGATCACTTCGCGGAGTCATTGCCAAGATCAAGTACAAACAGATCGAGAAGAAGGCAATGACTCATTATGGAACAGAGAGTTTCCCGAGCGAGGAGACAAGGAAAGAGCAGGAGAGTGCTGTATTTGAGAAGATGCCTCTTATATCAATTCTTGTTCCTCTTTACAATACGCCTGAGAAGTTCCTTCGTGACATGATCGAGTCTGTGCTGGCACAGACCTATGGGAACTGGCAGCTGTGCCTTGCTGACGGATCAGATGCTGAGCATATCGGAACGGTTGAGGCAATCGTTAGAGAATACCAGAAAGACCCGCGTGCAACAAGGACAGATGCTAGATGGAATACGCCTGGGGCGGATTCTGATGCTGCAAACTTCTGCCGTATCAAATATCAGAAGCTTGAGAAAAATGAAGGCATCTCCGGAAACACAAACCACTGCCTGGAACTGGCAGAAGGAGAGTATATAGGTCTTTTCGACCACGATGATATCCTTCATCCGGAGGTTCTGTACTGGTATGTGAAGGCAATTAACGAGGAGAATGCAGACTACATCTACTGTGATGAGACCACCTTCAAGGGCGATGACATCAACAAGATGATAACCATGCATTTCAAGCCTGACTACGCTATCGATAACCTCAGGGCTAACAACTATATCTGCCATTTCAGTGTATTCAAGAGAACACTGCTTGATGGAACAGAGCTCTTCAGGCCTAAGTTTGATGGAAGCCAGGACCACGATATGATCCTGCGTCTTACTGACAGAGCGGAGCACATCGTGCATGTGCCAAAGCTTCTCTACTACTGGAGGAGTCACGCCGGCAGCGTTGCATCAGACATTAATGCCAAGCCTTATGCGATTGACGCAGCCAAGGGCGCTGTGGCAGATCACCTGCGCAGACATGGCTATGACCACTTCAAGATAACAAGCACAAGGGCTTTTGAGACAATCTTCAAGATCACCTATGAGGTTCAGGGAACACCTAAGATTTCCATCGTAATTCCCAACTGCGAGCACAAGGAAGATCTTAAGAGGTGCATAGATTCTATCTATGAGAAGTCCGTTTACGATAATTACGAGATAATCGTTGTTGAGAATAACTCCAAGGGCAGCGAGATCCGCGGCTACTATGAGGAACTGGCAAACGGTGGCCTTAAAGACATCGTCAAGGTTGTTGACTACACAGTTTACAAAGCTATGGCCGGTGGCGATGGCAAGGATAGCGGATTTAACTACTCAGCGGTTGTTAACTATGGTGTTAAGAATTCTACCGGTGAGTACATAGTTCTTTTAAACAATGATACACAGGTTATCACCGTCAACTGGATGGAAGAGCTTCTGATGTACGCCCAGCGTGAGGACGTGGGCGCCGTCGGAGCCAAGCTCTACTTCCCGGATCGCAAGATCCAGCACGCCGGCGTTGTACTTAAGCTCGGCGCCCACAGGACCGCTGGGCACTCCCACTACGGTCAGGCCGGCATGAACCTGGGTTACATGGGCCGCCTGTGCTACGCCCAGGACGTCAGCGCCGTAACCGGTGCATGCCTCATGGTGAGCCGCAAGAAGTACGACGAAGTTGGAGGTTTTGACGAGGGCTTTGCTGTGAGCCTCAACGATGTGGACTTTTGCCTGAAGCTCCGCCAGGCCGGATACCTCAACGTATTCACACCTTTCGCAGAGCTCTACCACTACGAGTCATTGTCCCGTGGCCTTGACCTCGAGGGCAAGAACGCCGCTCGCTACGAAGGCGAGTCCGAGCACTTCCGCACCAAGTGGAAAGAAGTTCTCGACAAGGGCGATCCTTACTACAACCCGAACTTCTCACTTGACCGCAGCGACTTCTCGCTGAATGTTGAGGGGTATTCAAGTTTGAGAACACAGTAAAACCTAGTTATGCTATAGAAATAATTATTGCAATTCAGGTAGGACGAATATAACAGATAAAAAACCCGGATTTCAGGGATTAGCGAAAGCGATTCGCATCCCTGGTATCCGGGTTTTTTGTATCTATTTTTGTATCTATGAAATCAGCCTGAATTATTACTGTCCTGATCCAAATTTCCTTCCCGGACAGTAGTAGTGGTAGGAGATCACACTAAAGTGAACCCCATGTCAAGGACACACGCAATTATTTTGGGCTGTATTTCATTGTCAATGCTGATGGTAGTTGATTGGTTACTTTATAGTGATAGTATTCATTTGGTGCCATTCCTTGCAACTGCACCTGATACCTATCGTTATTATAATAATTGATCCAGTCATTTATTCTGTACTGGACATCATCAAATGCCTCCCAGGCCTTTATATAAGGGTCAAGTTCATCCTTCATATGTCCGAAGAAGCTCTCTTGTGGAGCATTATCCCAGCAATTTCCTCTTCTGGACATGGATTGCCTGAGAAGTGAGTTTTTGATAAGTTCTCT